>JAWLHF010000049.1:0-23497 GCA_041690515.1 Clostridiaceae bacterium | reverse complement strand
TCCGTCAGCGCCTACTAATATTCGGGCTGCTCTCCCGGGTCCATTCAACAAAACCTCCCTGCCTGCTTCCACCAAACGCAGGCTCTCTGAAAGGAAAAACTCTGCCTACTAATCCCAGTCATCGATTTAGTACTTTTTAGTATTATATTCAATATCCTAAAATAAATCAATAGGCCTCAATAAACATTTTTTTATTTCCCTCTTCATAATATCTTCATATTCATGATATAATATTATAAGCGTATACCGGTGGGGGGTACATATCGGTATGGTTTTTTTGCTATACAGCATAAAACCTTCACTAAAATTTAATTATAAGGCAGGTGAAGTAATTGAACAATGTATCATTGCTGCTGGCTTTTTCGGCAGGGCTTCTGTCTTTCCTTTCCCCCTGCGTGCTGCCGCTGGTACCCGCATATATAACATATTTGACAGGCTCCACCGTTGCAGAACTGAGCTCCGGAAAAGCAAGACTGCATACTGTTTATAAGTCCCTGGGGTTTGTATTGGGATTTTCCCTTGTGTTCATAGCCATGGGGGCATCCATAACCTCCATAGGAAAGCTTCTGATACGCAATATGAATGTATTTAGGAAAATAGGCGGAGCAATAATCGTACTATTCGGGATCCATATATCCGGTGTCTTCAGGATAAACACCCTTTATTACGAAAAAAGGCTTGTTCCCTTTGAAAAGCTTGGAAAGAACATAGGCTCTGTGTTTGTGGGAATGGCCTTTGCAGCAGGCTGGACTCCCTGTGTAGGTCCTATACTGGCATCCATTCTTATATATGCCGGAAGTATGGAGACCATAAATATGGGAATACTTTTGCTTACCTCATACTCACTAGGCCTGGCAGTGCCCTTCGTACTGACCGCATATGCCATTGGAAGCTTCAGCGAGTATTTCAAGAGAATATCAAAACACTTAAATACCATATCAGTAATAAGCGGAATTCTGCTGATACTCATGGGCATTCTCATCTTCACCAACAAAATTGCAGTTCTGAGCCAGTATTTTGATTTTTTCAATATATAAATGGTATTATAAATATCAAGAAATACGCTTCACTAATAGTTAATTAAAACAAAATGCCATTTGCTAAATATATGAAATGGAGAATTATTTATGAAAAAGAATGTGATTATTTGGACCATTGCTGCAATACTTGTTGTTGTAGCAATATTAACAACCAGAAACTTCAGTGCCAAACCACAGTCAATAATCGACCCTCCCCCTTATCAGCAGACAGAGCAGGAGGCTCCCGCTTCCGACGCTGCAGCAGCTGAAGAAAGTAAAGGATCTGATGATCAGCAAGGGGGACAGGAAACTCCTTCTTCTGATTCCACAGCAGCTGAAGAAAATAACGAGTCTGAGAACCAGCAGGATACTTCAAAAATAAATCTGATGAAAGACTACGATTTTGAGTTGGAGGATCTCACCGGAAGCAAAATCTCATTAAGCGGACTAAAGGGAAAAAAGATCTTCCTCAATTTCTGGGCTACCTGGTGCCCTCCCTGTAAGGCGGAGATGCCGGACATCGAAAAGCTGTACCAGGAAACAAAGGATACTGATCTGGTGATACTTGCAGTGAATGTAGGAGAGGATAAAAAGACAGTGGAAAGCTTTATAGCAGACAACAATTACAATTTCCCTGTACTGTTGGATGTAAAGGGTACTGTCTCCCAATTATATCAGGTCTCCGGGATACCCACCTCTTATTTCATAAACTCAGAAGGCTATCTTGTCGACGGAGTCACCGGAGCCATCCCTCTTGAGTCCATGAAGGAATATGTTAATAATCTGGATTAAATATCGTATAATACTTAGGAAGAACAACAGAAAGGATGAATTACATGAGCAACAATCCAATTGCAACAATCGAGATGGAAAACGGAGATATCATGAAGGTAGAGCTATACCCGGACATAGCCCCCAATACTGTCAGGAACTTTATATCCATAGCAGATAAAGGCTTTTATGACGGCTTGATATTTCACAGGGTAATCCCCGGTTTTATGATACAGGGAGGAGATCCTGAAGGAGTAGGTACAGGAGGCCCCGGTTACAGCATAAAGGGCGAGTTCAAGTCCAATGGTTTTGAAAACAATCTGAAGCATGAGAAGGGAGTCATATCCATGGCTCGGTCCATGTCGCCCAACTCTGCAGGATCACAGTTCTTTATCATGGTAGCCGATGCACCGCATCTGGACGGACAGTATGCCGCCTTTGGAAAGGTCATAGAAGGCATAGAAGCAGCGGACAAAATAGTAGCAGTAAAAAGGGATTATTCCGACAAACCCCTTGAGGATCAGGTAATGAAGAAAGTCACAGTAGATACAAAAGGAGTAAAATACGAAGAGCCTGAGATAATTGAATAGCTATGAAATTCTCAAGAAAGATGCTCTGCAAGAGAAATTTGCAGGGCTCTTTTTTATAGCTGCAAATAGGTATGCATTTTTCAGACTACTACATCCGACAGCATCTCAAAAAATCCCGGGAAGGATATGGATACCGCTTCCCTGCCTTTTATTCTTATATCACCCTCTGCAAATAGACTGCATATTGCCATTGCCATAGCTATCCTATGGTCTCCGAAGCTTTCTGCCTCTCCCCCTTTTATTGTATTAGGGCCTGTTATCTCCATGCCGTCTTCCAGTTCTTTGATTTTTACTCCAAGCCTTCCAAGCTGGCTTACCATTGCAGATATCCTGTCAGACTCCTTGACCTTAAGTTCAGCTGCTCCTGTTATCACTGTTGTACCTTCTGCCACAGCTGCAATTACCGCCAGCACAGGTACTTCATCTATCATTCTTGGAATGACGTCTCCGGATATCGCTATACCGTGCAGCTGCCTGCCGCGGACCACTATATCTGCCACAGCCTCTCCGCACATGCTTCTAAGGTTGTCAAAGCTTATATCCGCCCCCATTTCCAGAAGCACATCTATTATACCCGTCCTTGTGGGATTGATGCCTACCGACTTCACAACAAGCTCTGAGCCGGGCATTGCAGCTGCTGCCGCAATAAAGAAGGCTGCCGAGGATATATCCCCGGGTATATCCAGCCGGTTACCTATAAGCTCAGACTTTGATATTCTTATTGTATTTCCGGATACATTTATTTCTGCTCCCAGATATCCAAGCATGATCTCCGTGTGGTCCCTTGAAGGGACAGTCTCCGTCACTTTGGTAACACCCTCACAGTACATCCCTGCTAGCAGTACTGCCGATTTTACCTGGGCACTTGGGATGGGAAGCTCATACTCTATTCCTCTGAGCTTTCCTCCACTTATTTTCAAAGGTGCATAACCGCCTTCCCCTGTCCCCTCTATCAGCGCTCCCATTTGACGCAGAGGTACTATGATCCGTGACATGGGTCGTTTTCTAAGGGAATCATCTCCTGTTATAATGCTGGAAAACTCCTGTCCTGACAGAATCCCGGACATAAGCCTCATGGTCGTACCTGAATTGCCTGCGTTCAATACCTGTTCAGGCTTTCGAAGTCCATGAAGCCCTCCTCCGAAGACAACAATATCCTTTCCTTCTTCTTCAATGGTGATTCCCATAGATTTCAGGCAGCTTATCGTACTCATACAGTCATCACTTCGCAGAAATCCCCTTACAAGGCTTTTACCCCTGCCTATGCCCGAAAGCATGACTGCCCGGTGAGATATCGACTTATCCCCGGGTACTTCTATTATGCCTTTCAGCTTTTTATGGATGGATTTGACTGTCATTTTTATCCCCCTCTATTACTAAATAAAATTATTACTTATTCAATAAACTAATTATGTCACAAAACATCATAGAAAAATACACCTTTTTGCCATAATATGTGATAATATATATGAAACATCAAAAGACTGAGGTGATACTATGTTAAGGTTCCTGACAGCCGGAGAATCCCATGGAAAATGCCTTACAGCCATAATAGAAGGACTCCCTTCCGGAATTGAAATCAGCGAGGAATATATAAACAAACATCTGTACAGAAGGCAGCTGGGCTACGGCAGAGGCGGCCGAATGAAGCTTGAGCAGGATCAAGTGGAGATAACTGCAGGTGTAAGGCACGGCAGAACCATAGGAAGCCCTGTATGTCTAGTGATATATAACCATGACCACAAAAACTGGACAGAGATCATGAGCGTTTCAAATACCGATGCCGAGTACGAGAAGGCTTTGACAAAGCCCCGACCAGGTCATGCAGACCTTTCAGGAAGTATAAAATACCGGCATAAAGACATGAGAAACATTCTGGAACGGGCTAGTGCAAGGGAGACCGCCATAAAAACTGCGGCAGGCTCTGTTGCTTTAGCGCTTCTGGAGAGCTTTGAAGTTAAGATATATAGCTATGTACTTTCTATTGGAGATGTATATCTTAAGCATCAGCCGAATCTTACTCCGGAGATATTGAGCTTTATCGAAGCTTCTCCGGCAAGGTGCCCAAACAAAGATACTGAAACACTTATGATAAAAGCCATAGATGCAGCTAAAGCATCAGGTGACTCTATAGGAGGCACCTTTAGGATTATAGTAAAAAATGTGCCGCCGGGTATCGGATCCCATGTGCATTGGGACAGACGGCTTGATGCCGGATTATCACGAGGGATGATGAGCATCCCGGGCATCAAAGGGGTGGAAATAGGTGCAGGTTTTGAAGCCGCACAGCTCCCCGGTTCCAAAGTTCATGACGGAATATCCTACAATGCCGGTTTTTACAGAAGCTCAAACAATGCGGGGGGCATAGAAGGTGGAATGTCCAACGGTGAGGATATCCTGATAACCTGTGCTATGAAGCCCATCCCAACCCTTTCAAAGCCTCTGCAAAGCGTGGATCTCCTTACCAAGGAGGTTTTCCCTGCCGGCATTGAACGTTCTGATGTCTGCGCAGTACCTGCAGCCTCAATAGTTGGGGAGGCAGCTGCAAGCCTTGAGCTTGCAGCCTCATTCATAGAAAAGTTCGGCGGAGACAGCCTTGAAGAAATGCTGACAAACTACAGCAGTTACATGGAATATGTAAGGGGTATATGATATGAAGAATATTGCATTAATAGGCTTTATGGGCACAGGAAAAAGCACTGCGGGAAAGCTCCTCTCTGAAATGTTGGATTTACAATTTGTTGACAGTGATGAGGAAATAGAAAGAAAAGAGGGCTGTTCTGTAAAGGACATATTCAACTGTCATGGAGAAAGCTATTTCAGAGATTTGGAGAGTACCGTGATAAAAGAACTGTCACAATGTACCGGTTGTGTCATAGCTACCGGAGGGGGTGTGGTCCTTTCCCCGGGTAATATGGAGAATCTAAGGAAAAACTGCATAATAATCAGCCTTAAAGCGACCCCTGAAGTGATATTGAAAAGGGTGGGCAGTACCGGTGCAAGGCCTTTATTGGATGTAGAGAACCCGCAGCATGAGATAGACAGGATCCTTAATTCCCGCCAAGGTTTGTACGAGGGGGATCTTATAATAGATACCTCCTGCATGAGTCCTGATGATGTTGCTGTAAGGATAAGAAGCTTCATCCAGTCAGAAAAACATAGCAGCTCATTTAGTATGGAATTTGGAGACGCTTCCTGTGAAGTTGTATCAGGCAGCGGCGTAGTTGAAGATATATATAAATTCATTTGCAGCTTTCATCCTGAGGGAAAGGTGCTCATAATATCAGACCCCTCCATACGCGAACTTTGGGGAGGCAAGCTTCAGAGGGCTTTGGACAGTCATTACCAGCTGGATTGGTGCATCATACCCAATGGAGAAGAGCATAAGAATATTGACAGCCTTTCACAGATTTATGATAAAGCCGCTTTGATGCGTTTGTCAAAAGACAGCCTGATAATAGGCTTCGGCGGGGGCGTCATCGGTGACATGTCAGGTCTGGCATCCGCTACATTCATGAGAGGCATACCCTATGTACAGGTACCTACTACGCTGCTTGCACAGGTTGACAGCAGCATAGGCGGCAAGACAGCAATCAACCACAGGGAAGGCAAAAATCTTATAGGAAGCTTCTACCAACCCCAAATGACCATGGCAGATATATTCTTCCTTTTCACTCTTCCCCCCAGAGAATATATAAGCGGGTTGGCAGAGGTAATAAAATACGGAATCATATACGACAATGGCTTTTTTGATTATCTGGAAAAATCCATCAATGATATACTTCAGTTAAATCCGAAGGTCTTAACTGAAATAGTCCGGAGATCCTGCAGCATAAAGGCTTCAATAGTACAACAGGATGAAAAGGATAATGGACTCAGGCTGCTTCTGAACTACGGCCATACCATCGGCCATGCAATTGAAGCCGCTACCGAATACAAGAAATTCCTCCACGGAGAAGCTATCTCACTGGGAATGGAAGGAGCAGCATTCATTGCTGCTGCCATGGGACTCATAAGCGAAAATGACCGGTCAAGGCAGGGGAGGCTCCTTGCTGCCGCAGGCTTACCTATCCGTTTCCCCTCCATGGATAAGGATAAGGTCCTGGATTTGATGGAAAATGATAAGAAAGTTAAAAATGGCCATCTCAGGTTTGTGCTTCCCGAAGCTTTGGGAAAAGCGGGCATATACGATGAAGTGCCTGAGAGCTTGCTTATGGATGCATTGGAACAGCTTAAGAATGATTAATTTTTGAATGATTTGCTATGATCTGGAGATAATATTAATGAAAAGGCATGAAATATACAAATCAGTTTTGGCATAAGATTGTACATCAACTTCAGATAAACATACAAATGTTTGAAAATGGTAGTACTCGTGACAATGGTTGTATACGTAGTGTAGCATTTAGGAGGATATAAATGAAAACAGGCACAGTAAAATGGTTTAATGCTGAAAAGGGCTTCGGATTCATATCCGTATCTGATGGCGAGGATGTGTTTGTACACTTCTCTGCTATACAGGATGAAGGATTCAAGAGTCTGAATGAGGGTCAGCAGGTCAAATTTGAAATTGTGCAAGGTACAAGAGGGCCTCAGGCATCAAATGTCGAGAAAATTTAATACTATAAATATAAAAAACGGCATATGCCGTTTTTTATATTTATCTGCCTTCCAAAATACCTTCTGTCTCATACAGATACTTCTCAATCACTTTCTGAATATTTGAATCCTTGACTGTTATTGATATCTCTATCCTTCTATTTGCTGCCCTGCTTTCCTCATCAGTACCCGTACTTACCGGACGGAATTCAGAAAAGCCATTGGCTGCAAAATACTTCCCATACTTGATCTCCAGATCAGGATTAGCCTTGAACATGAAGTTCACTACTTCCGTGGCTCTTCTGGCAGACAGTTCCCTATTGTAATCCGAATCCCCAAGGCTGTCAGCATGTCCGTCAATACTTATGGCATCTATGCTTTCTCTCACCTCAGAATTTTCAAGCACCCTCTCAAAGGCTTTAGAAAGCTGTGTGAGCAGTATCTTGGCTTCCGGCTTAAGAGTATATGAATTGTAGGCAAAAACCAGACTCTCATTAATGACTATGTTTGCATTATTCCCTATAGAAACAAGCTCCTGTCCTTTATCGTTGTAGCGTCCCAATTCCTGCTCCACCGACTCCTTGACCTTCTTAAGCACATCCAGCCTCAAAAAAGCTATGCTTTGAAGCCTCTGTCTGAGTCTGTTCAGTTCTTCATTGCTCATTGAGATTACAGCTCTTTGATTCTCTATCTCTTTCTGGGACAACTCCAGCGCTGCCTTGGTCTTGTCCGTTTCCATCCTTATAAGCCTAAGCTCTCTTTCTGCACTTGCTATATCCGTCTTGGATATCTCCAACTGCTGTTTGGCATGCTCCAGGTTGTTGCCGAAGATGATATTTTGAAGGTAGGCCAGAAGCATAAGGAAGAATAATATCAGTGTCAGAGTGGACATCACATCCGTGAAGGAAGGCCAGAAATCGTAGGCCTGGGCTCCACCGCCGAAATACCTTCTCCTTGCTTTCATCTGCTTCCTCCGGGCACATCTCCCTTTTCGGAGCTTATTGCTGCAGCGGCTTGCTGCACAGCATCAGTAAAACCATTCATCACCCTTTGATTTGAGGATATTATCCTTGCAGTCTCTACAAGACATTCCCTTAAGTTCAGAAAGGCCACATCCATCCTCTCTATGTTTCCTTTCAAATTATAGTTGAATTCGCTGAAATCCCTGGTATTATTATTGAATACCGCCAGTGCCTCTTCAAATTTCTCTATAGTATCCTCAAGGCATTTTGATGAACTTTCTATACTGACACTTGCCTTAGCCAGCTTGTCCGAAAAATCCAGCACACTATTGCGGAGGACATCCTCAACCCTACAGGAGAAACCGTCAAAGGAGGTCATTATCGCCGTACTGATGCGGCTCAGCTCAGATTCCTTATATTGAAGGAGCTCCTGCTCCACAATATTGTCAAGATAGTCTTCAAGCTGAACCATCATACTCTGCCTTGCCTCTTCAACATTAATAAGGACTCCCAATACAGTTATGAGCAGAGATCCCCCTATACCAGCAAGGCTCGTTGAGAAGGCCACTGACATACCTTTTACAGAAGAGACCAATCCACCAATTATAGACTCCATACTTACAAGCAGTTCGCTGTTCCCACCGGCATTTAGTAGCTCTACCAGCCTTCCTACCGAAAGAGTCAAGCCGTAGAAGGTTCCCATAAGACCAAGAACCACCATCATTGAAACTGAATTCTTAACAAACCTTTCTCCCAGTCTCAGTCCACCAAACCTGGAATTGATATTCCTCTCCACCAAAGATTGGGTATTGACCTCACCTTTGGCTGCCATGGATATGATACGATATTCCTCCACTATGGCACTCAGTACCTGGCTCCTGAATTCTCCGTCCTTCTTCATTGCAGCCGATTTCAAATCCTTCTGCAGCTTTCTGTATTTACCCTTTATACTGAACATGAAAACAGAAGATAAGATAAATATGCCTGCAATTGCACATATTATTGCATATGCGGTATAGCCCAGGCTGTTCACAGCATTTGTTAGAGTTTCCATAATTTCACCCCGTCTTCAGATATTATTACGTTGATTCATATATTTACCAGCTTGTACTATTCTATTTTAATATAAATCGCAGTAAATAATCAATACCTAAAGTAATATTGAGCTATTTTAATGTAATATCGTTTTTTATCTATTTTCAGCTTTTTTTCAAATAAAATGACAGAATACCAAATTATTATTGATATTCTGTCATTTTATGTAATACTAAACAAGGTTTGCATACCGCATAGTGGGGATAGTTTTTCCCTCGTTATATTTTCAGATCCTCTACCATGTCCCTGGTATCCTGAATGAACTTTGATATCTCTCCATAGTTATTTCTGGCTACCCCTATAAAAATGATATCAACTACTGTAAGCTGTGCAATTCTGGAAGCTATCGCACCTGTCCTCAGATGCTTTTCAACACTGGCTGTATATAGCTTTATATCAGCTGCTTCACTTACAGGAGAATTTCCATATTTCGTTATTGAAATGGTCTTAGCACCACGCTGTCTAGACTTTTCAAGAGCCTTATATACCTCCAGCGTTCTGCCGCTGTGGGATATGCCTATTGCAACATCCCCTTCCTTCATATGTATAGAGGAGGTCAGCTGAGTGTGGCTGTCCATATACATGCTTACTGATTTGCTTATCCTCATTAGCTTGTATTGCAGGTCCTGAGCTACCAATCCCGATGCCCCTACTCCGTATATATTGATGTGATTAGCCTCTATCAATACCTTAATAGCCTCGGATACCGCTTCCTCATTGAGTACTCCCACAGTATCTTCAATAGCCTTGATATTTCCTCTTGCAATTTTATTTATTATGTCTTTTGTGGAATCATGTATAGTCACAGCCTCATAAACATTTTCCTGACTGTTCAGCTTGAGAGCCAATCCTTTTACTATGTCCATCTTGAAGTCCTGAAGACCTTCAAAACCTAGCTTTTTTACGAAGCGGATCACACTGGCAGGACTGGTATCACATAATTCTGCAAAGTCGGAGGCCGCCAGACTTACAACCTGGTCTCCATGTTCCAGTACATAGCCGGCCAGTTTTTTTTCTGCCGGAGTCAACTCTTCTAAAATCTCCCTTATCTTAAGAATACAGCTCAATACAGATACCTCCTAATGCCGATTGTCAGACCATATGAATTCAAATGTGTCTCCCGGCTTGATCATCTCAATAAGCAGACCAGCCTCAGAGGCATCACCCACTACATTCACCCTTATATCAGGGGGAAGTTCCTTTTTCAATATCTGTAATTCTCCTTCGTACCTCAAATATCCTTCATTATCAATAGTGACACTGTATCTTTTTCTCTGTACTGCTTTACATCGTGTGATTCTACCATTTTTCTGAAGTCTCGCTTCCTGAGAGCGTATGACATTTTCACCCGGATCCATACGGTTGGTATGAGCACATGACAACAAATGCTTCTCCACATCACCGGGATTAAAAACCTCCATAGGGATTGTAAAGACTTCCCTTCTAATTGCCGCCAAACTCTTTAGCTCAGCCTCCGTTGCAAAAGCATCACCTATATATACGGTATCTACTCCCGAATGCAGAAGGTGCTGGGAGGAGATTATCGGCCGCATATCCCTGTGGCATTCCAAAGTCGGGAGACCTTCATGGAGAGGGCCTCTCCTTTGATGCTGCAAAGGTATGAACGCGGCAATCTTAAGTCCGTGTTCCTTAAAGCACCTGTTCCTTTCCAGGAATAATTCCAATGCCAAGGCTGTATCCCTTCTCGGATAATAGTTGTGGCATACCTCTATTTTATCCGTGTTTGCACCGCACTTTATCAGATCATCCATGTACTCTTTGGTAACAGTACTTGCATTTAGCTGTATTCTGAAGGGAAGCTTACCGGACATTGCAGCTATTTCAGAAACAGAAAAACCAAAATCCAGCCTTATTGTATGTATATCAAATTTGCTCATTTCCAGCTTATCCATGTATCTCTTGGAAATATCTGCTGTTACTCTCATTCCCAGCTCCTTTGCCTTTGATAGTATTTCCTCAGCTTCTTCATAGATATTGCTGTCGGCTTCAGGTATGTGGAAGGAGGTAAAGACCTCTTCGATACCCAATCCAGCCGCCTTCTCCATATATTCAAGGTTGTCGGAAAGGCTGTAACCCATTCCTGTATACAGTGATATGCCGAACATGTCCCGCTCCTTTCACTTACATTGTGAGAGTACTTGCTTCAGATGTACTTTTATACTCCTGATCTTCTTCCACAGGATCGTTGAATCCGAGGAAATATGTGATTACAAATCCGGCTGCATATGATATCAGTACACCCAGTAAATAGAATACAATCTTGTCAGGCCTAATCAATGATGCCAGAGGCAGTCCCGACAAGCCCATGCTGATTGAGGCAACCTTGAAGATAGCATTTGAAGCACCGCCGAAGGCTGCACCAAGACATGCTCCAAGGAATGGCTTGCCCAGAGGCAGTGTAACACCGTATATTAATGGTTCCCCTATGCCAAGTATTCCTACCGGAAGCGCACTGGCAATAGTCCTTTTAAGCTTCTTGTTCTTGGTTTTAACATATACGGCAATTGCCGCACCAACCTGGCCGGCACCTGCCATAGCAAGAATCGGAAGCAGCCCATTCTCACCGAATTTTGAAAGCAGATCTGCATGTATGGGTGTAAGTCCCTGATGGAGCCCTGTCATGACCAATGGCAGGAAGGTTCCTGCAAGAACAGCACCTACAAATGCACCTCCAGTCTGAATAGCACCCGTGACCACAGCTCCTATACCGTCAGATATTGCTCCTCCAAGAGGCTGCAATACAAAAATCGCAACAAATCCGGATATAAGCACTGTAATAAGCGGAGTAAGTATTAGTTCTACCGATTCATGCACTATCTTCCTTACCCGCCGTTCTATGAAGGCTGTAAACAATACCACAAGCAGAACCGCTATTACTCCTCCTCTTCCCGGAACAAGAGCCTTTCCAAAAAGCTCCACATTGGCAAGACCCGGAGTCATCAATACCCCTGCCATAACACCGCCCAAGGCCGGTGAACCGCCGAATTCCTTAGCCGCATTCATGCCAACCATTATCATCATGTATGCAAACACTGCTCCTCCGAAGATGCCAAGCAAAGCAGTCAGGGTACCCGGTTCGATCCAGTTGAATTTCGTTATCAGGTTGTTTATCCCCTGTATCAAACCGCAGCCTATAAAGGCAGGAATAAGCGGAATGAAAATATTGGATACTTTTTTAAGAATATCGCTGGCAGGTGTACCGTACTTGCTCTTCATCTCCTTTTTCACTTTTTCAGCCTCTCCAAAGGATGTCCTGTCTTCGCTTATACCCAGGCTTTTTCTGATTTCTTCTGCCGCCTTTGTAGCTACACTAGGCCCCACAATAATCTGCAGCTGTTCTTCTGTCTTCACAATGCCCATGACTCCGTCTACATTCTTAATAGCCGCCTCGTTGACTTTGTTCCAATCCCTGAATGTCATTCTGATTCTGGTCATGCAGTTCATAGCCGATAGAACGTTCTCATTTCCTCCGCAGGCTTTGATGATTCCTGCAGCCATGTTTTTGATTTTGTCACTCACATGTGTTTCCCCCTTTATTTATAATTTTGGAGAGCCTTTTTTATGTATCCATGATTCATATCCAGCTGTCTTTCTGCTTCCTCTATAGACAGACCGGATTTTATCATGAATATTGCAAGCTTCACATCGTAACCGGTTTCTTCAAGAGCTCTGACTGCATCTGCTTCCATGACTCCTGTACATTGTCCCACTATCCTCTTTGCCCTTTCAGTAAGCTTGAAATTGCTTGCCTTAACATCCACCATAAGATTCTCGTATACCTTACCAAGCTTAACCATTACAGCTGTTGTAAGCATATTGAGTATCATCTTCTGTGCCGTTCCCGCTTTCATTCTTGTGGATCCTGTAATTGCTTCAGGGCCTACCACCGGTGCGACTGATATCTTCGATAGCCTGGCCATTTCAGATTCAGGATTGCAGGTTACGGCAACAGTCGCTGCATTTATACTATTGGCATATTCCATAGCGCCTATCACATATGGGGTCCTCCCGCTTGCAGCAAGTCCTACCAGCACATCCGCACTGCTTAGGTTTATCGCCTTTACATCTTCTATTCCTCCATCTTTGCTGTCTTCCGCTCCTTCAATAGATCTGAAGATCGCATCTGTCCCTCCGGCAATCAAGCCCTGCACCAATTCCGGATCTGTGCCAAAGGTAGGAGGACACTCCGAAGCGTCAACTACACCCAACCTGCCGCTGGTACCCGCACCAATGTATATTAGCCTTCCCCCTTTTGACAACCTGTCATGGATTATGTCCACAGCTTCTGCTATACTTTCCAGTTCTTTCTCCACCGCATAGGCAACCTTTTTGTCTTCAGCATTAATCATCTTCAGCATTTCCACCGTGGAAACACTGTCTATGCTGACAGTGTTCTCATTTCTGCTTTCTGTCACCAGCTTATCAAGATCAACCCTCATATCATCACTCCATTGCAAAATATATGATAAATATCCATTAATTGTATATGCCTATTATACAATATGCGAAATACTATTTCAATAGTTGTGTGGTATTTTGTAATATTATTTCATTTTTAAATATAAAATAACCTGGCAGATACTTTTAGTAACTACCAGGTTATTATCAATCAAACAAGTAAATTCATTTAGTTCTTTATTGTTGGTATTGGAGTGTCATCCAGGTCATCAATGTCTCCATCGATAAGATACTTTCTGGTTTCAGCAGCCAATACTCCACTCAGGAGAAGCAGTGAAACCAGGTTAGGAATTGCCATCATAGCATTCATTGCGTCTGCAAGATCCCAAACTAGAGGCAGGGACATTATTGCGCCCAAGAATACTGCTATAACCCAGAGTACTCTGTAAGGCATTATTATTTTCTTACCGAAAAGATACTCAACAGCTCTTTCCCCGTAATATGACCAACCGAGTATTGTTGAGAAAACGAAGGTAATAAGGCCAACAGTAAGAACGATAGGTCCTACTACAGGAATCTGTGAGAAAGCTGCATTTGTGAGAGCTGCACCTGTAAGACCTTCTGTAGCTGTAGGATTCTTAATAATGTTACTTACAAGTACAAGACCTGTCATCGCACAAACAACAACTGTATCCCAGAAAGTACCTGTTGCTGCAACCAACGCCTGTCTTACTGGATTCCTTGTCTGGGCTGCAGCTGCAACCAAAGGAGCTGAACCAAGACCTGACTCGTTGGAGAACAAGCCTCTTGCGATACCGTATCTTGCAGCCATCATTACCGTAGCACCGGCAAATCCGCCGCCTGCAGCTTTAGCTGTAAAAGCATGTTTAATTATAAGTGCAAATGCCTCTCCAACATATGGAGCGTTCATGATAAGTATTACCAGACAACCTAATGCATAGAATATTGCCATAAATGGAACCAGCTTTTCGCAAACGCCAGCTATGGACTTAACGCCGCCAAGTATGACAATACCTGTAAGAACAGCTAATACTGCACCTGTTATATATGGTGAAATTCCAAAGTTCTCAACAACCATTGAAGATATTGAGTTAGCCTGAACGGTATTACCGATACCGAAGGCTGCTATACCTGTGAACACGCAGAAGAGAACTGCCAACCACTTCATCTTTAAACCGTTCTCAAGAGCGTACATAGGTCCGCCCAGCATAGTACCGTCTGAAGTCTTAACTCTATATTTGACTGCCAGCAATGCTTCAGAATACTTAGTAGCTATTCCGAAAACCCCTGTGAGCCAGCACCAGAGAACAGCACCAGGGCCGCCGAGAGCAACTGCTGTAGCGACACCGACTATGTTACCGGTACCTATTGTAGCTGCGAGTGCTGTGGTGAGAGCACCAAACTGGCTTACGTCACCTTCCCCTGATGTATCCTTGCTAACTGAAAGTTTTATTCCCTTGCCTGTGAATTTCTGAATGAATCCCAACCTGAAAGTGAGGAATACGTGGGTTCCGAACAAAAGCACCAGCATTGGCGGACCCCAAAGGTAACCGTTTAAGAAAATTACTAGATCATGAAACGCTTGCATAAAAAACCTCCTTTAAATTAAGATTGGATTGAATAAAATTGCAGTTAAACTAATGACCCGGGAAATAAAGACTCTCCTTCAATTAGCAAATTACCATCATAAGCCACCACTTCCCCCTCATCAGTCTTAGAAATATTCTAGCATAAAAATTCATTTTTTGCACTATATGAATATTCAAAATTTTATCAATCCTGTTTGATAAAAATACGAGAAAATGTTAAATATGAATGTGAAACTCAGACCATAATGAACGTAATTTAATTTTCAATATAGTTTGTTTATATTATAACAATTGAATATCTACTCAGCAATCAAATTCAATTGTCACATTTTTATCAATTTCTACAAATTTCGCATCAGCCGGACATGATCATGGAAAAGTATTCAATTGTTCAAGCTGTTTACTCAAATGATACATAATCTATATGTTATAAAAAAAACACTTCTATCAAAAATAACAATAGCATGATAATAAAAAATCTCCCAAGGAGGTTATGGAATGAAAAGAAAGCTGGTGGCACTACTGGCGATAATCTGTTTCGCCATGCCTGCAATGCACATTTTCGCCGATACGACCTATACAGTACGTTCCGGCGACACCATGTGGAAAATTGCGCAAAGACATCAGGTAGGAATAAGCGAGATAATATCAAAGAATCCCCAGGTGAAGAATCCATCTCTTATATATCCTGGGCAAAAGCTTACCATACCAACCACAACTGCTATAAATTCATTGGAAAATGAAGTAATACGCTTGACCAACCTGGAACGCACAAAAAGGGGATTACCGGCTCTCAAAGCCAATTGGGAACTTTCAAGATGTGCGAGGTATAAATCCCAGGATATGATTAACAAAAATTACTTTGCTCACCAATCCCCCACTTACGGATCTCCTTTCGACATGATTGAATCCTTTGGGATAAGAATGGCTGCCGGAGGCGAGAACATCGCCATGGGACAGAGGACGCCCAAAGAGGTTGTGGCAGCATGGATGAATTCACCGGGGCACAGAGGGAATATACTAAGCACCTCATACACCCAAATAGGTGTAGGCTGTGCTAAGAAGAAAAATGGAACCTATTACTGGACTCAGATGTTCATAAGACCAGGAAGATAAGAAGAATGCGACGCATTCTTCGGTTACGAGGTACATGGTTGCGGGGTTCGAGGTATGTTTGGGAATTCCTTACGGGCATGAGAACTGGTAACACTGAACACACAGATGTGTCACGGAATTCCTGCGGAATTGCACGGTAATAATTTTCTGCTATATGCTGTCATTCTGAGTGTAACGAAGAATCTTACTATATAGACTTATTCAATTATAGTTCTCATGTATTCCCTGAGGGCAAAAGATCCTTCGCAAGCTCAGGATGACACATGTCCACAAGGCTTATCCCAATGTGCATTCAGTACATTTCAGCAATACGCATTATTCAGGGCAGGCATGTAAGCCTGCTCCTACGCATAATGCAAACATATAAATATGGGGGCGGTCATCGACCGCCCCCATATGTCACATCCTTCTGCTATATCGCAACACCGTAACATTATTTACTTACGCAATTCCTACCTTTCGATTTGGCACGATACAGCGCTTTATCGGCAGCTACTACCACCTCTTCAGCATTTCTGTATTTTTCGTTTTTTTCCGCCACACCTATGCTGACTGTCAAATACAGCTTCTTATATGTACGTTTTTTGGTGGCTATTTCCGCAGGCTTCTCTTTAGGCCTGCTTTTGCTCCTCTTTATAAAGCCCCTGTTTGCGATATATTCACGCATTTCCTCCAAAAACGGTATTGCCTCTGCTGCACTCTTTCCGGGGAAAATAATGGTAAATTCCTCTCCTCCATACCTGAAGGCCTTTCCTCCCCCTCCTATGCCTTTGATGCTTACTGCCACAAGCTTCAGGACATCATCGCCAACATCATGGCCATGGGTATCATTGAACTTTTTAAAATGGTCAATATCAAGCATTGCAATGGCATATCTTCCGCCAAGCTTTAAAAGCTCCTCCTTCAGAGCACGTCGGGAGGGCAGCCCGGTAAGCTCGTCCAAATAAGCCATGCTGTAAGATGCTTTTATAACCACTGCTGCAAGCAGCAGTCCGCACAAAGCAAACATAATGGCAGCGGTATAAGCATCCTTGCTTAAGACGAGAGCAGCAAAGGAGAACAATGTTATTCCGATAAAGGGTGAGTCAACAGTCTTTCCTGTTACCGACTGTCTTGCGAAAAGATAAGCCAGAGTTGTCATAAACAAAACAAGGGATATATGGGGAAAGCCCGGCAGAATACCTATATCTGCAGGGAAAAGCTTTATTTCATAAAGCTGCAGCAGGTCCGTGTCATTATACCATATTATCCAAGCTCCAAGCAGTGCTTCAATAGAAATAAAAAGCAACCTCATCCTTCCCCAAGCTGACACTATGCCTCTTTCCTTAAGTGTGGAAAAAACCAGAATATTGAGAGGTACATACACCGACACAATGGACAGCATCATTCCGTAATATTGGCTCCTGTCCATGACATGAGGAAGATATTGTATCAAAAACAGCTGGGTCAGCATGAGAGTCAGAGAACAGAAGAAAACCCTGCTCCGATTGAAGCGCCATCCAAAGAAAATCCCCAAGACAAAGAAAAAATATGGTATATATTGCACAACCAATTTTACCGATGGAGCAGCTTCTTTCAACCAACCGGATGCAAAATATGCAATTATGAGAATAAAACAATTAATAGACAAAGATATTAAAGCTCTTACCGTCTTTTTCAATCTTACTACCCCTTATTATTAAAAAATATAGAGATAATGAAACATCATTATCTCTATAATACCATAATTCAACGTTACCTGCTTGACATAAATGTCCAATAGATAGCCTGGCACCGGGCTCACTTCCAGCTGCTGCGTACTTTCCACGGGTACTATCGTATCAGCAGCTTCCCTTGCCGCATCCATGCCAGCTTTTTGTCTATATCATGCTCAAGACCTAATCCTAAGCTCCATTATTACATCTCCATTGTCTGAGATGTTCTTCTTAATATCTATTTCCTTCTCATCTGCGTTGGTTATGACTATCGGAGTAGTCAAAGGTTTGCCTTCCCTTTCAATGTATGCTCTGTCAAAGCTTATCAGCTGTTCTCCTCTTTTTACTGTATCTCCGGCATGAACATGGCTTGTAAAGCCTTCACCTTTCAGTTCGACGGTGTCTATACCAATATGAATCAGTATTTCAGCTCCGTTTGACGCTTCCAGTGCCACTGCATGAAGGGTCTTGGGTATCAGCAGAACTTTTCCGTCACAAGGAGACAGTATTACATCCTTCTCAGGCTCAATTGCCACTCCATCCCCCATCATTCTTGTTGAGAACATATCGTCCTGTACATCGCTAATATCTATTACTTTTCCTGCGACTGGCTTGTATAACATTATTACATCATCTTTCTTTTTGAAAAAACTGAACATATCATTACTCCTTATCCAACAGTTCCTTTATTGCTTTTATTCCTTCAGCTTCATCCTCACCTTCGACAGTCACGGTGACTTCGTCATTATGTGCGATACCAAGAGACATGATTCCTATTATGCTTTTGCCCTGCACCACCGTTCCATTCTTCTCCAGTCTGACTTCACTCTTGATCTTTTTGCAAAGCTGTACAAATTCTGCTGCCGGCCTCGCATGAAGACCATCCTTTCCTTTTACTATCACAGTTTCCTTTAGCATCAAGAACCCTCCTATTATTTCATGGCCATTCTTCTATATGTATGCCTTACTCCTCTTATTGCGATGGAATAAGACTTTATATTCTCCGGAACAGCAATTCCCGTATAGCCCGCATCCCCTATATGGTGGATATCAGCTCCTGCCATTTTACAATTCAAAGCTATGCTGCGAATCGTATCAAAATCCGCACCTTCCTGTGAGGTTCCGATGGTTGTCATAAGCATAGCTCCGTTTTTGTGGGCATTATCTGCTGCATCCTTTACAAACTCAAGAGTTATTCCCGGTACTGTTCCGGGAGCAGGCACCATTATTATATCAGCTCCGGCTTCTATGAAGCTTTTCACATCCTTCCGGGACATGATTCCTTCTCCCGTCTCCATCCCTACACCTGCTCCATGCATCTTGCCTGCTGCCAATATGATATTTTCAGACAACTCCGATCTGATATCCCTTATAGCTTCTAATATTTTTTCATTGGTGACCCCGGTATTGGGATTGCCGGTCAGGACTATCAGGGATGCTCCCTGTTCATATGCCAGCCTTGCGTTCTCCTTTGTGGCAGTCCTCCCTTTATCTACAAGTGTCCGTTCTCCCTCCACATCCCTTTTGGTATCAACAGGCTCCAGATTTATTCCTATCGGACGTCCAACGAGTCTTTTCAGCCTCTGAACAGCTGTTTCTCCTCTCTCCGGCTCAATACCAAATATATGGGGCTTAAATACGTCATAAAGGTTAAGAATTATAATATCTGCACCAAAAGCGGCTGCCAGCTCTGCATTCGTCACATCATAAAGGAGAGGCATAACGGGGCATACCACCTCACATGCTATGATCCTTCCTTCAGATGCCCTTATGCTTTTCAGCAGCTCCTTCCCCTCCAACTTTATTAAATCTTTTGGTCTCAGGTCCAGAAATCTCTCACTCAAGCATATCATCCCCTATCCTTTTAAGGAAGCTTGCACATTCTTTATCAACCACTACTGTCACATCACGGTGAAGCTGCAGGATGGAAGCCGGTACTTCAGGGGTAATGCTTCCATATAATGCTCTGCCCAAGGATTCAGCTTTCCCGTACCCGTTGGCAAGAAGCAGTATCTTTCCGGCATGCATTATTGTCTTTATACCCATACTTATGGCATGCTTAGGAACATAATCTATATTATCAAAGAACCGCGCATTGGCAAGTATTGTCTCCTGGTCAAGCTTCACCTTATGTGTAGTTGCTTCAAATTTAACATCCGGCTCATTAAAGCCGATATGCCCGTTATTTCCTATTCCCAACACCTGAATGTCAATACCGCCCTTTTGCCTTATTTTATCCTCATAAGCTCTGCATTCCGTCTCAATGTCGGTAGCCATGCCGTTAGGTATGAATATGTTTTCTCCCTTAATATTTATATGATTAAAGAAATTGTGATGCATGTAATAATGGTAACTGTTGCTGTTATCAGTTGAAAGACCAATATACTCATCAAGATTGAAGGTTGTCGTTTCAGAAAAGTCCAAACCATCCTCCTCGAACATACGTATAAGCTCCTTGTACATCATCAGCGGAGTGCTTCCGGTTGCAAGCCCTATTACACTGTTAGGCTTGAGAAATATCTGTCCTGCCACAATATTGGCAGCCTTCCTGCTCATTTCATTATAATCATTTGCTATTATTATTCTCATGGCTCAACCTCTCAAATACTTTCTTACCTCTCACATATGTGCGGTATATACCAAAGTTGCTGTCAAATAGAGCAAAATCAGCATCCTTGCCTATTGCGATGCTCCCTTTACTGTCATATATCTTCAGCAGCCTTGCAGGATTCCCTGTCACAGTCTTTATTGCATCAACCAGGTCCGCTCCGGTATTATTGATAAAATTCTTCAAGGCTATATTCATAGTCAGCACGCTTCCTGCCAGATTCCCTGCAGTCAGCCTTGCCTCTCCGCCCTTCACCACTACCTTCTGGCCTCCCAGGTCATACTCTCCCTCTTCAAGCAGACAAGCTCTCATTGCGTCAGTTACCAGTATGATTCTGTCGATTCCCTTTACTTTCAGAAGTATCCTTTGCACTGCGGGATCCACATGTATATTGTCGGCTATAAGCTCACAGCTTACATTGCTGTCCATGGCAGCTCCCACAACTCCAGGTTCCCTGTGATGGAGGGGGGTCATGGTGTTGAAGATGTGTGTTATATTCCCCGCACCCTTCTCTATCGCCTTCATAGCTTGATGGTAGCTGGCTTTGGTATGGCCTATTGATACTACTATTCCCCTATTTACACAGTTTTCGATGAACTCCTCCGAGCCTGCCTCCTCCGGTGCCATAGTTACTATCCTTATGACGTCCGAAAACCCTTCAATGATCCCGAAATCAGGTTTCATTATATACCTTTCATCCTGAGCCCCTTTATATGAGCTGCTTATAAATGGCCCCTCAAGATGACATCCCAGGACTTCAGCCCCCGGTCCGCGGCCTATGAGTCCCCTTATACTGCTTAGGGCTTTTTCGATCCTAGAAAGCTCCATTGTCATGGTTGTCGGCAGAAAAGCTGTAACCCCTGTTGCGGCAATACTTCTGCTTATATCCAAAATGTTGCTGTCTCCCTCATCCATAGTGTCCTTTCCCAGGCATCCATGAATATGCATATCTATAAAGCCCGCCGACAGACATCTGTTATTTGCGTCATAAACCTCTTCCAAATCTGATTTGTCCACATCCAGCGTTTTTGTTATCTTCATAATTTTATCATTGAATAGAACCGTATAACCCCTTAGTATATCATTTTCCATAATGATATCAGCATTTACTATCGCTTTCATACAACCACCCTCTAACATACTACAGACTTTCGCAGCTTTCAGGATAAGTCTGATAACAATTGCTGCCTTTTTCACCCAGCAGCATTATTATCGCCGCCCTGGCATTTCCCTCAGCCTTCATAAAAGCACTCAGAGCCGCATCCTCATCACACCCGGCTGCATACATGATTATTTCAATTGCACGCCTTTTCAGCTTCAGGTTTATCGGCCTTACGTTTGCCATAAGATTTCCGTATGTCTTGCCAAGCTTTATCATAGTACAGGAAGAAAGCATGTTGAGTATCATTTTCTGTGCTGTCCCTGCCTTTAATCTTGTAGAACCTTCAATCACCTCCGGTCCTACATCTGACACAATGCTTACATCCGTCAGTTTCTGAAGCTCCCCTTGAAGAGAGCAGCTTATTCCTATTGTCCTGCATCCAATTGCCGCAGCATATCTTACTCCTGACAATACATAAGGAGTGCTTCCGCTGGCACTAATTCCGACAACCACATCACTGCTGCTGAGGTTTCTTGACTTCAAATCCCCAACTGCAAGCTCCAAATCATCTTCTGTTTCTTCCTTCCAACCTGCAACTGCTTCTGTCCCACCCGATATCACACCTATTATCATATCATCATCCACACCGAAGGTGGGGGGGCATTCAGAAGCATCAACAACGGCAAGCTTTCCGCTTGTACCGCTTCCGAGATATATCACCCTTCCGCCTTTCTTAAGTGTGCTTGCCATCAAGTCTACTGCAGCAGCGACTGATTCTAGGCAGTCCTCAACTGATTCTGCAACCTTTTTGTCTTCATTGTTGAAGATCTTTACCATCTCAATTGTCGTCATCTTGTCTATATTCTCAGAATTCCGATTGATTCGCACTGCAGTACCTCCCTTGCTTTAAAAACAAGGCGGCATAAGCCGCCCTGTTAGTAGTTAATTACATATTTATGGATCTCTTCATTTCATCGGCAATAAGCTCTGCCCTTGTACCGACAATAACCTGAATGCTGTTTGCCTTTTTCAGCAGTCCCTTTACACCCATTGCCTTCAATCCGCTTTCATCGATGGCGTCTGCATCCTTCACTGTCATTCTCAGCCTGGTAATGCAGGCATCCAGTGTATCAATATTGGCTTTTCCCCCAAGTCTTTCCACCAGTTTAACAGAGAAATCACTGATATTCAAGTCGTCTGCCACGTCTTCGTCCATTTCCTCGTCCAATCTGCCCGGAGTCGGGATGTCAAGGGCTTTTATAACAGCAACGAATACAATGTAATAAACTGCACCGAATACCAAGCCTACAGGTATTATCAAAATCGGATTTGTTGCCAGTCCCCAGTTAAGTGCATAATCTATGAAACCGGCTGAGAAAGTGAAACCATGCAAGATTCCCAGTGTATAGGATACCGCAAGTGCAATCCCCGTAAGTAATGCATGGAGCACATAAAGCACCGGTGCAAGGAACATGAACATGAACTCCAGCGGTTCAGTTATTCCTGTAAGGAAGGCAGTAAATGCAACTGAGAACATTGCACCTCCGATTGCCCTCCTGTTTTCCGGCTTTGCAGTCCTATATATGGCCAGCGCAACTGCAGGAAGTGCAAACATGAATATGAGGTAGAAGCCTGCCATGAAATTTCCCGCTGTCGGGTCTCCATGGAAGAACCTATTCAAATCCCCTGTCCATACCTGGCCTGATGCATCAGTATAGTTACCAAATACAAACCATATGAAGCTGTTCAATACGTGGTGCAGACCCATAGGGATAAGCAATCTGTTAAGGAAACCAAACACAAATACTCCAACCGCTCCTGCTCCTATTATCCACTGACCTGTTGCGTTAATTGCATTCTGTATAGGCCCCCATATTACTCCGAATACGCCTGCAAGAACCATCATTGCAGC
>JAWLHF010000048.1:0-23962 GCA_041690515.1 Clostridiaceae bacterium | reverse complement strand
TTCACTTATGAATTCGGAATATATAAGTACAGGCATGACGTTGTACCCTTCTCCGATAAGCATTGGGGTTCCAAAATCAGCCAGGGCATTCATGAATACCAGCAATGAGCCTGCAAGCAGAGTCGGAAGAATAAGAGGAAGAATCACTGTTATGACCTTCTTTATTGGGTTGCAGCCCAGGCTTTCTGCAGCTTCACTTAGGGATACATCTATCTTTTTAAGCGCCCCCGAAACATATAGATATATGAAGGGGTAGAGCTTTAATGTCAAAACAAGCAGTATTCCGGTAAATCCATATATGGTTGGTGTCTGTATACCGAAGACGCTATCGAAGAACTTAGTTATGACTCCGCTCCTTCCGCTTAACAGCACCCATGAATATGCTCCAATGAATGGGGGTGAAAGCATTGATATTATTACTAGGATTTCCACAAAGCCTTTACCCTTGATCTTAAAAACATTCATAATATATGCCATTGGTGCGCCTATAAGTATCGCCAGCAAAGTCACACATGTTGTTACTTTAAAACTATTTAGGAGACCCTGGTAATAGTATTTTCTGCTGACAAATTTTGTGAAGTTATTGAATGTAAAAACTCCTGTAGCAGGATCCTTAAAGCTGCTTATAAATAACGACAGCAGCGGATATACAAGGAATAATGCGAATAAGGCCGCTATAGCTATTGTCACAATCGTCCAAAAGTCCGGCTTAAACTTATGCCTGGTCATATTTCTTCACATCCTTGATCAGACTTTGCTCCCCATCTTCAGTAAATACGTTGATTTTTTCTGCATTGGGAACAACGTGTATCGCATCACCTTTTTCAAAGAAGTTCGCTGCATGTCCCAGGTCCTGTGTAAGTTCACAACTTGTTTGATTATCCAGTATCATATCTACGCCAAACACTATCTCATAATTATTGTATCGTCCGAAGAAGGTGCTTGATTTCACTTTAGCCTCCATACCCGATTCCCCTATGGAAAACTCCTCAGGCCTTACAGAAACTATGACCTTCTGTCCATCTTGTATATCATCCCTTAGATTGTTCATCAGGACTCTATAGCCATCTCCAAAAACCACATGCTTGCGTTCTCCGTCAATGCATATTGTCCCCTTTAATAGATTTGATGAGCCGATAAAGGTTGAAACGAACACATTTGCCGGTCTTGTATATATGTCTGTCGGTTTTCCGCACTGCTGAATCACTCCGTCCTTCATTACCGCTATCCTGTCGGATATCGCAAGGGCCTCCTCCTGGTCATGAGTAACATAGACAGTCGTAATTCCCACTTCCTTCTGAATATCCCTTATAGCACCTCTCATTTCAAGCCTGAGCTTCGCATCAAGGTTTGAGAGTGGTTCATCCATAAGCAGCACGCTTGGATGTATTACTATTGCGCGTGCCAATGCGACGCGCTGCTGCTGCCCCCCTGAGAGCTTGTCGGGAAGCCTGTCCTTGTATTCATCTATCTTGACAGTCTTAAGTATTTCGGCAGTTTTTCTGTTGAATTCCTCCTTAGGGAGTTTTCTAAGTTTCAAACCATATTCAACATTTTCCTTTACTGTAAGGTGCGGAAAAATCGCATAGTTTTGAAATACCATACCTATGTTTCTCTTATGGGCAGGAATATTGTTTATGACAGAACCATCGAATTTTATAGTTCCCCCCTCTATGGAGTTAAAACCTGCAATCATTCTTAAGAGAGTTGTTTTACCACAGCCTGAAGGTCCCAGAAGTGTAAAGAACTCACCGTTTTTTATTTCTATTGAAAGATCAGGTATTATTGTCAACTTATCATATCTTTTCACAACATTTTCTATGCTTATTGCAACGCTCATTATTTCCCTCCTATAACATAAGCTCACAACCCTTTAAGCTGTGAGCTTATATATTGTCAACCTATTTCTTCAACTAAGGCAATTATCAGTTGCTTGTGTATATATCTTTGAACTTGTCAAGCCATACCTGTTTGTTTGGATTCACAACATTAGGATCATCATTTATCAATTTGATATCGCTGGTTGGAGTCAATCCGTTTCCGGCTGGTACATCATTTCTTACAGAACGTCTGCAAAGCTCATTTGTAATAAGCGTCTGTGTTTCCTTACTTGTAACAAAGTCAATGAATTTCTTGGCATTATCCATGTTCTTTGCACCCTTGATGATTTGTACGGTGTCAGGCTTTGATATGGTGCCCTCCTCCATATATACAACCTTTACAGGTGCTCCATCTTTTACATACTTTGCTGCGCCTTCCTCAAAAGTAAGACCTACAGTGTATTCTCCATCAGCAACACCTTTGTATACAGCAGATGAACCGCTGAGAAGCTTTCCATCAAGGTGTTTAGACAGTTTTTCTACATAGTTCCATCCATTGTCAGGATTGCCGTTGCCCATTGCATAAAGCATGTTTACAAGGTGTTCAAAGGATGATGATGACTTTGATGGGTCAGCAAATGCTATCTTACCCTTTAATGCAGGATTGAGAACGTCCTCATATCCATTTACCTCTATATCCCCTATCAGCTTTGTGTTTATCATTATTACACTTGGGATTACTGTAAATCTAGTCATCATACCTTCAGTATTCTTACAGTCGTCAAAAACTGCGTCTTCATTTGCTGATTTATAATTTTCGAATAAGTCCATTTTAGGCGATATGGTTGAAAGTGAGCCTCCCCAGAAAACATCACCCAAAGGATTTGCCTGCTCGGCTTCCACCCTTTTAAGAAGTTCTCCCGTGCCGGCTGTGATTACCTCTGCCTGAATGCCTGTGCTTGCTTCAAACTCTGCAATAATCGGATTTATGAACTCTACAGGGTGTGGGCAGTAAACAACAAGTGATTTTGACGCCGGCTCATTACTCTCTGTATTGCTTGTTTCTGTATTGGCAGGTGCTTGGCCAGCATTACCTGCACATGCGGTTAAAGAAAAAAGCATGGTAACAGCCAGAAAAATAGCAAGGTACTTTTTCATTTGAACATCCCCCTTAACTTTTATGTCTAAATAGTAACTTAATTGAATTTTCTAAACAATCCATAAAAAAGTATAATTATACTATAAAATGAACTGGTGAAAAAAAACTTGGAAAACAAATGTCTATAGCATTATCAGCTATAGACATTTTATATTAAATATTGATTATGCCTCCATACACAGAGGAATATCCACACTCACTTTGAACAGGTCTCCATCTATCCCTATATTGAAGCTCCCTCCCTGCAAGGCAGTGAGGCTTTGAGCTATCGATAGTCCCAGACCAGAGCCTTCTGTCGTCCTTGATGCATCCCCCCGTACAAAACGCTCGGTCAACTGTTCAGGGGGAATATCCAATGGAAATGCCGATATGTTCTTTATTATCAATGAACCATATTCATTGCCTGAGCGCAGATCTATATACACTCTTGACTTGGGCATGGAGTATTTGACTGCATTGGATAAGAGGTTTTCAATAATACGCCAAAGCTGCTTGCCGTCTGCGTATACATAGATGTTCTTTTCCTCTGCATTTATTCTTACATCCAGCTCGGCTTTTTCGATCTTCTCCTCGTATTCGCCGAAGGCCTGCATAACTAGCTCATGAAGATCCACCTTTTCTGCATTGACGGTCATATTACCGCTGGAAGCCTTGCTTACCTCCACCAGGTCCTCAACAAGCTGTTTGAGTCTTGCGGACTTCTCCTCCAAAACGTTTATATACTCTACTGCCCGTTCATTATCCAGCTGCTCATTCTTAAGCAGATCTACATAATTAACTATTGACGTTAAAGGAGTTTTCAAATCATGGGATACATTGGTAATAAGCTCGGTTTTCATCCGTTCCCCTTTGATTGCCTCAGCAACCGCTTTCTTAAGTCCACCCTGTATGTACATGATATCCTCTGCCAAACCTTTGAATACAACCGGCATTTCTGAGCTTTTCAGAGTGTAGTCGGTATTCCCTGAAGAGATTTGTTTTGCTGCCTCCATTATATTTGACAATGATGCAAGGACCCTTGCTGCAAAATAAACAGCTGCAGCGTTGAAAAGTATAAGAAGGACTGTAAATATCGGCTCTTGGTCTCCTTGGTTCAAATCTACTCCTATATCAAACAGAATTCCGTTCATTAACCCATATCCAAGAAGCACCAACAGCACCGAAGGTCTGAATACTTTTCCGTCGAAACAGAGTTTGGTGATTTCCCTCGTTTTTTTATACAAAACTGCTATTGCAGTATTTTTGAAAATGCACCCTGCTTTACATTGCCTTATCATAGACAGTACATATGGTATCCCTATAGCTGCATCTATACTCAACACAATTGCAAAACCAATCCATGATATTACATTCCTCGGAATAAGTATATTTGCAACTGCTATAACTGATATGCAAGCTGCCCCAAGGACCAATAGAGAATATACGTCGGTGTACAGCCTATCTATTGGATGAAGTATTATTTCCCCTCCCGACTCCCTGCGCCCTGTTGTATATGCAAGATAAGCAGCTGAAATAACAAGCAGGATTGCTGCGGTAATGAGAAGCGGATATGCATATGCCGATAAGGACTTAATTGTTGAGTACTCCATAAAGCTGTCATAAAATCTGTCTCCCGGCTGCAGCGGATACTGTATTGCAGCGTATACCTCATACTCTTCACCGCTAAGCATCTCCAGAATATCAACCCCATACATGGGTAAGTTGTACTTGAATGTTTCTCTGCTTATGTATATGCTTTCCGGTTGTTTTTCTATAAATGCTGCAGGGTCTGTATCCCTCACATTAGTAACACTTTCTCCTGTAGAGGTATTCCTAATGTAATATTTGAAATTTACTGTATTATCTATTATGTTTTTATAGTGTCTGAACTGATTTACCTTATCTTCCTTTATCTTGTACGACTCTTTCATTGCCTTTATGTTATCTTCGCTCTTCAGCTTTACATTCATATCTATAGCTGAGTACACCAGCTTTGCATAGTTGTATTCAAAGTCCGATACCTCATAATAACTATCGCTGTATACAATTGCCTGGTTGTATATAAGGAACAGGCCACTTAGGAATATACTGACAAAACACAACCCGGCAAGAATACCCGCTATTGCCTTCATGCCTCTGCTATAATTAATACTTTTCGATTTTATATCCAATACCCCACACCACCTTCAAATATTTTGGTTCCTTCGGATTTATCTCAATCTTTTCCCTTATACGCCTTATGTGTACCGCTACCGTGTTTTCCACTGAAAAAGATGGTTCATTCCATACATTTTCATATATCTGCTCAATGGAAAACACATGTCCCATATTCTTCATAAGAAATAACAATATTCCGTATTCTGTCGCAGTCAGCCTGACTGCCTCTCCGTCTACACGCAGCTCCTTTGCTTCCATGTCCAGCTCCAAGCCTCCTGTCTTTAAGACATTGCTCTTATTGGCCAGACTACCCAGGGAAGTATACCTCCGCATCTGTGATTTGACTCTTGCCATAAGCTCAAGAGGATTGAAAGGCTTTGTAACATAATCATCTGCTCCAAAGTTCAAGCCTGTGATCTTATCAGTATCTTCCGACTTAGCAGACAGGATTATTATGGGTATGTTTCGCTCCTCACGTATCCTTATAGTCGCTGACAATCCATCCAGCTCCGGCATCATCACATCCATCAAAATAAGATGGATCTCGTTTTCCGATATGGCTTCCAGTGCCTGGACACCGTTGTATGCCTTGAGCACCCCATAGTTCTCCTGCTTCAGATATATCTCCAGAGCATCCACTATAGCCTTATCATCATCACATATCAATACATTCAGCTTATCCATAACCACTGCCCTCCAACATCATCCTATCGTTCCTCATATTAATCACCTGCCTTATGGAAAAATAATAGCAGGTATATTTAACAAAACTCCTGATAAAAATCTTACAACTTTTTTAAGAATAAAACAAATGCGCTGGCAGGGTTTCTAATTACCCTCAGCCACCGCAGAAATCATCGTTACTGGATTAATTAACTCCATTTATAGTATAAACCCTAAGCATATTATACTATGCTTAGGGTTTAATAGCATTATATTGTTCATTCAGATACCACAATAAAACTCTCAACTTCCCTGGGGGATGGTATCGAACATGCCGCTCCCAGCTTGGATACGGCTATGGATGCCGCCGCCGATGCATACTTCAGAGAAGTCTTCACATCCATTCCTTTAACAGCAGCAGCTATGAAATAACCTGTAAATGTATCCCCTGCCGCAGTCGTATCAACCACATCCCCTTTGAAGATATCCTGATATTCACGGCAGGTACTGTCAGCATACACAGATCCATTCTCACCCAGCGTCAATACGATTCTCATCTCGGGATACCTACCAATCAGGGAGTCCAGGATTTTATCCGCATCTGTTTCTCCGCTCAACTGCTCCCCTTCTACCTCATTGAGTATAAGTGTGTCCACACAATTTATGGGGTATTCTGACAGCTTTGCGTTTGCAGGAGAAGGATTGAAGTATATCTTCATGCCTTTCTTATAAGCCTGCTCCATAATATATCCTATTGCAGAAATCTCATTCTGCAGCAGCACTATATCTCCGGCCTCAAACTCCTTCAGCACCTTGTCAGCATACTCCTTATCAATCTGTTGATTAGCCCCGCCATAAAGCACAATTGAATTCTGTCCGCTCTTGTCTACCTGAATTATTGCATGCCCACTGGAACCCTCCAGCATTTCCACATGCTCCGTATTTGCACCATTCTTATCAAGCATGCCCATAAGCAAGTCTCTATCGGCCTTTCCTATAGCACCTGCATGAAAGGGTGCCGCTCCCGCTTTTGCCAATGCTATAGATTGGTTAAGTCCTTTGCCTCCGGCTGTAATTGTCAGCTTATCGGAAGAAATGGTTTCTCCCGGTAATACAAGGTGATCTACTTCATAAACATAATCCACGTTCAGGGACCCGAAATTCAATATTTTCATAAAAACACCCCAAATTTAAATTAAATCAGCCAGCTGTTCACCAATTTCTATCAAGTCAATGCCCTTGGTGAAGTTCAGGCATGTACCTGATGGATAACGTGTCTTTTCCACCCAATGGGCTGGAATCGATTGCAAACCGTATTTCGCTCCTAGGATCGCTCCTGCAACAGCACCGATGGTATCTGCATCACGTGCGAAATTTCCTGCTAAGATAACTCCGGTCTTAAACTCACTGTGAGCCATCTTCAGGCAGGCAAAGGCGGATGGGATGGCCTCTGCTGTAGTCGCCCACGTACTTGCACGCAATGCATCATGCAGTGGCATCCAAGCATCGATTATTGATCCATTTGCCTTTTCCACAATGTCAAAAGCCGTATTCATATTTGCATACAGCCATGAATCCTTTGGAATAAATCTCATGGCAGCATCTATGATCTCATTCATGGTACCATCTACCATAGCTATAGACACAGCAGCAGCAACAGCCTGTGCACCCCAGATTCCGTCTGCATAATGGCTGATGGAGGCATCTATCTCTGCCATTGCAGCAGCACGTTCGGGATCCCCTGCGCATATGACTCCCACAGGTGCGATACGCATGGCTGAGCCGTCACTCATATGGAAAGTGCTGAACTTTCCGGACTCCGGCGGACGGATACCGCGGCGCAGATTGATAGCAGCAGATACTTCGCTGGCACCTCCGCGTTTGAACTCATCCTGTACAACAACATCCTCAAACCAGCCCTTTACTACTTCATCTGTAGTCAATTTTCCCTTGCAGCCTATGAGAATCTTTGCTGTAAGCAAAGCAAATTCAGTATCATCTGTACTCCATGAAGCACCACTGTTGAAATCAGTAGTAATGCCATAGTTTTCACGATTGCTCTGCATTCTTGATGCATCACCGAAGGAATCCCCAATAGCAAGCCCGCATATGCACCCTGTCGCCTTACTTCTGGCAAGTTCTTTATTGCTTTTCAAATCAGCTGCTGTAATCATTATCTTTCCTCCTCGAATTAAAGTTCTTCTATCAGTAAATTACCAAAGCCGCTTCTTCCAAGTTCATACATTGCATAACCCACCATTCCGTATGAAAGGGTACTGTCCTCCACCTGCAGCAGCTGCTTTCCGTCTACGTAAAAAGTAAGCATATCCCCTTGCACCACTAGTTTCACAGAATATTCCCTGTCGTATTCCCACTCAAAGGGGCAGGAAACCAATTTCTTCATGCTGTTGTTATTGCAGAATATAGCAGCACCATCAGCAGTGAATCCGGCATAATATCCCCTAAGTGCACCCTGCACCCTTGCAGATATTAGGTGACTTCTGCCTGTATAAGGTGTAATGCTCCCTGAAACACTGACATCAGTCATAAAGTAGTTACCGGTCATTGCCTCAGCATGATCCAGGCACATTGCTTCCATAACCCCATGCTCTATCTCCCAAGCACCATGATTGTGGGAAAAGGGAGTGATGGATGCAAATTCTTTCTTTTGCTTTGAAATATCTATCCTATAGCTTGCCTTACCCGTTATTGAAAAATCATCTATATATAAACACCCAAAGTCCTTGTTCTTTGCAGGAGAATTAGCTTCGAAAAGCAATCCTATTTCATCTGCCATTGCACCGTCCAATTCTGGAATTGTAAAGGTTATATCTTTCCAGCCTTCTTCTTTGATAACCATCCCCCCAAGCAAGATTTCCTGCTTGGTTGAGGAATTCCGTACATAAGGATTGAGTATAATGCTCTCACCAGTGTATCTATCAGCATAAACCTTCATTGATACAGTTTGCCCCGGGTATGCCGTTGGTGAAAATACAGGCATATACCTTTCATCATCAAAATCCTCCCTGCGATAGAAAGGCTTATAATATATCTTGCATTTCTGTCCTCTGGACATACGGTCAAATAATATCTCCGCCGAACCGTTTCCGCTGTATGCCCTTTTTGTAGAATGCCTCAAGGAGCAGCCAGTATTATTGGAAAGCCGCAGGTTGTGTGTAGAACCGGCCAGTTCAAAGTCAAAATGGATTTCCCCGGGTTTTATGCTTTTAGCCAAATCCTCAGGCGCTTCTTCTCCTGCAAGCCTGTAACCCAGGAGCACAAGCTCCTTTGAATAGCTAGGTATATCCAAAATATTAAGATAACCTGATATGCCGGATAATACAACACTGTCATTAATGGGCTTGCGGTAGTGTGGGGCTATTCCCTCAAGTCCGCAAGCTACTCCCATTATTGTACCTACATTACCTGCATTACAGTCAGTATCCCAGCCGCACATGGTGGCGATTTCTATGCTCCTGTTGAAGTTCTTGCCATACAGCATGGCAAGTACACACACACCAGCATTGGGAATTATGTGACATACTCCGGTGTACTTATCATAGCCCCAGTTATCCTGCAGGTATTTCAGGCATAAACGGAAATCCTCAGGATTTTTTTTATGAAACTCCCTTACAGCATTTACGACCTTTGCATATGTACAATCCTGCGGGATTTGGGAAAGTCCTGCATCAAGCAGTTCATCCACATCCGAAGTATTGTATGCAGCTGCAATGCATGCTGCAATAAATGCTGCTCCATATATGCCATTGCGGTCATGGGACACACTGGCAGCAATAGATGCATATTCAGCAGCTTTTTTTATATTCCCCGGGAACACAAGCCCCCAAGTATCAATAAAAATCTGTCCGCCAATCTGCTCAGCCATTATAATTCCGTTTATTTCTGCTGAACCTGATTTCGGAGCCGGAATGCCTGCCTTAAGGTTAAGATATGCAGTGTGTTCGGTGCTTACGCCATAACCACCCCACCAGAACATTCCGATGCCTTCTCTTGCATAGTTGAGCCATGCATTGGCCACGTCCTGGGGTGTAAGCTCCCGATCTTTTGCATCGTCATATAGTGCACGGATAAAAAACACCGGACCATTGACATCATCATCAGCAGCGAAGTTTTTGAAATTCTTGACATAGCCGGTTATATCTCCATAGAACCGCTCTATGCGTTCGCTGGTCCAGGCTGTAGGTTCAACAGGAGCGCCAAGGCGAATACCTGCGTTCATTCCTAAAAAGCCTGCATAGGTCTTTTCCAGATAATTGTTTGGAATCATGTCACACCTCATTAATTAATACCTCCCCCCATATTTCATTACAGAGGGAGGTATTGTTATTAGTTATTTCAATTGCTCAGCCAGATATTCGCTTATTTCATCGCCGCCTGCAGCATTCCATTTTTCCACAAACTCATCAAAGCTGTCAACACTCTTAACACCCCTAATAATATCTGTGGAGTATTCTGTATAAAGCTTATCCATAGCATCCTTTAATGGAAGCAGATCATTAGGAAGTACTACATTCACATCAGCATAGTAGTATTTTGCTGCTGCATCCAGTGAATCTACAGCAGAAGATGTTAAAACATCACCATTTACATTTGTTGTATCAAGACCGTTCATAGTAGGCCAGAACTTTGCCCACCATTCTGGGAATTTATCAGTCAATGTATATTTCCCGTCTGCCTCAGTATAATGAGTATCCTTTAGACCCAGCTTGTCAAGCTTTCTTCCTTCTGTTCCTGCCATGAATTCAAGTACTGCAAATGCTGCATCCTTAACCTTAGAATCCGCATTTATGGCAAGTCCTCTTGACTCTTTGGTAACATCTATGGACTGATAAGCCTGTGATACTCCCTTAGCTGCCGGAAGAACGGCAAGCTCAGCAGCAGCGCCTTGTGTCTGTATCATCTTGTTGTTATATACATTTACAACATCTCCCGCAGTTCCTGAGACGAAGCCTGCCTTACCCTCGTAGAAGGCTTGCTCCATGGTATCCCACTGCTTTGTTACATATTCTTTGTCTAAAAGTCCGTCTTTATATAACTTTGCATAGTAAGCAAGCTTATCTTTCTCAAACTTTGTAGCCTTTGAGTAGACATACTTTCCATCTACCTTCATAATTGTGCCAGTTACACCAAAGGCATGGTTGAACACGCTGTCAAGTTTCAGTATGGTTCCGTCTGTTGTTATGGGATATTCGCAAAGACCTTTATCCTTCATCTCCTTGAACATTGCATAGTAATTATCAGGAGTCGGGTTTTCCAGCAATGCCTTGCTGCTTTCAAGAGAGTTGAACCAATCATTTCTTACTACCGGTATCTGTACTCTTGCCGGAGCCAACCATAACAGGTAGGGGTAGTTCTTTACAGCTTCTGTGTTATGGCTCTGCATAATTGCTTTTACATTGGTTGAATTATTGATATATTGAGTAAGATCCTCAAGCAGCCCTTCCTGTGCTATTGGAAGGTCGCCCCCCTGGAAGTATATTATGTCCGGAGAGATTTGGCCTGTTCTAAAAGCTATGGGAACAACGTCGGCATACTTCCCTGCCGGTGCTTCTAAGAATTCAAGGTCTACATAATTACCCTCCGCAGCCATTCCGGCTTCGATCTCTGTTGCCAGTTTCTGAACATTTTCTTCTGTCGGTACAACGTCTTTGATAAGTACTGTAACCTTTACAGGAGCATCCTGTGTACCAAGCTTACCTGTTTCTGAGGGTGTTGCTTCTGTTGGTGCCGGAGTTTCCTGCTTAGGACTGCAGCCTGCGAAAACCGCCAGAACCAGAACTAACACAAGAGTCAAGCTGATTAGTCTTTTCATTTTAATTTCCCCCTTATTTACGTTTGATTATGATTTTATTCTTTTACTCCTCCACCCATAACATCCTTTGCATAATACTTTAGAACGATTGGGTAAAGTAACAGAACCGGTATTATTGCCACAATAATCGTGGCTCCCTTGAGTGCAGTATAGTCGATTCGTGCCAGATCATTATAATTCCAGAGATTCTGCTGACCTACGATCGAAGCTGTATCTCCCAGTACTACAAACTGTCTGAGTACTACCTGAAATAAAGTATCCCTAGCCTTTACTATGTAGATACTTGCCTTAAAATATTCATTCCAGCGAAGCACTGCATAGAACATGGTTATGGTAGCTATACCCGCCTTTGCCAATGGAAATACAATTGAGAACAACATCCTTAGATGTCCTGCTCCATCAAGAGTTGCAGCCTCAAAGATCGATGGAGGTATTTCCTCAAAATAGCGCATCATGATTATCAGATAGTAGACATTTACTGCTGTAACCAGTATGACTGACCACTTGCTTCCCATCAGTCCGAGTTTTTGTATTACTAAGTACTCTGGTACCAGACCTGGCTCAAACAACATCATAAATATGAGAAACACCATTATAGCCCTTTTAAACATAAGCTTAGGTCTGGTAAGCACATATGCCGCTGTTGTTGTAAGCAGAATGTTGATTGCTGTGCCAACTACCGTGACAAAAACTGAGTTGCCAAGAGCGGCCATCAAAGCCGGGTGATTGAAAACTATCCTATAGTTGATAAAATCAATGTCTCTGGGTATGATCGCCAGGCCGCTCATTTTGACTGATGCTTCAGGACTTGATAAGGAGCGTGCCAATATGTTGAGCAGCGGTATGATCATGGTAAGTGTAACAGCGCCCAGAATGAGCATGAGAATTATCTGCCCAAGTGTAAATTTTCTATTACGCTTCACTATCACCACACTCCCTTTCCTGTGAATTTCTTAGAAACAAGATGTGTTGCCAGTACCAGGAACACACCTACTATTCCTTTTATCAAACTTACAGCAGTTGATAATGAGTACTGTGCATTCTGAATACCGATACGGTAAATATATGTATCCAATATGTCAATTGAGCTTAATACCGCATCATTTGAGAAGTTAAGTACCTGATCAAAGCCTGCATTAAGGAAAAATCCCAGATTTAGAATGAACATCGTAACCATCGGAGTTATAAGTGAAGGCAATATTATATATCTTATTATCTGTAGGCGATTCGCACCATCAATCTCAGCTGCCTCATACAAGCTTGGTGAAATACCTATTATTGTTGTAAAATAAAATATTGAATCCCACCCCAGACTTCTCCATGCCTCCGAGAGCATAAGAATCCATCGTATCTTTGTTTTATCCGTCATAAAATCTATTGACGGGATATTAAATATTCCTAGGATCTGGTTCACCGCACCTGTAGAAGGTGATAGCGCCGCAATCCAAATACCAGCTATAACTACCCATGACAAAAAGTGCGGCAGATATGATACTACCTGCACGTATTTTCTGAAACGAGCCAATTTCAGCTCATTAAGCAGGATGGCGAATAGAACGAAGAACGGAAACAGAAGGACAAACTTCATAAAGCTTATAATCAAGGTATTACCCAAAATATCAGTAAAAGCTGAAGTCTTAAAGATCATCTCAAAATATTTCCATCCTACAAAAGTCCACGGACCTCGTGCCTTATAGTTGTAAAATGCCAACCGCATTCCGATAATTGGCCATAGACGGAATATGAAAAAATACATTAGTGTAGGTAATAGTATGATATAAAGTACTGCATCCGAACGAAGACGTCTCCACAGCTGAGCCATGCTAAGCTTTTCCTTAGGAGACTCGCTTCTTTTTGTCAGATCCATGATTATCCCCCTTTACGGAATCAAAATATCCATGAGCGGGGCATGCTGCTGAGCGCCATACACATCCCGGTCACCAAATGTTCCTGATGATACTGGCCTGTTATATGTAATCTTGATTCCAAGTCCTTTTTCAAAATATACAATATCGCAAACGTCTTCAGATTGAAGATGATAAAGTTCACATATCCTCTCGACGTTTATTTCTTTACTGTTCACTACCCTATGATAGCTTGTAGGGTCATCAAACAATATATCAAGTGTAATTTCAAAGGGACCGCTGTTTTTGCTTCTCAATACCTTTGCCAAATCTGCAAGCCTGTTCATATCTGTATCTCCTTATACAATTCTATATTCGATAGGGAAAAGTGCTTTGCCGTTAGCAGTCTCCATCAGATGATAAACCGAAAATTCATACACTGCACCAAACTCTACATCACTTGGTGCAAAGGGAAATGCCAGATTTCCTGCTGTAGATTTTCTGCCCTCATATCCGTAATGCATAAAAGTTGAACGTACTGAGCTGCATAACGCCGATGCATCACTTTGTGTTTTTGCAATGACTTCGAACAATACCCCTAACTCATGGCCTGCAACATTGTGAGGCTCCAAATCACCCATTACTCCGTTTTTCCCATAATTGTAAAAGTTTATCTGATACTGTTCACTTGGGATTTCCCGGTATTGTTCCATAACACTTTTCTTAACCAGTTCCTCTACTTCTTCTATCTTCTCTATCAGAATCGGATCTCTAACCCCTGCAATAACAAATGTTCTATAGGCAATCTTTCTCGCACCCTCAAGCTTAACCTCATATACAGGTGTCCTGCTCATACTGCTGCCTTTTACACGCACTCGTCCATTACCTTCATCTGTGAATTCACAGTTCTGCAGATTCAGTACAATACCAGGTCCGTGAAGGATATATGGATGATCCTTCTCATAAAAGGTATGGGCTGCTACACTTACTGTAGTACATTTGCGCTGAGGGTTGGTGGGATATACCTCGAAGCAGTCTTCGTAGAGTACCCCCATCATACAGTCCTTTGTGGTACCAGGCTCGCAGCAAAGTGCTCCACATTCAAGCACCTTACCAAGATGATAAGCCATTCCCCCATCAAACCCATTGAAAATACCTACTGCCGCAAAGGGCGAGGGGTCATAAGCCCTGCCGCAGATAATCAGCTGAGCACCATTTTCCAGTGCCTCTATTATCGGCTCTGCCCCCATCTGAGCAACCACTCCGGTAGTGTCTTCCAAAGCATTTTCTGTAAGGACCGGTACCGAATCCCCTAGCGGTCTAACCCTACCTTGCCTCATACTGTCCAGTATAATGTCTTTAGGTATATCCGCCCATATGACCGCTTGTTTGAGAGGTGCAAGCTTGTGTTCCGATATGATCTCATCAATTATACTAAGGGTCCACTCAACATGGGCTTTACCCCCGCTTCCACCTGCCGATCCAATTATTACCGGGATTTTGTGTTCAAATCCGGCTTTTATTATATACTCCAAATCTTTTTTACATGCCTGACGGCTGACAATTGCTGTGTTGGCACCTAGCTTATGGGGCCCCGCATCAGTAGAACCCGCGTCTACTACTATAGCGTCCGGGTTATCCCTCATTCCGTTTTCAAAGGATTCCGGTGGAAATCCATATCCGAGAATACCGCAAGGCGATAATATCTTATAGTTCTTTTTCATTGTATACTCCTATATTTACTCCATACTCTCTATTTTCTTATCCACCATTTTCATATGGTGGCTCACTGCCTGTCTTGCTGCGTTCTTATCTCGATTGGCTATTGCTTTTGCAATAGCATGATGTTCCTCTGCAATTTGATTTCTTCTTATCTGATCCCGATGACTCTTCTTTGCAATTTCACTGATCAAGTCATAGTAAGTATCAATGAAATTCATAAAAAAGACATTTCTTGATGCTTGTGCCAGCTTATAATGAAAGTAATGATCCATACTATGTTGAACCTCTTCATCCTCAGCAATCCCAAGGCCGTCAAACAACTCTTCAATCTCCTCATCACTAGCCCGTTCAATAACTCGTTCAACCATCTTCAGTTCCAGTGTCTCCCTGAAGTCAAGCAGGTCACTATAGGTAGCCTTCCTCATCAGTTCATTTACTGACTCATTCATCAGCTTTCCCTGAATGTTATCCTGAATATAAGTACCATCCTTAGGCTTCCTTCTTATGTATCCCTGAGCCTGAAGCTGAGTCAATGCCTCACGTAGTATCCCCCTGCTCACTCCAAACTGCTCTGCTAAAAGAGCTTCATTTGGCAGCTTATCTCCTGCTTTTAAGCTGCCGTCTTTCATCATATTAATGATTTGATTAACTATTTTGTCCGATAGTCTATCATTGCGTACAGGTGTAATATCCATATCCACCATCCATTCCGCCATTGGCACTTTATTGTTTAATCATCTATTTGTTTAACAATTTAACTATATAATATCATCAGCCGTAAATTTTTGCAATACTCTAATTATTTGCAAAGAAAAAAACAGATGTATTTGGTTTTCAAATGCATCTGTTTTCAATATATAGAGGCTTGCTATCCCCTTTATAAATCAGTACCTGCTAACCTAGATCCTTAAAGGGAAACAATCTCAGTTTGACAAGCATGTACAGGGCTATCACACTTTCAGCTAAGCCTACGATGAAAAATACTATATGCAGAATATTTGCAGCTTGCAATACATAGCACTGGATCAATATCCAGCCTGTCAATATACATCCGGCTGCACCGCTTAAATATGCATGGAGTCTATGACTGCATTTCATTGCTCCAAAAGCAGTTAAATGGCCTACCCCAATTACAAAAAATAAGAATAATCCCGGAATCAGGAAACTTTCAAAGGGCCCCTTTTTCAATATTTCCACCGGTGCTCCGTATAATGCCCCGGAAGGATCAATAATGGCCATCCCGCCTCCGAACAATGCTCCAACTCCAACCAGCAGGAGGATGATTGACTGAGTTTTGTATATTCTCTTCAAATCTTTCATCACGACCTCATCATTATTATATTCTCTAGTTCCAGTATGCCTCTCCTCTTACAGAATGTCTATATGTTATTCCCCAAATATGAACCAGGCAATATTCATAATTTTCGACATTAAAAACCCCTTAGACAGATGACTGTCTAAGGGGCAAAATATTCACTAATTAGATAATAGTGATATTTTCAGCCTGTGGTCCTTTTGGACCATTAACTACATCATAAGAGACCTTCTGGCCTTCCTGAAGTGATTTGTAACCTTCTGCATTTATCTGGGAGAAATGTGCGAAAACATCTGTTCCGTCTTCTCCTGTGATAAATCCATAACCTTTTTCACCATTAAACCATTTTACTGTTCCATTCATACTTTTTGTACCTCCAAAATTTTAATACTTAAACTCATTGTAACATGTCACCAACAGAATTTCGATATTAATATATTTTTATTTTCTATATTAATTGAAATATATATGCGTTACATTATTTACTATTTATTTAAGCTAATTTTAATAATGTCATACTTTTTTGCAAAAATCAAGCCTTTTAAGAAAACAGACCAAATATCAACCTATATGTTTTGCACTAAACACTCTTGTTTTTTCTAGAACAGTTTCCTGTAAATATTGACTTCAGAGGGTCCTTCTCTCAATTCATTCATCTGGGGAATCAATCTTTTAAAATGCTCCGATACCATATGTCTGTCCAAGGATTCTTCGTTTTCCCATTCTTCAATGATAACCAATTGATTGGGATCTTTTATATCCTGAAAAAGCTCATAGCTTATGCAGCCTTCCTCTTTTACTGTCTTCTCAACCATTTCCTTGGAAAGCTCCAGGATCTTATTCAGTTTGTCAGCTTTTGCATGGCTCTTCGCAACGACTTTTATCATTTTATATTCCTCCTTGTATTTCTTTTATTCTATATATGAAAAATCACTTACGTCATCCAGTCTGTAGAATTTCTCCACCAGTTTCTTGGAATGAGTCCATTCCAGCACACTGTTGAATGTCTCCTCATCCATCCTCTCAGCTTTTGTATACTTTACTCCGCTGCTCAGATAATCCTGAATGGCTTCGGGAAATCCATACTGGGATAGTATCTGGCTGTATTCTGATGGATCTGTGGAATTAATGTAGTCCACTGCTGCATTATATCCATTGTAAAATGCCTTCACTTCTCCCGGATTTTCCTTTAGGGTCTTCTCATTAAATAATAATGTCCCCGCCTTTATGCCATAATCCTTTGATGTAGCAAGAACCTTGGCTCCCTTTGAAGCCAGAAGGCTTGCCTGAGGCTCAGTAAAAATCACACCATGAATTTTATCTGCCAGCAGGGCTTCAAACCTTGCCGTAAAAGATGGAATGCTGACCAGATTGTATTTTATGTTGTTCTTCTGAGCCATTTCATCCATTATGTACTCCAGTACGAAGTTCGGAACCACCGAGACATCTTTATTGTCAAGCTTCTCAAAATTATCTATGCCGGAATTGGGAGAAGTCAGCAATTTGAAATCTTCATTTATATCCGATGTAATTTTCATGTCGAAGCCTGCTTCATGAAATGTAAGAGAAGTCATTATATCTCCTATGATAGCATCTATCTGTTCCGCCTGAACAGCCACATTACGTTCATTTGGCGAGTTAAAGGATAGTACTTCGACATCGACACCCTCCTTTTCATAAAACCCCTTCTCTTTAGCTATTATAATGGGAATAGCCGACTCTGCCGGCAGGATCCCGAATTTAATTGTATAGTCCAGAGCCTCTTTCTTTTCACAGCCTGCAGCAATACCTGACACAACTGATAATATTAGTAAAAATAAAAGTATTCTTTTCATAATAACCCTCCAAAATCATCTATCTATCATTACCTTGAATTTTTCAAAATCACAGTCCAGCAGAACACCGTTCCTGTGAAGTCTATAGGGATTGGTAGTCTTGTCGTTTATCCCTTCCTCTGATGTGAAAGCCAGTAAAAATCCAGCTTCCTTAAGCCAGCTTATGTTTTCTTCAGTATATATACCGAAGGGATAGGCAAAAGCATGCCTGGTATCTACAAATTCCTCACAAGCCTTGACATCCTCAAGGAACGAGACCTTGTCTACAGTCTGGAGTGCGCCCTTGTCACCTGCTCTTGTATGTAAGGCCTTTGTATGATTCGCATATTCAAATACATCCCTCATTTGATCCAATTCACCCTTTGATAAACATACAGACTGATTAGGTAAATTACTTTGTTTATCACTGAATATCCAGTCTTCAACCACAAAGCCGACAGCATGGAAACCATACCTTTTCAGTATTGGATATGCATTCAGCAATACAGATTTGTACATGTCATCAAAGGTCAGAAGTACTGCCTTTTCCGGTAATGGCTTGTTATTGTAATAAAAGTCCACTACATCCTTTAATGATAATGTCTTATAACCTTCATCATGTAAGTACTTCATCTGTTTTTCAAAGGCCTCCAGATATGCGAACAAGACCGGGGGCAGCACATCATGATAACCCTGACTGACTTTTATCCCTTTATACCCTTCATAGTTAAATTCTACCTTTTTGATGATCTCATGATACATCAGAACCTTGAATTCTTCCATTCTCTACCTCCCATATGACTTACCAATACCTGATAGGTAATAGTCTATCTCTTACCCTATTAATAATACTTAATTTTCAAGTCTTTTTTATTATGGTTCAATATACCCTTGACCTGCCTTTTTATTAATGACCTGATATGTCCTCATCCTCAGCATATATAGTCCTCCTGTACCCAGGAGACCCAGTAAAAATGACAGGGGCCAGACATTAAACACTCCGAAGTGATCCATATACCTGCCCATCAGTGATGTCCCAAGAGCCGCACCGACAGCCCAGCTCAAAGAGGTTACTGCATTGAACCTTGCCCTGAAGTTCTGAGGAGTGTTATTTGCTATATATACTCCAAAATTTGTCATCATCATAATCTCTCCTATTGTCCAAATTATTGTTGATATGATGAACAAAGGCATCATGCGTATGAAGGTTATCATCCCAGAGCCTGCGGAGTATAGGAGTCCGGCTATTGTCATTGAAGTCAGCGGCTTCCATTTCTTAGTTGCTTGGGTAATAAGCATTGTCATTACTATTACGGTTACAGCATTAACACTCATTATGATACCAAAATTGCTGGCACCCTTATCTCCAAAGATAATATCAAGCATCATCGGCAGAGAAAAAGTGAACTGAGTATATACGATATTCAGCAATATATTTATCAAAAGAAAAATAAGAATCTTAGGCCTTTTGAGAAGAACTGAAAATACATTTCCTGTTTCACTTTTTTCTTCATTGCTGCTTATAGCGGCATCTTCATTATCAGGAAGGGATTCTTTAATTGTCACCATAACAAGAGTAACGGCAACAAATGAAGTTATTGCATCACCAATGAAAATCAAAGGGATATAATGGTTGAACAAAAATCCGGCAACAAGGGGCCCCAATGCAACACCCAGATTGATACCCAGATATGACAGTGAAAATCCCATCTGCCGTTTCTCAGCAGGGAGAACATCCGTGATAATCGCTGATATTATAGGCCTTACCCCTCCATTGAAGAATGATGACATGCAGATTAATGTTACTACAATTTGATGAATCTCAATAAATGCACAAAAAAACAGACATACGGCAGCACTTAACTGGAATAGGGCATAAGCCTTTTTCCGTCCGAAATGGTCTGCAATTTTACCTCCTGCAAAAGAACCAGGAATGGATGCCAGAGAGGTCAGCATAACTGCCACACCTGCGCTCTGATAACTCAATCCAAGCTTTTTTACCAGAAACAAGCTCAGAAACGGAATCACAAAATCGCCGAAACGATTGATTATCTGAGCGAAAAATATGACATATATGCTTTTGGGAAGCCCTTTATAGGAATCAAAAAATCTCATTTTATCTTTCTCCCTTGCTTTCAAATAGCTTTCTTATTATTATCCTTAGCAGCTTATTCGATCAACAGCCTGAGCCACGAACAAGCTGTGCTTATCCCTCATATCCCTCTCTACCTCCGGATCCAAACCCCATTGGGAGAGCTTTGAAGCCGGCCTTAGGGCGGCACACAGATCCCAATAAGGAAGATATGAAAAGTCGACAGCCGGCATTATGGACTTGTACTCCCCTGTAAACATCTCCATAGCTTCCTCTCCAAAAGCCCAGAGTATCTCGAGCCTTGCGTTGCTGACATCTGCCAAGGGATCTCCAAAACATGCGTCTTCCCAATCTATAATGGCAATAAGCCTTCCATTCCGCCACAAGGTATTGCCCGGCCAAAAGTCTCCGTGGAGGATCACTTCCTTGTTTCTGCCTGCCAATGGCCATACAGCTTTAAGGGTACTGCGTATAAGTCCTTCACTTAGTGAATCGTCAAGCTTTTCAGGTGCCTTTACAAGTGCAGCCGAGTAATTTTTCTCCTGCTTGGGGAGAAATGATATATCAACCTTGCTGCAATCCACCTTATGCAGTTTTGCTAAGCCTTCCGCCAACTGCTTAAAATAACCCCTCAGATTATCCGGCTTGCTTTCTGATTTGCCCTCAAAATACTCAATCACGATATATGGATCAGGAAAAACCTCACCGGTTTCATCAAGGTAATACGGCTCCGGGGCAGACAACCCCTCATTTTTCAGTATTCTCAACAATCTGTACTCATCTGATGCCACCCTTGGATTCCTATTAAGGTCGATACTGCCATGCTGGCGTACAAGAATTCTTTTTAAGCATCCATCAGGCAATACTATTTCCATAAGTGTCACCCGTGCTGAGACTCCACCCTCCAGTTCCCTGACACCAAGCAGCTTCCAGTCCTTATCCATTCTTTTCACTACTTGTTCAAACCTCTTTTTCTTGTCCGTTATGCCCATAAGTCCTCCCGATATGACAATCTCAATCCTACTTATATTCAACCTTTTCTTTCAAAATCCTTCCTCTTCCATCATAACCAATGTAGCGGTTATAATGGTATTGTATAATAAATCAATGGAGGAAGCCATGTGGATATAAAACAGAAGGTAAAAGAACTCCCCCTCTGCCCGGGAGTATATCTTATGAAAGACTCCTTGGGCAATATAATCTATGTGGGTAAATCAAAGAATCTGAAAAACAGGGTAGGATCATATTTTCAGAACTCAAAAGCACATTCTCCCAAAGTCATAAAACTGGTAAATAATCTTAAGGATTTTGATTATATCATAACTGATACGGAATTCGAAGCTTTTTTGCTGGAGAATAAGCTGATAAAGGAACTGCAGCCTGTTTACAATAAGCTGATGAAAAACCCCAAATCATATTCCTATATAAAGATAAATCTTGATGAAAAATACCCCACTATCGAAGTTTCAGGGGAATCTGAGGAAACAGGTGAAAAGCTCTGTTTCGGACCTTACACGAGCAGGAATACCGTTGAAAGGGGCCTTCAAGGTATAAGAGAGCTATTCGGAATACTATGCACCAATGTTTCCCGTAAATCAACCCCCTGCTTGAATCATTCATTAGGCCTGTGCATCGGAGCATGTATGGAGAATACACCGAGAGAACATTATATTAACATGGTAAATAAAACAATAGGCCTCCTTGACGGAACTGATAAAAGTATAATTGAAGCAATCGAAAGCAAAATGAACATCGCCTCTGAAGAACTTTACTTTGAAAAGGCTGCCCGGTACAGGGATTATCTGAGTGCAGTAAAATACCTGACTGGCAAGGTTAAGGTAGTGGAGTACACAAAAGAGAACAGGAATATTGCTGTACTTGAAAATTTGAATGAAGACACTGTCAAGTTATTCCTTATCAAAGGAAATAAAGTTCTTTTCAATGAAAAATGTGTAATGAAAGACCTTCGTCTTGAGGAACAAAAATTACTTTTGAAAGCAAACATTTTATCCTGTTTTAGCACAAATATCCTGAATACTCCAAGAGAAATAAAAAAGGAAGAAATCGACGACTCACAGATAATTTATTCATATATTAAGAATAGATCCGGAAACTGCAGACATATTGTTGTCCGGGACAAGTGGCTGAAAGAGCCTGATCACACCAGACTGGACAATGCGATTGACAAGCTGCTTGCTTTGAATAGCAGATAATTGTCAATTCGAAGGAGCTTTTGGAAAACCACTCTTGAAAGAATATTTCATCAGGTAAGTGAAAAACTATGATTAAATAAATAATTCAGGAGGCTTATGTATGGATAAGAGACGCGCAAAAGAAATCGCCGCTTCACCGGTTATGGCTAATGTTACCTATAATGGCACACCAGTTTATATCGAAAATGTAGATGATAACAACGGTATTGCCAATATCCATCCTCTCAACCAACCCGGTAACAGGCAGGAGGTGGCTCTGACCAGCCTGATTGAACATTAAAACTCAGCCAGACTCTGAATCAATCAGTGTCTGGCTGAGTTCCTCTCATACTATTCAACAATTACCTTCCTCACGCAGTCACTGGAACACAAAAAGAGCATGGCAGCATAAAAAGTATCAAACTCCAGCACATTCCCTACTTTTATTGCTCCTTTATAATCCTCTACGTCCAGTATCAAGTGATCACTGCTGCTTCCAATTATCTCTATTCCCTCATGTCTGGGTCTAAGCTTTGATGCATCCCCAAAATCCTTGCTGCCTACTGCAAGTATAGCTCTCTTCCTCATTCCCCTATTTGTGTACTCAGGTCTGTTGCCAAAAGCGTCAACGAATATTTCTCCTATGGGATAGCTTGGCTTTTGCTTGACCTCTACTACCTGAGCTTTTAGGACCATAGGGTCACGATGTATCCCCTGCATCTCTATATCCCACAAATATGGAAAATCCTTTGCTGTTATTATTGCCTCGCCAATTCTAAGGTGATTGATGCCTTTCGGCATCTTTCCGTTAACCAGAAGCGACAAGGATGTACTTGCCCCTCCGGATACTATATCCAGCTTCCTTCCTATTTCCATTTCAATTATCTCTGCCAGTCCGCATAATTCTCCCAGATTATCCTGAGAGGGCTTGATGGAACCATAGCATCCCAGGTTTGTTCCTATTCCCAGAAGTTTGATATTTCCCATCCCTTCTGCCTCTTTTGCAGCTGAGATGACTTCTTCTTTGTTGAAATACCCTTCTCTCAAATCACCCAGGTCAACCATCAATACAACTCCATGGTACTTCCCCTGTCTCTTTGCCTCTTCATTAATATGCCTTATTGTCTCAAGCTCCGAATTCAGGCTAGAATCAGCATATCTTACAAGCTCCGGTATCTCACTGGACATTGGTATTCTGATAAGCATCATATCGGCTTTGACATTACCTCTCCGCAGCCTTATGATTTCTTTTATCCTGGAATCCCCCAAGGTCTTAAACCCCGCTTCCAAGAATAGTTCTGCCACCTGAGGTATTGCACTGAAGCCCTTAACAACCCCTATGGGTTCAATGCCGTTGGATTTGCACAGCTGG
>JAWLHF010000047.1:0-24139 GCA_041690515.1 Clostridiaceae bacterium | reverse complement strand
ACATATCAAAATTCACCTGTGTCAGTTGAGTCACATCATCATCTGATTTTGGTGTATAAAATTACAAAGATATCCACGGCCATTTTATTGGTTTATAGGGAGCCTTGTTTATTTAGACGAAATTATATGATAGAATATTCAGGTAGAAAATATTTTTAGAAGGAGCGGCATATGAAATACAAATATGTACTGTTTGATCTTGATGGGACACTGATTGATACTAATAAGCTCATTATGGATTCTTTTAAATATACATACAGGACCTGTCTTGGAATAGAGGTCAGTGAGCAGGATATACTCAAGTGCTATGGAGAGCCATTAATAGTGACCCTTAAACGATATTCCGAGGAAAAAGCTGATGAAATGTTCAGAACGTATATTGAATATAATGAATCTAGGCATAATGACACAGTTAATATATTTGAAGGAGTTAAGGAACTGCTGGAGGAGCTTGACAGCCAAGGCTGTTCCATGGCTATGGTAACCTCGAAAAGGAAGAAGATAGCACTTCAGGGTCTTGAGCTTTTTGATATCAAGAAGCATTTTGATGTGTTTGTGGCTCTTGAAGATACAGAACAGCATAAACCTAATCCCGCACCTGTTGTAAAAGCATTGGAGCTATTGGAGGCACATCCTTCAGAGGCTATTATGGTAGGGGATAGCGTATTTGACATACACTGCGCTCATGGAGCGGGTGTCAAGGCAGCTCTCGTGAAATGGAGTGCAGCTCACGGCTTTCAGGGTGATGATATATCAGCAGATTATATTGTAAAAGACACAGAGGAACTGTTAAGAATAATTAAGGGATAGAAAAAGCGGCTAATGATGAAGCCGCTTTTTTCAACGCATCTTTATAAACTTCTTCTCTATCCAGGCCACTGTAAGATACATCAATGCAGCAGCTACTCCGAGGATAATCACACTGGTCATTACAAGATCCATTTTAAATACCTGGCCTCCATAGATAATGAGATAACCCAGGCCTGCTTTGGATACAAGGAATTCACCCACAATGACCCCGACCAATGACAATCCAACATTTATCTTCAGGGTGGATATCATATCGGGAATGCTGGAGGGAAGTACGACTTTCCGAAGAATCTGTGTCTTTGTTGCCCCAAAGGTTTTTAGAAGCTTTATCTTATCTTCATCGCAGTCCTTGAAGGACTGATATATATTGAGTATGGTGACAATAATAGATAAGAGAAGCGCCATTACTATTATCGATCCGGTGGTTCCGCCGACCCATACAAGGATGATCGGGCCCAAGGCTGTTTTCGGCAGTGCATTGAGTACCACAAGATAAGGATCCAATACTCGGGCTGTGAAATCGGACCACCATAGCACAATTGCTATCAGTGTTCCCAGAATAGTCCCGGATAGAAAGCCAATAATGGTCTCATATATGGTCACTCCTGTATGAACAAACAGGGAACCGTCTTTTGAAAGACTGACTATTGTTTTTAAGACCCTGCTGGGCTGGCTCATTATGAATGGATCTATCCATTTCAGATTTGCCGCAAGCTCCCACAATGCAAAAATAGCTGTCAGTATTATTATTCTGGATATTCTTACCGCATTTCTTGCCATTCTTTCCTTCCGTATGAATTCAGCATGCTCCATTGAGTATTTTACAGCAGGTACAGCATATTCTTCAGACATGAACATCCAGCTCCTTCCATATCTTATTGAAATAAACTCTGAACTCAGGAGCCTCTCTGCAGTTAATCGGAGTCTTGCATTTACCTGTGGTAAGATCTATATTATGCTCTGATTTAACCTCTGCAGGCCGCTGTGTCAGTACGATTACTCTGTCAGACATCGATACAGCTTCAGCTATGTCATGAGTTACAAGCACGGCTGTTTTTTCTTCCTTTTTTATGATAAGCCATATTTCTTCAGAGATAGCAAGCCTCGTTTGATAATCGAGGGCTGAAAATGGCTCATCCAAAAGCAGGATTTCGGGATTTGCCGCCAAGGTCCTTATAAGGGCTGCCCTCTGCCGCATGCCGCCTGAAAGCTGCTTGGGATAATAATTTTTGAAATCCCCAAGTCCGTACTCATCTAAAAGTCTCTCTGCGTTTTTCAAGGACTCTCTATTCATTTTATTCTGAATTTCAAGCCCTATGGTAGTGTTCTTCAGTATTGTGCGCCACTCGAAAAGGTGATCCCGTTGCGGCATATAGCCGACATTGGGAGATGGTCCGGTTACAGGCTCATTATCGACTAAAATCTCACCTGAGGAAGGCTTTATGAGTCCTGAGATAAGCGAAAGCAAGGTTGACTTGCCACAGCCGCTGGGTCCAACGATGCTCACAAATTCCCCCTTTCTTATGTCCAGTGATAGATTTTTAATGGCCTGGGTTTCACCGTCTAGTGTGTGGTAGTTCATGGTCACGTTTTTTAGCTCTACTACCTTGTCCACTGCTACACCCCCAGTTAGTTCTTATAACTCCATAGTATTCAGCAACCGCCGGATAAGTGATAGGAAGGACAAGAGCGACAAAGTAAAAAGAATCCGACGGATTCTTTTTACTTCATGCTTATGGCATTATGAGGGCAATAGGATAAACATTTTGAGCAGCCTATGCACTTTTCTTGATCAATTTTTATTTTTCCGGAGAAAAGTCCATCTTTCATAAAACTGATTGCTCCGGTTGGGCATACTCTTTTTGCTCCGCAGAAGGGAGACTTGTCGCAGCTCTTATCGTTCAAGTATGCTTTTTTCATAATATCACTCCTTTACATATACCCCGTATGGGTATATTATAATGACTTTTGAATTGTATGTCAATATAAAGATATTTTTATGATAGAATATATATTATATAAATACATCAAATAAATGATATGAGTTACGAGGTTCGATGAAAATGTACAAATCGATAGAATATGACAAGCTTGAAGGAGATTACATCCTGATAGATCTGAGAAGCCCCGGAGAGCATTCTGAGTTTACCATACCCGGGGCAGTGAATATTCCCCTTTTTGATGATGAAGAAAGAAAGATCATTGGGACTGTATATACACAGGAGAGCATAGAAAAAGCTAAAAAGCTGGGGGTGGATTTTGCTTCAAAGCGGCTCCCTGCTCTATATGAAGAGATATCAAAGCTTAAAAGTGAACACGATAAGGTAGTTCTTTTTTGTGAAAGGGGAGGCTTTAGGAGTAGTTCAGTCTGTTCGCTCCTGAATTCCATAGGCCTTGGGACTGTTAAGTTGAGAGGGGGATACAAAGGATATCGCTCAGTTGTCAATAACATGCTTCCACAGTTTAACAGTGAAGTGAATTATATTGTAATACACGGTTATACAGGAACAGGGAAAACAGAATTGCTTAAAAGGCTGGAAAGCCTGGGTCATGACGTATTGGACCTGGAGGGGTATGCCAATCATAGAGGCTCCTTGCTTGGTGATGTAGGACTGGGAAGCGGTGTAAGCCAGAAACAGTTCGAATCCCTTGTATATGACAAGCTGAAAGGAAGGAGAACCGACACGGTTTTTGTTGAGGGCGAGAGCAGCAGAATAGGCAACATTGTAATTCCCCATTACATTATGGAGAGCATGAGAGCAGGGAAGCACATCCTTGCATTGGGAAGCATTGAAAGCCGCATACGGAGGGTAGTGGAGGAGTATACTCAAGGCAGTGGTTATAAAGAGGATATATTAAGATCCTTGGAGAAGCTGGGAAGGCATATTTCTGCCAAGAGGATCGAAGAGTATTCCTCCGATGTTCTGAAGGGAAATTACAGTGAGGTTGCAAGAGATCTCATGATTCGATACTATGATCCTATGTATGAGAATGAGCAGAAGCAATTCAAATATGAACTGATTGTTGACACGGACAATATTGAAGAGGCTTCTCAAAGTATTGAGAAGTGGATGGAAAGCATAAAACCGGAGTAGAACTCCGGTTTTATTTCATCATTTTACTGTTTCCATTGCTTTTTCTGCAAATTCCTGAGTGACCAGCTCATCATACTCAACTTTCTTGTCAAGTTCTCCGGCATCCTGCATGACGGCCTGAAGGAGGTCGAAAGACTCAGGTGAAGTTATGGGGTTATCGCACCAGGCATCAATTTCCTTGTATCTGTTTATGACTGTGACAAGAATGTCGTCATCGGCATCCGGGAAGAAAGGCTTTATTTCCTTTGCAATTTCCTCAGCGGAATGCTCCTTGACCCAAAGCTGTCCTTTATAGAAGGCATCAGTGAACTTCTGTATCAGTTCCGGATCCTTCTCTATCATGCTTTTAGCCGCAAAGTAAGCTGTATATGCGATCAAGCCGCTTTCTTCGCCTATAGAGGCTACGATCTTCCCTACGTTCTCTCTCTCAAGCATTGAGGCTGTAGGTTCAAATAATGCCACATAATCTCCGGTACCGCTGGAGAATGCACCTGCAGTTGCTGTAAATTGAAGATTTGTTATTATCTCAACATCCTTACCCGGTATTATTCCATGCTTCTTCAGTATGTATTCCAATGTCATCTCAGGTACTCCGCCGGGTCTTCCTCCAATTATGACCTTGCCCTTTGTATTTTCCCATTTAAATTCCGGTTCATCATTTCTGGCAACAAGGAAAGAACCATCACGTTGGGTCAGTTGTGCAAACAACACCGCATAATCTTCCTTACCCTGGTTATACACATAGATAGCGGCTTCAGGCCCTGCAAAGCCTATATCACACTGGCCTGAAAGCAATGCAGTCATTGTCTTATCAGCACCCTGACCTGTTGTCAGATCGATTTTTAAGCCCTGTTCTTCGAAAAAGCCTTTGTTGATTGCAACATATTGCGGTGCATAGAAAATTGACCGTACCACTTCATTGAGTCTAACAGTGGTAAGCTCTTTTTTGGTGCAGCCTACTGACAGCGCTGTGATAGAAGTGAGCAATACAAGAACTGCCACCATGAGAGACAGGAGCTTGATATGTTTTCCCACAAAATACCCCCCTAAAAATATGTTTTGTTAAAGCAACCTCTGACTATATGTTTCGACTAAACATTTTGAATTGGATTCAAAATCAGAATTTGCTGTAACATACTATTATTCCATACTATGTAGGGGATTTTCTTTTGAGACAGTCCATAAAAATTAATGATGACTAAGCTTTGGAATAAATCCAAATATTTGGATTTGCAAAGCTTATAATGGTAATATATTAGTATAATGCCAGTGGGTTGGAATGAGGAGCGTAAATATTTATATCTGTTTGTGGAGAGTATATTATTGAAAAGAGAAACCAATATACATGTGAGTGAATTGCAGAGAGGTGAGCTATGAATATTCCAAACCTATTAACAATCATCAGGCTTCTGTTGATTCCCGGATATGTGTATTATTTTTTTTCTACTGCGGAGAATGGGATAAGAATAGCTATAGTGATATTTGTGGCTGCAGGCTTGACTGATATACTGGATGGCTACATTGCAAGAAGGTACAATCTAATAACCAGGCTGGGAATAGTACTTGACCCTCTTGCGGATAAGCTGATGCTGCTTACGGTGTTAATAAGCATTACAATAAAGAACCAGATACCCTTCTGGATAATAGTTGTTGTGGCGGTAAAGGAGACTCTTCTTGTGTTGGGGGCAATTACTCTTTTCAATGAGCATGACATAGTGGTGCCGGCCAATAAATTCGGAAAGCTCTCTACCATTGTCTTCTATATAGCTATTCTGGCAGTAGCCTTTGAAATTCCATACAACCAGGTCATACTCGACATCTTTGTGATGGTGACCATTGTGGCTTTGGTGGTGTATGTAAACAACTATGTAGATATTAAACGCCGTCATAAAGTGGATTTGATAAAAAAATAAAGTTGACAAATTTGAACAATTTTAATAAGATATATAAATAATACATAAGTTGCATTGAAAAATTCTTGCAAATAGAATTATTGCAATTTATAGATATCAGCAATGAGGAAGAGGAGTAGTCAGTAACCGCTTCATAGAGAGGAGAACTCAAAGGCTGTAAGGTTTTCCAGGCAAGGTGCTGTCGAAGGTAGCTTCTGAGCTCCTGTTGTGAACAGAGTAGCAGCAGGCGGGTCTGCCCGTTACAGATTTAAGAGCCGGTGTTAGCCGGAAATAAGGTGGTACCGCGAAATATGCCTTCGTCCTTAATTGGATGAGGGCATTATTATTTTTTGAAACTTAAATAGAAGGAGATGTACGAAATGGATGAATCAAAAAACATTGCCAAAACCTATGATCCAAAACAGGTAGAAGAGAGACTATACGAAAATTGGATAGAAAAGGGATACTTCACACCGGTTGTGGATAAAAACAAGGAGCCGTATACAATAGTGATACCGCCTCCAAATATCACAGGTCAGCTTCACATGGGCCATGCCATGGACAATACCCTTCAGGACATACTGATAAGGTGGAGAAGGATGCAGGGTTATGTCACACTCTGGCTGCCGGGAACGGACCATGCCAGTATAGCTACAGAAGCTAAGATAGTTGAAGCATTGGCCAAGGAAGGCGAGACAAAGTACCAGCTTGGAAGGGACAAATTCCTGGAAAAAGCTTGGGAGTGGAAGCATGAGTACGGCGGAAGGATACTGAATCAGCTAAAGAAGCTTGGAAGCTCCTGTGACTGGACAAGAGAAAGATTCACTTTGGATGAAGGCTGTTCAAAGGCTGTAATGGAGGTTTTCATTAGATTATATGAAAAAGGCCTTATATACAGAGGCGAGAGGATAATAAACTGGTGTCCCAAATGCAAGACCTCCATATCAGATATTGAAACCATATATGACAATGCCAAGGGTCATTTCTGGCATATCAAGTACCCGGTAAAGGACAGCGATGAGTATCTGGAGATTGCGACCACCAGACCGGAGACTATGCTTGGAGATACTGCAGTAGCTGTTAATCCAAATGATGACAGATACAAACATCTGGTAGGGAAGATGCTGATTCTGCCTTTGATGAATAAGGAGATACCTGTAATAGCAGACGAATATGTTGATATGGAGTTCGGTACCGGGGCTGTAAAAATAACACCGGCCCATGACCCTAACGATTTTGAGGTTGGTATGAGGCACAACCTGCCTATGCCCAGAATAATGGATGATGACGGTACAATAAACGGCTTGGGCGGAAAATACAAGGGATTGGACAGATACGAGGCAAGAAAGCAGATAATAAAGGACTTGGAAGACCAGGGATTGCTTGTGAAAACAAAGGAGCATGAACACAATGTAGGCCACTGCCAGAGGTGCAATACTACAATAGAACCCATACTTTCAAAGCAGTGGTTTGTAAAGATGAAACCACTGGCCGAGCCTGCTATTGAAGTTGTCAGGGACGGCAGGGTGAAGTTTGTTCCGGAAAGATTCTCAAAGATATACTATAATTGGATGGAGAACATACAGGATTGGTGTATTTCCAGACAGCTGTGGTGGGGTCACAGAATACCCGCTTATTATTGTCAGGACTGCGGTGAGGTAATAGTATCAAAAACTGCTCCGGATAAATGCGGAAAGTGCGGAGGAGAGCTCAGGCAGGATGAGGACACTCTGGATACATGGTTCAGCTCAGCCCTGTGGCCTTTCTCAACACTGGGATGGCCTGATAAGACTGAGGATCTGGAATATTTCTATCCAACCAGCGTTCTGGTTACCGGATATGACATAATATTCTTCTGGGTTGCAAGAATGATATTCTCAGCTATGGAGAATATGCACCAGGAGCCCTTCAAGTATGTTTTCATACATGGAATAATAAGGGACTCTGAAGGCAGGAAAATGAGCAAATCCCTAGGAAACGGGATAGATCCATTGGATGTAATAGATAAGTATGGTGCCGATGCCTTAAGGTTCAATCTTATCTCAGGGAACTCACCAGGAAATGACATGAGATTCTTCTGGGAAAAGGTAGAGGCTTACAGCAATTTTGCAAACAAGATATGGAATGCTTCAAGGTTCGTTCTTATGAATCTGGACTTTGAAAGAGTACAGAATGCAGACAGATCTGAATATACAGCCAACCTGACTACTGCAGACAAGTGGCTGATAAGCAGGTTCAATACTGTGGTAAAAGAAGTTACCGAGAACATGGAGAAGTTCGAATTGGGTATTGCGGCACAAAAGCTATATGATTTCATCTGGTCTGAGTTCTGTGACTGGTACATTGAGCTTGTGAAACCGAGACTATACGGTGAGGATGAGGCAACAAAGCTTGCTGCACAAGTGACCCTTTGTGATATTCTAAAAGGCACAATGCAGCTGCTGCATCCGTTCATGCCGTTTATAACAGAAGAGATATATCAGCATCTGCCTTCTGAATATGAGTCCATAATGATCTCAAAATGGCCTGAATATAATGAAAAGGCTTACCATCCTGAGGAAGAGAAGAAGATGGAGCTAGTAATGGAAGCTATAAAGGGCATAAGAAATATCAGGGCTGAAATGAATGTTGTTCCTTCAAGAAAAGCAAAGGTGATGATAGTAACAGGTAATGATGAAGTAAGGACTGCTATGGAGGAAGGCAGCATGTACTTTGAAAGGCTGGCTTCTGCATCAGAGGTGGCAGTGCTTCCTGATAAGGGAGAGATACCTGAAGGGGCAGTATCCGTTCTTATGAATGGAGCTGAGATATATCTGCCTCTTGAGGATCTTGTGGATTTTGAAAAAGAGCTTGAAAGGCTGAGTAAGGAAAAAGACAACCTGGAAAAAGAGCTTCAGAGAGTAAGAGGAAAGCTTAGCAACCAGGGCTTTATCGGAAAAGCGCCGCAGAAGGTAATTGATGAAGAACGGGCTAAAGAAAATAAATATCAGGAAATGCTGGAAAAAGTCCTTGAAAGGATAAGCTCACTAAAAAAATAGGTGATGAGGTAGAACCATGAACTATAATGAGGTTGTGAACCATATAGAGACCACCATGAAATTCGGATGCAGACCCGGCCTTGAAAGGACGGCGAAGCTTCTGGACTTTCTGGGGAATCCCCATAAAAGGCTTAAGCTGATACATGTAGCCGGCACAAACGGAAAAGGCTCTACCACAGCTATGATAGCGAGTGTTCTCAGCAGTGCCGGATACAAGACCGGGATGTACACATCCCCTCACCTTTATAGGAATACTGAGAGGATGACCATAGATGGCAAAGAGATAACCGAAGAGGATTTTGTCAAATATGCCTCAGAAGTGCTGGATATGGTGAAGCTTATGGGGGAAAAGGGATTGGAGGAGCCTACACAGTTCGAAATGTATACTGCAATGGCATTGTTGTATTTTGAGCAGAAAAAGGTTGATTTTGCAGTAATTGAAGTAGGACTTGGTGGAAGATTTGATGCAACGAATGTCATAGAGCCGGTACTTTCCGTTATAACCTCTATAAGCTGTGACCATATGGATATACTTGGAGATACAATAGATAAGATTGCCTATGAGAAGGCAGGAATAATAAAAGAAGGCATACCTGTAGTTCTGTATCCTCAACTATATAAGGAAGCAGCAAAAGTGATTGAGAAAATCAGCAGCGAAAAAAATGCAGAACTTATCAATGCTGATGCGGCTTCTGTAGTGTTGAAGGAATATAATGAAAAAGGACAGATAGTAGATTTCAACTATTTGGACTACGATATTCGCAATATGAAACTGCCTCTTATAGGAGACCATCAGCTAAAAAACACAGCTGTCACACTAGCGGCGATAGCGGAACTGGAAAAGCTGGGCTATACTGTAGGAACTGAAGCTGTCAGAAGGGGTATTGAGGATGTCAGATGGCCCTGTCGTTTGAGCATAGTTAGCACAGAACCCCTTATCCTTATTGACGGAGCCCATAATGAGGATGGTATTAATTCCTTGAGGGAAGCCCTTTCAAAATATTTCAGCAGCCGAAGGATCATATTTGTAATTGGGATGCTCCAGGATAAGGATTACGGTTATGCAGCAGAAAAACTCATGCCCATGGCTTATAAAGTGATTGCCACTGAGCCTGTAAGCGAAAGGTCACTGCCGGCTGTGGCAATGGCTGATGCTGTAAAGCCCTATTGCTCAGATATAATTGCAGAGCCGGACTTCATAAAGGCCATCGAGAAGGCAAAGGAGCTGTGTGACAAGGATAGTATGATATGCATCTGCGGCTCGCTGTATCTTGCCGGCAGTGCCAATGAGTATTTGGAAAAGACAATGGAATAGGATATAGAAGAAATATGAATAAGACAAAAAGTGCAATATTGCGCTTTTTGTCTTATTTATTATACATTAAATCTAAAATTGATAATATCTCCGTCCTGAACTATATATTCTTTGCCTTCCAGGCGGTAAAGCCCTTTTTCTTTGGCTTTTTTCTCGGAGCCCAGCTCCTCTATATCCTTGAACTTTACCACTTCAGCCCGTATGAACCCTCTTTCGATATCTGAGTGGATCTTTCCGGCTGCCTTTCTGGCATCGGTACTTTTCCTGATTGTCCAGGCCCTGACTTCATCCTCTCCGGCAGTCAGGAAGGATATAAGTCCAAGGTAATCATAGGTAGTGCTGGCCAGCACATCTATGCCTGATTTCTTTATGCCCATCTCCTCCATGAATATCAGCCTGTCTTCCTCATCAAGCTCGCTTATCTCCATCTCAGCCCTGGCACAGACCTCTATGACAGGTACGTTTCTCTCACTTGCATACTTCAGTATCTCTTCCTTTTGAGGGTAGGATGAAGACTTTAGTGAGTCCTCATCGATATTGACTGCAAGGATCATCGGCTTTTCTGATAGGAAGCTGAAGGTCTTGAGAAGCTCCCGTTCTTCATCAGAAAGGGTTATTTGGTGGATCAGCAAACCGTTTTCCAAGCCTTCCTTACATTTTTTCAATACTTCAAGCTCGGCAAGGTTCTCTTTTGTCACCTTCTTGCCTGATTGTATCCTGGTAATCCTGTTATCGATTATGCCCAAGTCTGCAAAAAGCAGCTCAAGATTGATTGTCTCAATATCACGCATTGGATCTATGGAGCCTTCCACATGAAGCACATCATTGTTCTCAAAGGCTCTTACTATATGTACAAGGGCATCCACCTTCCTTATATCCTCAAGGAATTGGTTTCCTACACCTTTACCGGTGCTGGCTCCGCTTACAAGTCCCGGTACATCAGTGAAATCTATTTGTGCATAGGTGGTCTTCTTAGGCTTGTATAGGCTGGATAAAAAATCTATTCTACGGTCGGGTACCTTTGCAGAACCGATATTTGATGATACTTTTCCTGAAGCGAAGTTCGATATCTCTGCATGTGCATTGGTAAGAAGATTAAAAAAAGTCGTTTTGCCAACCAGGGGCAGTCCAACCAGACCAATTTTCATGAGCATTACCTCCCGTGAATTATTAAGCTTTTTAGACATTTTCATTATAACAATAAATAAGTGATTATCAAAGGATTTTTGAAACAGACCGAAGGGTTCCTATGGTCTATTACATCCAATATGTGTTAATATCATATGTAAGGGGGTGGGTAAGTGAAGCCCGTAATACTCATTACATCATACCATGTGGACAAGGACGAGATTAATGAAAGGAAGGTAAGGGGAAAAGAGGAACAGGATATAAGTATTTGCACCTGGGACTACATACATGCTGTCATGGTTTCCGGCGGGGTGCCCCTTGTAATGCCCAATATAGATGGAGAAGACAATATTGCAGAGTATGTGAGACTTGCTGACGGTATTCTTTTTTCCGGCGGTGAGGATGTACATCCAAAGTATTTCAATGAAGGTGTTATTGCTGACAATTTGAAGATATGCAGCCGGAGAGACAGCTTTGAGATGCGGCTGGCAGAAAAGGCTCTTCCCATGGATATTCCTTTGCTGGGGATATGCAGAGGAATGCAGCTTCTGAATATTGCGACCGGCGGCAATATATATCAGGATATTGGCATACAGTATAAGACAGATATAAATCATAGTAAGGCAGACAGAGGAAAGACTGATATTGTGCATAAGGTAAGGCTGGCGGAGAATACAAAGCTGAGTGATATATACGGGAGCGGAACGAAGGGCGTGAATTCTTTCCACCATCAGGCTGTAAAGGATCTGGCACCGGTATTTAAAGCTTCTGCATATTCGGAAGATGGTTTGATTGAAGCTTATGAGCAGGAAGGGGAGCGTTTCATTGTGGGGCTGCAGTGGCACCCGGAGATGCTTATTGAGAAATATCCCGAGGAACTAAGGATATTTAAGAGTTTTATTGAAAGTGCCAGGAAATATATGGTCTACAAAATACTATGTTGATTATGGATAAATTGAAAAAATACACCGTCAGGTGTATTTTTTAGTTGATCAGTGAGCTAATAAGCTGGCTGTATATTTTTTCTGATGAGTTTTTCCATTTCTCGCATACCTGCTTTGCCTGCTTGGCAGATACCACATTAAGCTTAAGGTCCATCAGAACAAGATCTTTTTCTATCACCTTAAGGTTTACTATGTATTCTTTATCTCCGGCTTTGCTATACTCAGCTATGACTTGGGATTCCTTTTTCAGAACATCCTTGTTTTTTGATATGTAGTCATCAATTATTGAGGAGATATCTTTTGAAATCCTATGTATAAAGACCTCTACAGCTTTTTTTCCACTGTCAGTAGTTGCGAAGCATTGCTTCTTCTGGTTCATAACCTGCTTCACCATGCCGGCCTCTTCAAGCTCGGACATGCACTGTTGAAAGGTGAAAAAATCCAGTAGATTGTTTTCCAGGACAGCATTTGTGATCTGTGTCTTGGTCAAGGGTATGTCCATTCTGTATAAAAGATATAAAATCATGAGCTTCCTGTCAGCCAGTACGCCACTGTCAAAAATCATATAATCATCTCCAGTATGCATTAAAAAGTATTTGGGATCAACAATTACAGTTGTCTAATGCAATAAGGTAATTATAGCACAATTAGCCTCCTATGTAATTAATGAAAAACAAAAATCAGACCTATAAAGTCTGATTTTTGTTTTTTTGTTTTAGTTATCTGGATTATTGTCCTTCAAGCTGTTGTTCTGCCATGGATATAAGTTTCTTAACCATATTGCCTCCGACCCTTCCGCAATCCTTTGAGGACAGGTTTCCCCAGTAGTCTTCGGAGCCTTGGTGTACCGGCAAATTTAACTCTGCTGCAATTTCATATTTCATATTATCAAGAGCTTTATGAGCTTTTGGTACTTCCAGACCTTTATTATATCTTCCACTTCCTGCTGCCATTAATGAACCCTCCTTAAATATCATATATTATTTGTAAAAAGCTTTGCGAGACTGTATATATCTATGCTCGCATTTTCCTGCTGCACTATTAATTTAACCTTTTTGCGAAAAAATATGTTAGAACATTTTGTTTTTATGAATAATATTATATCTCCTTGCATATAATTATAGTTTCAGGAAAGATGATATCCCTATGGTTATAAAAATCACACATGGAAGATAAGATAAAATAAAATAGAAAAAGGGCAAGTAAGCTGTCCTTGCCCTCAGTTACGGTAAGCATCAAGTCAATTTTCGTTTTATTGGAAGTTTTCTTCCCTTATTGGTTCCATTCCTATGGACACCCTGTTGCTGAACCTTCTGGGATTTTGCTTCTCTTGGAACAAACCTCTCATAGGGCAATACCAGATCCCTTGAAAATTCAACCCTGTCTCCGTTGATATTGGTGAATTTGCTGAATCTCATCGACAAAGCTTTCACCTCCGATATAATCAATAAACACGGTACAGCAATTAATTTTGAATTTTATGAAAAGTTGAAAGAGTGTCTGTCATATATATTCTGCCCCAAAATAAAAATTGAAAGCCAAGAATTTAAGTGTATTTTCGGTTTATATGGAATAATATACATTTTTTCATTGAATCGGATGTTGTCGAAAATACATAAAAATTCTGGTATAATCAAGTAAAAGACTTCATAAAGCTATTTATGGAAAGGAGTATGGCATGAAAGGGACAAAGCAGATATTCGCACTATTTTTCGCACTTATAATGATGATCAGCTTTATAGGATGCACACCTAAGGCAGATGAAAAGAAACCTGATACGACAGAGCTGAAGGATACTTTGCCGGAAGAACCTGCAGAAACACCTGAAGACAGTGAGAAGGTACAGGAGGGAAGTGACAGCAAGACTGAGGAAGTAGATCTGAAGGCTATAAAGGCTAATGAAAACGGACAGGTCATGATACTGATGTATCACGGAATCGGAGATGCCGAAGCCGAATGGGTAAGAACGGCAGAAAACTTCAGGAAGGATCTCAAGGTTCTGTATGACAAGGGATATAGGCTTATAAGCCTCAAAGATTACATAGAAAACAATATCAAGGTTGAAGCTGGCTTCACACCCTTTGTGCTTACCTTTGACGATGGCTTGCAGAATAGTTTCAATATAATAGAAGAAGACGGCGAGAAGAAAATAGACCCGTATTGTGCAGTAGGCATATTGGAGGAGTTTAAGAAACAGCACCCGGATTTTGGAAGGGGCGGCAGCTTTTTCGTATTCTATCCTATTCCTTTCAGACAAAAGGAGCTTATCAAGGAGAAGTATGACTTCTTGATAGAAAATGGATATGATATAGGCAATCATGCATATACCCATGAGAATCTAGGAAAGTTAAGTGCTGAAGATGTACAAAAGGCTTTGGGAAAGAATGTAAAGGCCACCCAGGAATACCTTCCGGGATATGATGTATACGGACTTGCACTGCCTTATGGAATAGGACCCAAGGGAGACAACTACAAATATGCAATCCAGGGTGAATATGAGGAAGTGAAGTATAATCATAGAGCTGTGCTGCTGGTAGGTAGCAATCCGGCTCCGTCTCCTATTAATGTGAAGTACAATCCCGAAAAGCTTCCAAGGATAAGAGCAAGCGAGATGAATACAGCGGGAACAGGGATATACGATTGGCTTGAACACTTCGAAAAGAAGCCGGAAAAACGCTATATAAGCGATGGCAATCCGGATACAGTGGCCATACCAGAAAGTGAAAAGGAAAATGTAGATCAAAGCAGACTTGATGGAAAACAATTGGTTATATATAATTAAGAAGCAGCGGGGACCGGTTATAGACCGGTCCTCGTTTCATAATTAAGCAAAAATTGATGGTAAAATTTAATTCAAAGTTCTGAGAAAATCATCCATTTTATATTATCTGGGTCTTCTATATATTAATGAAAACTCAGCTGTTCAAGAACCAGCTTTCCGAACAATATACCATCTATAATAGTATCTTTAAAGTAAGGGCTGGGCAGATCACAGCTGCTGTCAGCCTTCTGAAGAAAATACAGCTCCTCGCTTTCCCCTTTTACCTCAGCATAAAGCTCGCCGTCCTTGTACAACTTATCGCCGATATTGAGCTTTATATCATCAAAACCGATCTGCTCGTATTCTTTTTTACCGGAACCTGCCCTTCTTCTTCTCTTCATAGCATCCACCAATATGTTTATTGTATGTTTTCGACATTTATATTATCAGAATTATGGGATTTTTGCAAATTACATAATAAAAATGTTCATTCATCGAATTATAATTGACAGAAAATTACAGAATTTATATAATTTATATTATCTAATATATAAAAATAGGAAAAAATAACATAAAAAGGAAAAATACATAACGAGTATTAATATTTAGAAAATAGCTTGAGGGGGGAAATAAATGCGATTGCTTTCAGCTCTTGACCACGAGGGTATTGAAGAGTATATAAAGTACTTACCGGGAGTAGATGTATTGGATGTCGTCAGAGATAAGAAGTCTCTGCTGGACGTACTTGAATTCCAGAGCTACGATATAGTTCTTGTCTCAAAAGATCTTCCGGGCAGTGAGGATATGGACAAGCTGGTAAGGGCACTTGGATCAAAGGATCTTAAGGATCAGAGAGCAGTGTTCATATATGGCGGATACGACTGCTTGTGTGACGATTTCATCGGTAGATTAGTGGACCATAATATATATGATTTCCATGTTGGAGAAGAGATTACATCCAAAGACATTGAGAGGCTGATATTCAAACCTGCCGGAAAGGACAGCGCTCTTGGATATTTAAAAAGCAGTTTTGATAATACCCGGTACATCAGTCATGAGGGAATAGTCCAGGGAAAAAGCAATCGTTTCTTCAAAGGCCGTTCCATTGTCGGTTCAGGACTGACATCGCTGCTTAGAGCCAGGAATAACAAAAGGATGACCTTTGACAAGATGATTGTCTCCATAATATCAAACCATTCCACCGGCAAGTCACATACAGCCTGGAACCTGGGATACTGCCTCTCCAAACGCGGATATGCAGCCAGCCTTTTCAATATAGACAGAGGATATTCGGCAAATCTTTACTTCGATATTGATGAGATATACTATGACCTCCTTGATGCTGTCATTGAGAACAACAAACACAGGGATATACTTGAAGGATGTTTCAGGAAGAAAAAATTCAGTATAATTACCGGAAAGCTTGGGGATGAGAAAGAAATCGGTGAGGAAGACTTCATGAAGCTTCTCTATAGCATTCGTACAAAGTCAGACATTACGATAGTCGACACAAGGACAGGTTTGTCAGCTTCAACAAGGCTTTCCATCAAAAGCTCCACTTATGACTTGCTGGTTTTTGACTGTGATATTATGCACTTTCATATGAATATGAAGATGATTGAAGATATGAAAGAGGATTTTGTACCTGAAAAGACCATTGCTGTAATAAACAATACCAATATCAAATCTCCGGCACACAAGTTCATATACAATGAATTAGTCAATACCGGAATACCTTTCAAAGACATAACATTTATCAGAAGCTGCGGACTCTCCTCTGTTGAAACTATGCATACAGGACTGTCTCCTTATCAGATAAAAAACGAAGGAAATCTGAATTTCATTCATGATATTGACAGCTTATTGGGAAGCTTGACGGGAGGACAGTCAGATAATGGACTTGCATTAGGCATATTCAGCTAATAGGGAGGTGTTAATTTGGCTTATGTGAAAAAGAACAGGATACAAGCAAAAAAAGTGGCTATGCTTGTGTCAGCAGGCATAGTATGCGCAGCGGCGGTTTTTTATTGGGCATACCTGTCTAACCGGGATCAGGTATTAATAAGCTTTTACAGAAACTCGGAAGGTGTTGTTAAAGCAGTGAACGAGAATACTGTTGAAATCCTTCGGGCGAAAGCAGCTATGAGAAAAGGTGAAGTATTGGATGCCGGCAAGGCTGAAATGGTTCGGATTCCTGCTGAGCTTGTACCCAGAGGGGCTGTAACAAGCTTATCAAGAATTGAGAACATGAGGCTTAGTAAGGACATAGCAGAAAAGGAGTTCTTGAATGAAAGGGATCTGACGCCATCTCAACTGGTTTATGAGGAAGGGGACAGACTGATGGAACATAATTTTCCTGAAGGGACTGTACCTGATGCTGTAGCAGATGGAAGTTCAATAGACATCAAGCTTTTTAAAAAGGGAGAGGAAGATCCTGTGGTCATATCAAAGGTTGTTGTAGTATCGCGCAAGGCTAATTTGCTGGCCTTTTACATGAATGCAACAGAACAGGAGTACATAAAAGAAGCAGCTGCTGAAGGAATGCTCTTTTCGGTACGGTACATTGATGAATCCCAGGCAGCCAGTGAGGTAACCTATAGTCCATCTTATGATAAGGAGAAGATCCAATGAATAAAAAGACGAGTTTTTTACGTGGAGAAAGAGGAAAGCTCATATGTGTATGGTCTCCGGTACTTCACGGGGAGGGCTGCTCCACCCTGGCGTGTTCAATAGGCTTCAGCATCCAGCAAATGACAGGCAGGAAGGTGCTGATTGTCAACAAGAGCAACTCCACCAGCAATATGGAGAAATATCTGGAGAAGGATATCGAAATCAAATACTCCATGGACAATTTGAAGATATTCAATATGGGAATAAGGACTGAGCACATATTGACTTATGCCACACAAGTTAATACTGACCTGTATATGATAGCAGGCTCCAGATTCAACAGGGATATAACGAAGGAAAACTATGAATTTGACAGAATCTTTATGGACAAATGTCTGGAAGGTTTTGATATTGTAATAGCGGATATTGATACAGGAGTAAGATCAGAAAATAGTTTTTTTCTTGATAGTGCGGATTGTATTCTCGCAGTTCTCACACCAAATGAAATAACCATACAGGAATTGTTCAATAATCCTGCCTTGAAAAGCGCCTTGAAGTATTTCACTGATGAAAGGACCGTCAATGTGATAAATAAGCTGCATGGGGATTGGAACAGCAGCAGGGTAATCGACAGGTACAACAGTAGTTATTCTTTGACAAAGACCTTCGGATTGAACTACGACGGTGATGTGTTGAACGCATGCTGCAGCAACAGGAACTATTATTCCTTTGTTATAAAAGAAATGAAGTGCAGAAGGAATCTATATGTAAGTCAGCTGATTGGGGTATGCGAATTTTTGCTTAAGGAAATATCCATGGAAGCAGATGAGCCTGACAGAGCAGGGTATGGCAGGGTATTCAAAAAGCTCATCAGAAGCGCCCTTTACTAATACATATGAACACAGCTGCTGCATCGAGGGAGGGGAAGTGTTGGAGTTAAGAGAGCACCTTGTTATAGATACATTGCACCTGCATATGGAAAAATTCATAAACAGCTTTATAAACGGAGAGGCTGGTGATGAGCAGGAGGAGAAGATTATATCCCTGCTAAGAGATTATAAGGAGAAATCGACATCCGGTCTACCGGAGGCCAGGAATATAATAAGATCTCATATTAAGAACTGTCTTCTCACTGGCTTTGACATATTTCTGGAGAACCGTAAGGGAGTTTTGGAGGATGTATGCCTTTTTCAGGGGGTCAGGGTCGATGAGTTGGATGGTTTGATTGATTGTATAATGCCTTTTGATAATCCGGAGAAATTAACACCCAGAGAAAAGTTCAGCATCATACTTTATAAGAACAGTGCCATTGAAAGCAATGGAAGGGATAGTGCCTTTAAGAGCATACTTGCGAGATATCCTTTATGTCGCAAGACTAGAACAGCGGACGGCTATGAGAGCTTAAGGTATGAATACAATGATAAGGACATTGGTGATATATATGACACTGAGGAATACAAGCTTTCTTTTATAGAGAAGGTTGAGATCGTCACCCAAAGATTATATGAGGAGATATTCGGCCTTAAGCATATAGACATTCTTGCATATTCAGATGTCAATGAAGTGGGTTTTTCCAATAACGGAAGATATGTGTACTGCTGGTGTGGAAACAAGATATGGCTTAGTTTTCTGCAAATCACTGAAAATGAAGCAAGGGTGATACAGGACAGAGCAATCAGCTTTGAAAAGCATTGTCCGCAGTTGGATGTAAGTCATCCTGAAATATTATGCCACCGTGGAGACGGTGCAAGGATAACAGTTACACAGAAGCCCTACTTTTCTGCCCGCAATCTATGCATTAGGGTCTTCAACCAAAGCAGCTCAGGCTTTAACGATCTTATAGCAGCAGAAAAGCTAAGGACCCTTATCATTGCGCTGGTTAAGTCCGGAGAGAGCATTTGCCTGCAAGGAGGCCTTGGGACAGGAAAAACCACTACTATGAATGTAATGTATGAATTATTGGATGATTCCCTTCATATTGGGACGGTGGAGGATTATTTTGAGCAGCACGTTATGGAGAAGTACCCGCAAAAGAGAATAGTAGAGGGGCAGGCAATAAATGAAAAGAGCCTGCTGGACGTGGTCAAGACATTGTTGCGCATGTCTGTGGATGTGGCAAACATAGGAGAGGTCAGGGATGGAAATGCACTGTTTGCTTTCATCCAACTGGTACAATCTGTATCGGTGGCTGCATGGTTCACAACACACATAACCAATCCTGAAACAACAGTACCGCGGCTAAAAAACATGCTTATGGGTACCGGAAGGTACTTTTCAGAGCACAGTGCAGTAATGGATATCATCCACTATATTAATATGATATTCCAGCATGAGATTGTTGATGGAAGGATAAGGATAAGTAAAGTTGTGGAGATAGTTCCTCTGGTAACTGCATCAAACGGCTTTGATTACAATATGGAGTTGGATAATGACCGGCTTCAGAAGTTGTTTTATATTCAGCAAATACAGAGCAATCCATACAATATGTTCAGGCTTAATACCATTATGGAGACGGTGGACGGGGTTCCGAGGTTCGTCAATTATCCTTCTCTTAGGATGATGGATAAGGCAAAAAAGAGAAGCGAATCATGGCTGTATTTGAAGAAACTGACAGAACTTATTGAGATGGATACCGGCGTCGCTGCACCTGAATATATGAGGGGGTGAGGCATATTAAATTGAAGCTGAAAAGAAGAGCAGGGTACAGAAGCTCTAAAGGTCATACCATGATTTTCAGACTGGTGGAAAGACTCAGTAGCAGGCTTACCCTCATAAACCAAAAATCCTCCGCTCAGAATTTCGGTACAAGCCTTATGATGCTCTCTGTATTGGCAATACTTGGTACTATTTACTTGCTGTTTGCTTATAGCACCTACAGCGGTTTATGGTACCATAAGGTACTATGTGTCTTTTCAACCTTGATATTTGTTTATTTATGCGGGCAGATATTTTTTGAACTTAAGGAGAAGCGTATAAAAAAAGATATGCCAAATACCTTAAAAAAGCTCACACATTATTATAATCATTACAAGGGCAACATACTGCCCGCTCTGGAGGATACAATCAATCGATGTCCCAGAAGCAACAGGATATATATCTTAAAGATTAAAGAAGCTTTGATGAAGCCTGACCATGAAAGACAGATAGAAGAATTGGAGAAGAAGATGCCGACGGTCTGGTTTAAGATGCTGTGTCGTCTTGTCCTGTTTTCCAAGGATAACGGCGGAGCTGCTTCGGGAGAAAAGGGCAGAATAGATCGCGTAGATGTGATATCTAACAGCTTAAGAAGGCTTGCTAATATTGTGACTTTCCTGAATATAGAACAAGGTTATAATGATGCGGAGCTGCTAGGTATGGAGATATTTGTCTTCTTTGCCCCATTCCTGGTGATACCTATAACCAGGTGGTACAATTCCAGTCTGTTAATAGACCTTAACTTGGAGGATATCTATGGAAGTGTACAAGGACAGAGCTTGACTGCAATAATGATGTTCATAAGCGGCATTGGAGCGCTTTTCATACACTGGATGAGAAAGCTGCAGAATTGATAGGAAGAGGAGTTGATTGAAATAAGCTACTTTATTATAGTTCAGGCTGTCGCAGTTGCCTTGCTTATACTAACCGTCTTCATTTCTTCCTGCCAATACCTTAAATACAACAGGATAAAGAGGTTGTATAAGGCTGACTATGCCAAGAGAAGCTACCTAAAGAGCATCAGCAGCATTCTGCCCTTTATGCCAAGGTATAAGGGCAAAAGGTACAAGGCGGCAGAGGAACTAATAATGGAATCAGGATTAAGGATATCCGTTGAAGAGTTGTACCTTTTAAAATCCTTTTTGTTCATTCTTGGACTTGTATTCTTCATAAGTATACAGACTACCAATGCTTTTATGCTTTATAGAGGTATCATCGGTGATTTGAACATGGACAAGTCCCTTATTGAAGGGACCGTCAGAGCGGACACTGAAACCATACGTCTTGAGAAAGATATGTTTGACTATATATATTCTTCATTTCCCAGGGAAAAGGCAACTCTAAGAGAGCTCTTGGATAAGGGGAATATTCAAATTCATACTGAATATATCGAAGCACAGCTAAGGGATAAGTGGGAATACATTAAGGAGGATACAAAGACAGCGGCAGAAAGGATGTACAAGAAGCTGCTTAGGATAAGGGCCTTAGAAACAGACTATTTTATATACCTAAGGGCGTTATTGGCCGCAGTTTTTCTCTATTCAGTGCCTAATATTGCTGCATATCTCAAAATTAAGCTTATAGAGGACAAAAGAGATTGGGAAATACTGAACTTTGTATATGTGTTTTCAATATTCGGGAGGTTGCCGCCCTTTAATATTAGGAATGTACTGGCAAGTGTCCTGGTTATATCCGATATATACAGACCTATGATAAGTGAAGCCCTAAACGGAGTGAAAAGCGGCAAAGGGGAAGCGGCTTTTGATGGTTTGCTGCATAGAGTGGAGAAAGAAGAGCTTTTTGAGATATTTGAGGTTATGAGACTTTCTATGAGTACAGGGCTGTTGAATATTGTAGACAATATTGACGAAATGGCAGCTAATCAGCTTAAGTGGCTGGAGATAAAGAGCATAAAGAGAAGGAAGACAAAGCAGGTAATTGCCATGGTTCCGGTGGTTCTGGTGATGCTGGCGGCAGTGGTGTATTTTTCGTACAGCCTGTCAACGCTTTCAAATCCAATGAATTTTATAAAATAAAAGGAAAGGAAGTACGAAGTATGGAGAAATTTTGGGCGGTGATACTGATATTTGTTGTAGTTGCAGCAGCAGGTCTTATGTATGTCAATCAGGTATACAACCCACAGAGGGATACACAGGAGGCTATGGCCGAGATGGCAAATGATACTTTATCTGTTGTCAAATCGGAAATAGGAGACGGTACAAATACCTATGAACGAAGAGGTGATGATGTTGAAGAAACCTTGGAGGATAAGTTAGGAGGCGAAGAAGCAGATATTTCTATAGAAGGATCACGCTATGATGGAGAAATCAACGGGATTGAAGATAAACTTGAGCTCGACAATTATTACAAAATAGAAATAATCAGAGCAGATGGAAAGAAGACTAAGGTCAATATCAGAAAGAAACTATAATAGTTATTGTAATAATCAGAATTGCAGAAATAAGGAGAATTGTCATATGGAAAAGTTCTGGGCATCACTTCTGGTAGTACCAATATTCATGTGGTATTCCTTCAATGCTGTTCTGGACAGGGATTTTAAAATAAGACAGCAGGCCATTGAGAATACAGTATATCAATATACGCAAATAGCTGCCAAGAAAGGGGCATTGTATGACTCAGTCTACAACGAGATGCAGGACAAGCTGTCAAGATATGGTGAGTTTGATATCGCAGTCAATGCAGAGAAATATACTGGATCAAAGGATATACCTGAAATAATATATGACTCTGAGGTCATTGGAGAAGATCTTCGTAGGGAGGGCTATGACATAATCAATATATATGTAGAATATCGAAAAGAACATCCTTTGGGGAAATTATATGAGATAACCCCTTTCGGTACAAAATCTGGAGTGAAAGCAGATATCAGGCACTTTGCAAAGGCGTCGGTGTATATACAGTGAAAGGGCAGAAATGTCTTTATGAGGTGACGTTATGAAAGCTTTTTTTTGGGGACTCATTTTCTTGTTCTGTACATGGAGTTTGTTTTTTATTGGTAAGGGAGTGGACAATCTGGACATTATGGCTGAAAGGTATAAGAGAGCTCTGGACGCGGGAGCAAATGCAGCTTCCAGTTATAAGGCATATAGTACGGGAAGGTTGTTGCGGGAACAAGGTACCGGCTATGGAGAAGGACAGGAGGACAGTACCAGCGTACCAATTGACAGAGAAGAGTCTTTGAGGTGGTTCTACAGGATATTCTTCAGAAACCTCGGTATAGAGGATAAAAATAAGCAGAATGAGCTGAAGAAGCACATACCTATGAAGGCTGTCATATTGTATGACAGGCTTATGATAGCAGATGCTGACGATGAATGGTCCACCTACGATTCTTCGGGAGAAAGGGAGTATATCATATGCTACAGGGGAGAAGATTATAAGTTCACACTATCTGATCAAATATATGATATTGAAAGGGGAAAATGGATAGCTGCGGGGGATATAGGCATTACTCCTGAAGAAAGAAAAGCGATGCTGACGCAGTATGTAATCAATGAACTTGACAGTTTTATCAACAATAGAAGAAACAGAGAAAGCGGCAATTCATACAGGGTTGTATTCTCTTTGGAGGATACCGAAGACAGGAAGCTAAGCGGAATAAGCGGTGTCAACTTTGTGGTTTTCTGTGAGGGGATACCGCTGCCATCCCTAAACCCCTTTAGAAGAAATGAGTTATATGCATATGGAATAGGGGGCAGTGAAATAAGAAGAGAAAGCCGGTAGAAAAAATGCGACACAGTCGCATTTTTGGTTGCGAGATGCAAGCACTGGGCCATGTCTCAGGGGTCCTGTTGCGAGTTTCGGGTGTATACGTAGGGGCAGGTTTCCATG
>JAWLHF010000046.1:0-25047 GCA_041690515.1 Clostridiaceae bacterium | reverse complement strand
GCATGCATCAACAGATAATTGTTCGGATTTGCTTCCTGTCCTACCTTCTGTGCCACCCTTGCTGCCATAGGAACTGCCGAAACGCCTGCTGAACCTATGAGAGGATTGACCTTTCCTCCTGACAGCTTGCACATTATCTTACCGAATATCGTACCTGCAGCTGTTCCCATTGAGAATGCAGCAAGTCCTAGTGCGATTATCGCAAGTGTCTGAGGCTGAAGGAATATCTCACCGTTTGCAGTTGCACCCACCGTGACTCCAAGGAATATTACAACAATATTCATCAACTCATTCTGAGCTGTTTTGGAAAGTCTGTTCAGTACGCTCTGCAGGTCAACTGCCTCTCTGAGCAGATTACCAAACATAAGCAGTCCTATCAGTGCTGCTGCTGATGGAAGTATCAAGGATACAACCAAAGTAACAAGTATAGGGAATACAATTTTCTCAACCTTGGATACTGTTCTCAACTGCTCCATCACTATTTCTCTTTCCTTCTTAGTAGTAAGAGCTTTCATTATAGGAGGCTGAATAAGCGGCACCAGAGCCATGTATGAATACGCTGCGACAGCTATGGGGCCCAGCAGATGGGGAGCTAATTTTGCTGTCAGGTATATAGCTGTAGGTCCGTCCGCTCCACCAATTATCCCTATTGAACCTGCTTCCTGGAGTGTAAATGATAGTCCCGGTACCAGATTTAGAAGTAAGGCACCTATGAAAGTCGTAAAAATTCCAAACTGTGCAGCAGCTCCAAGAAGTATACTCTTTGGATTTGCTATAAGCGGACCAAAATCAGTCATTGCACCTACTCCAAAGAATATCAGAGGGGGATATATCCCCAGCTTTACACCCTGATACAGGTAGTATAAAACGCCGCCGGCTTCCTTCATTTTATGCACATGCTCACCGGTTACTGGGTCTGTTGCAATTTCATAAACCGGACCTGACATGAGTCCTGCCATTGGCAGGTTTGCCAATAACATACCGAAGGCTATCGGCACAAGGAGAAGGGGTTCAAATCCCTTCTTAAGTGCTAGATATATGAGTACACAGGATATTCCAAGCATAACTGCCTGCTGCCATGATATCGCTGTGAATCCCATACTGTAATAAAAATTCAATAATTCATCCCATAATGACACATGGATTCCCCCTATCATTATTATAACTTTACCGGGGAATTCCATATTCCCCCTGGTTCCAAAGCATTACGCCAGCGCAAACAGCACCTGTCCTGTACTTACAGAATCCCCTTGGCTTATATTTACAGATGCTACTGTACCGTCTCCACCTGCCATTATTTCGTTTTCCATTTTCATTGCTTCTAATATGCAAAGTACCTGTCCCTTTTTCACTGCATCTCCGGCTTTTACATTTATGCTGAGGATCGTACCGGGCATTGGCGCAGTGACTGTACTTGCACCTGCAGGAACTGCTGCAGGCGCTGCCGGTGCTGCTGCAGGCTTCGGAGCCGGAGCAGCCACAGGAGCAGGCGCAGGCGCTGCAGCCCTAGGTGCAGGCTGAGATGCCGGTGCTGCAACTATACCATCCTTTACTTCTTCCACCTCAACCTCATAGCTTTTTCCATTGACATTTATCATAAACTTTCTCATGAAATACTCCTCCTTAATTAATATAATTAGAACCTAGTCGCCATCTGTTCCGTTCTGCTTACTCTGCCCCATGCAGGAGTCATATCGTCAACCCGTCTTATGTTCCGGACTATTATATTGCTGTTCCCGCCAAGACAAGATATGACCGCAGCGGTTATAACTGCAACCAACTGGTCATCATCTTCTGCAACTGAAGCACTTATCTGGGGTACAGCAGCTTCAACCGCTTTTACTTCCAAAACCGGAGCTACCTCTGCAGTGACCTTCTTCTCTTTGTGGAAAACCACTTCCATTGCCTTTAAAATATACTGAAGAAGGATTAGTACCAGAAATACAATACCCATTCCCATAAGGGTCACTATAAAACCAAATATTAAGGTATCGCCAAAATTAGTCATCTTTTCACCCCATTGCTATTATTAAACCGGGAGGTTGCCATGTTTTTTCGCCGGTCTGTTCTCTCTCTTACTTGCAAGCATCTCGAAGGCACTTGCCAGTCTCTGTCTTGTTTCCGAAGGCTCTATGACCGCATCGACAAAGCCTCTGCTCGCTGCTATGTAAGGTGTAGCGAACTTATCTCTGTACTCCTGTATTTTCTCTGTTCTGGCTTGTGCAGGATTCTCGGCACTTTCTATATCCTTCTTGAATATGATGTTTGCAGCACCTTCAGGTCCCATTACGGCAATTTCAGCCATAGGCCATGCAAATACCATATCTGCTCCAAGGTCCTTGCTGCACATTGCAAGATAAGCTCCTCCGTATGCTTTTCTCACAACCATTGTAACCTTTGGAACTGTTGCTTCAGAATATGCATAAAGCATCTTAGCTCCATGCCTGATTATTCCGCCGTACTCCTGATTTGTTCCCGGAAGGAAGCCAGGTACATCAACAAGATTCAATATAGGAACATTAAATGCATCGCATGTTCTTATGAATCTTCCCGCTTTATCTGAAGCGTTTATATCCAGGCAGCCTGCCAATACCTTAGGCTGGTTTGCTATTATACCTATACTCGCACCGTTTATCCTTGCATATCCTGTGATAATATTCTGTGCATAATAAGGCTGGACTTCCATAAAATCGCCATTATCAACTATAGCTTTGATTATATCCTTCATATCATAAGGTTTGTTCGGATTGTCAGGTACTATTGTGTTTAATGCCTCTTCTATTCTATTAAGGTCATCCCCTGTCTCGAATACAGGTGCAGTCTCCAAGTTATTTGAAGGCAGGAAGCTTAAAAGCCTCTTTATATCTTCTATACAAGCCTTTTCATCAGGACTGATGAAGTGAGCAACACCGCTTGTTCTATTGTGAGTCATTGCACCACCGAGGTCTTCTGAAGAAACCTCTTCCCCTGTGACTGTCTTTATGACCTGTGGTCCTGTTATGAACATCTGGCTGGTCTTGTCAACCATAAATATAAAATCGGTAAGTGCCGGAGAATACACAGCTCCTCCTGCACATGGCCCCATAATTACAGATATCTGTGGAATGACCCCTGATGCAATTGTGTTCCTGTAGAATATCTGTCCGTATCCTGAAAGGGCATCAACACCCTCCTGTATTCTTGCTCCGCCTGAGTCATTGATTCCAACAACAGGTGCTCCCATTTTAAGAGCCAGGTCCAATACCTTGCAAATCTTCTTTGCATGCATTTCGCCCAGGGATCCTCCTACAACGGTAAAATCCTGCGCATACACATATACCAGCCTGCTGTCTACGGTACCGTAGCCTGTAATAACACCTTCAGCGGGAGCTTCCATAGTCTCCATGCCGAATTGGTTGCACCTGTGTTTAACAAATGCATCTATCTCCACAAAACTTCCAGGATCCATAAGCAGATTGATTCTTTCCCTTGCTGTCAGCTTTCCGGCTTTGTGCTGCTTCTCTATTCTGGAAGCTCCGCCGCCCTCGGTTATCTTGTCCAACCTGTCATGTAAATCGCTGATTCTATCAACTGACATTGAATCTCCTCCATTTCATAAAGCTATTACTTTCTCTCGCAAAGTTCTATCAAAACACCATTAGTGCTCTTAGGATGAAGGAATGCTATCCTCGCACCACCAGCTCCGTATCTTGGCTTTTCATCAATAAGCCTCATACCTTTAGCTTTCATTTCTTCCAATGCTGCTTCTATGTCGTCCACTCTGAATGCTATATGTTGAATTCCCTGGCCTTTCGCCTCAATAAATCTGGCAATAGGTCCATCGGGAGAAGTTGATTCCAATAGTTCTACCTCAGTATCTCCTACCGGAAGGAATGCAACCTTTACCTTCTGCTCCTCAACTACTTCAGTACCATGAAGTTCCAATCCCAGAACATCTTTGTAAAGCTTCACCGCTTCATCAAGATTGCTCACTGCAATGCCTATATGGTCTACCTTCTTAACCATTTCAGTACCTCCTTTCACTTAATATATTCCTTTATTTCATATACAAGTATCTATTAGTTTGAATGCTTTTATTAGTTATGCTGTCGTTTTTTTGTGAATTCATCCATCAGCTTGTCTGCAGCAGAATATGGATCCAATTGTTTGTCCATGACCTTTTGCGCAAGCTCTTCAATAATGCCGGTATCACTTCCAAGGGTATATACCGTCCTCATGACAGTATCTCTGAAAATATCCATTATTTCTGTTCTTAACCGGCCAATTTTCTTATGTATATAGCTTCCGCTGTCCTTCTGATATTCCCAGTGTTTTTCAATAAGCTCCAGCAGCTCTTCTATTCCTTTGTTTTCCTTGGCAACTATATTCAGAACCGGCGGCCTGTAGCCTTCATTCCTATTGAAGTCCAGCATGGCTTCTATCTCAGTGGCGGTACGCTCCGCACCTTCTCTGTCGGATTTGTTTACTGCAAAAACATCGCCAATTTCCATAATGCCGGCTTTTATTGCCTGTATGTCATCTCCCAGCCCCGGAACCATTACCATCAATACTGTATCTGCAAGCTTCACGATATCTATCTCGGATTGTCCTACACCGACTGTCTCAATGAAGATATAGTCCATTCCGTATATATCCAGAATCTTTACTGCTCCATGGGCTGCTTTTGACAAGCCTCCAAGGGCACCGCGAGTACCCATGCTTCTTATAAAAACTCCCGGGTCCGTACTTAAATCCGTCATCCTGACCCTGTCTCCAAGGATTGCTCCCCCTGTAAAAGGACTTGTAGGATCAACTGCTACTATTCCTACCTGTTTTCCTTTTTTCCGGAGCTCCTTGGCAAGCTTGTCGGTCACGGTACTCTTGCCGGCTCCCGGTGGTCCTGTTATGCCGATTACTCTGGCATTACCGGTCAAGCTGTAGCACTCCTTTATTATGCGTACTGCTTCCGCATCTCCATTTTCCATCATTGATATAAGTCGTGCGGCAGCTCTCTTGTCCTTTTTCAGCAAGCCTGCCTTAATATCCATATCAATCTCCTGTATTATCTTTTGATATTATTCTTTATAAATTCAATTGTCACAGATGTAGGAGTACCAGGTGTGAATATAGCTGCAACTCCTGCTTCTACAAGCCCCGGGATATCATCCTCAGGAATTACTCCTCCTCCAACAACCAGAATGTCATCAGCTCCTTTTTCCTTAAGAAGATTAACTACTCTTGGAAAAAGATGATTATGGGCACCTGACAATATACTCATAGCTACACAATCAGCATCCTCCTGTATAGCTGTTTCTACTATCTGCTCAGGGGTCTGCCTCAAACCGGTATATATAACCTCCATACCTGCATCCCTCAATGCTCTTGCAACAACTTTAGCACCCCTGTCATGTCCATCAAGACCGGGTTTTGCAACTACCACTCTGATAGGTCTATCCAAATTCAAAACCTCCTAACGATTATTCTATTTAAATTCAATATCTATCATAATAAAATGCTACACAAAATACGTGGGTATTGATACTTTTTGCTTCGTGCTACGTGCCTCGTGCTTCGTGCTTAAGTAAAACCTTAGAAGCCTTGCTTAAATGCACGCGGCTCGCGGCACGTGGCTCGTGGCAAATTACAGTACTATCGACTGCTGATATTCTCCGAATACTTCCCTTAAGACTCCGCAGATTTCGCCCAATGTAGCATATGCCTTTACTGCTTCAAGAATCAACGGCATAAGGTTGTCATCGCTCTTTGCGGCTTTTCTTAAGCTCTCCAGAGCTTCCTCTACCTTTGCGTTATCCCTTTCTTTTCTTAGGTCCTCAAGCTTCTTCTTCTGAAGCTCGCCCACTATAGGATCAACCTTCAGGAGGCCTTTAGGACTTGCTTCTTTTATCTGGAACTTGTTCATTCCTACTACTATCCTATCTCCTGCCTCGATTTCCTTCTGATATTTATAAGCACTGTCCTGTATCTCCTGCTGTACATAGCCCCTGTCTATTGCCTTTGCAGCACCGCCTAATTCGTCGATCTTGCCTATATACTCTACTGCCTTCTGCTCTATCTGATCTGTCAGGCTTTCAATATAGTAAGAACCTGCAAGAGGGTCTACAGTTTCAGTTACTCCGCTTTCATACGCAACGATTTGCTGAGTTCTCAATGCGATTCTTACCGAATCCTCTGTAGGGAGGGCAAGAGCTTCATCCCTGGAGTTGGTATGCAATGACTGAGTTCCTCCCAGTACTGCTGCCAGAGTCTGTATTGCCACTCTGACTATATTGTTGTCCGGCTGCTGTGCAGTCAGGGTACAACCTCCAGTCTGGGTATGGAATCTTAACATCATTGATTTCGGGCTCTTAGCATTGAATCTCTCTTTCATGATCTTTGCCCAGAGTCTTCTTGCAGCTCTAAACTTAGCTACTTCTTCCAACAGATCATTATGTGCGTTGAAGAAGAAAGACAATCTTGGAGCAAAATCATCCACATCAAGGCCTGCCTTTATTGCAGCCTCAACATAGGCAATACCGTCAGCCAGAGTAAATGCTACTTCCTGTGCTGCTGTCGAGCCTGCTTCCCTTATATGATATCCGCTTATGGATATTGTGTTCCATTTGGGAACATGTTTTGAACAATATTCAAATATATTGGTTATAAGTCTCATTGATGGTTCAACCGGGAATATGTATGTTCCTCTCGCAATATACTCCTTGAGTATATCATTTTGTATGGTACCTGAGAGTTGGTCTGATGAAACACCCTGCTTTTCAGCAACTGCGATGTACATCGCCAGGAGCACTGAAGCAGGAGCGTTTATCGTCATTGACGTGCTTACTTTATCAAGAGGAATACCATTAAAAAGTATTTCCATATCTTTGAGAGAATCTATAGCAACTCCGACCTTTCCTACTTCCCCTTCAGAAAGTGGATGATCCGAATCATAACCTATCTGTGTAGGAAGGTCAAATGCTACGCTGAGTCCTGTCTGTCCCTGTTCCAAAAGGTACTTATACCTTTGGTTTGATTCTTCAGCCGTTGCAAAACCTGCATACTGTCTCATAGTCCAGAACTTACCCCTGTACATGGTAGGCTGTACGCCTCTTGTATATGGGTATTCCCCGGGGTATGACAAATCCTTTTCATAATCAAGGTTCTCAATGTCTTCAGGGGTATAAGCCCTTTTCACCTTGATACCTGATGAAGTCTCAAACTCCTTCTTCCTTTCAGGCTGTTTGGCAGCTACCTTTTCATTGACTTTTTTCTCCCATTGCTCATAGGTCTTCTTCTGCTGTCCTAACTTTTCCTTGTCGAACATATTTACCCTCCTTAATGATTTGAGAATAGCTAGTAAATTCTAAGACGTATAATCTGAATTATTGCAAACCTGCAAATAAAATAAGATAATGAAGTAAAAATTTCATTTGCTAAATCATTTTGCAAGTTTTCCTTCTTCTTTTTCTATATTACCATATTAATGGTTGGACTGTGTACTATTTTTGAATTTTTTTTTCAAATATTGTGTTAATTTATCTACATAGCACATCACTACCTATTATACAATATTTCTTCCTTTTCTACCCGTCCTTTCAAGAAACTTATCAAGCCCTATAATGTATCTTTCATGGGTACCCTCACCTATCTTCTCAACCTCGTCATATGCTTCTATCTTAAAACTAAGCTTTTTGCCTTCTATGTTTATCAATTCCGCTCTGGCAGTGACTTTCATACCAACCGGAGTTGCTGCCATATGTTTTACATCCAGGCTTAGTCCTACAGTAGCATAACCCTCTGTAAAATGCGGATCAACGGCATTAAGTGCAGCATTTTCCATAAGAGCTATCATCATAGGTGTTGCAAAAACCCTCACGCCTCCGCTGCCGAACCTGACAGCTGTATCATCTTCACTAACAGTTTTTTCTACTTGTGCTGACATTCCGATTCTCAATTCAAAATCCAATGCGATCACTCCATTCTTTTCTATCTGAAATATCTTATATGCAATAAACGGACGCGCAATGTGCGCCCCTACAAAATATGAAGCTCACCCAAAAACTCAATATAATAAGACCTAACCATATAAGGTTAGGTCTTCATAACTATGCGTTTGCAAATACCTCTTCAAATTCAGCCTGATCCAGCTTCTCTCTTTCCAGCAGAGCCTGAGCTACTCCATGCAGTTTGCTTATGTTCTCTCTTAGCAGCGTTTCAGTCTTATGGTAAGCTGTATCAATGACCTTCCTTATTTCCTTGTCAATTATTGCCGCAACTTCTTCGCTATAGTTCCTTGACCTTCCAAAGTCCTTTCCTATAAATACTTCATCATGCTCAGAACCAAAGGTCATTGGACCGAGGAATTCACTCATTCCATATTCGGTTACCATCTTTCTTGCTATAGCAGTAGCCCTTTCAATATCATTCTTAGCTCCAGTACTGACATCATCCAGAACAATCTTCTCTGCCACTCTGCCTCCCAGCAGTGTTACTATCTGATCTTCCAGTTCGGATTTCGACATATAGAACTTATCCTGCTTAGGTAAAGATATTGTATATCCACCTGCTCTTCCTCTTGGAATAATCGATATCTGATGAACAGGGTCGGCATCAGGCATCAGCTTCTGTACAACCGCATGGCCTGCCTCATGGTAAGCTGTAAGCTTCTTGTCATGCTCACTGACTACCTTGCTCTTCTTCTCAGGACCTGCAATCACTCTTATGGTAGCTTCATCAAGATCCACTACCTCTATTTTTTTCTTACCTTTTCTTGCAGCCAGAAGCGCTGCTTCATTCATAACATTTTCCAGATCGGCAGGCGTAAATCCTGTTGTTCCTTTAGCCAGGTTCTCCAAGTCCGCATCCAGTGATAGCGGCTTGTTTTTTGCATGTATCTTGAGAATTTCTTCCCTTGCTTTAACATCCGGTATGCCTACAGTGATCTGCCTGTCAAAACGTCCCGGTCTCAGAAGTGCCGGGTCCAATATGTCAGGTCTGTTGGTTGCTGCTATTATAATTATACCTTCATTGACGCTGAAACCATCCATCTCAACCAGCAACTGGTTAAGGGTCTGCTCTCTTTCATCATGTCCTCCGCCGAGGCCTGCACCTCTGTGTCTGCCTACGGCATCAATCTCGTCAATGAAAATTATGCAAGGAGAACTTTTCTTGGCCTGCTCAAATAGGTCCCTTACTCTTGAAGCACCGACACCAACAAACATTTCCACAAAATCAGAACCGCTTATTGAAAAGAACGGTACTCCCGCTTCTCCTGCTACTGCTCTGGCCAGATATGTCTTTCCTGTTCCCGGAGGTCCTACAAGAAGTATACCTTTGGGTATTCTTGCACCCAATTCTATAAATCTTCTAGGCTGCTTAAGGAAATCTACTATCTCTCCCAGCTCTTCTTTTTCCTCATCTGCCCCTGCAACATCAGCAAAGGTTATTTTCTTCTTCTCATCCGTATTGAGCTTTGCACGGCTTTTCCCAAAGGACATAACCCTGCTGCCCCCGCCCTGGGATTGCTGTGTCAACACAAAGAAGAACACCACAAATATTACAATAAGCACAATAGACGGCAATAAAGAAAACCAAGCAGAAGCTGCCGTCTTAACTTCATATTTTACATTCAGTCTGTCTCTGTCGATATATTCCTGTGCCAGTGCATTGAACTGCTCACTTGGAACGACTGCCTCAAAGCGTTTTGCATTAGCCATTTTCCCAGATACGATTGATGCTTCATTACCATAGGATACCGTAACTTCTTTTATCCTGCCGCTCTCAATTTCATTAACCAACTGGGTATAGGTCAGCTTTTCCTTTACAGGCTCAGCATTCTGTATTATCAGTACAAACATATATATTATGATGATTATCAATATATAAAAGCTTATACCTCTCAAGAATCTTTTCAAAAATTACCCTCCTTTTCAAGAGATACCATACTTCATTAAATCTGTCATTGTAACACAACAAAAATATTCTAGCATACCAATGTCTAAAATACAATATTCCGGACCTATCCTATAAAGCATTTGGGCTGTTATTTAGTAAGGCCTCTCAATTATTCTCCCGAATAGACTTCAGGTTTAAGCACACATACAAAAGGAAGGTTCCTGTAAACTTCTGCATAATCAAGACCGTAACCCACTACAAACTCATCAGGGATCTTAAACCCTACATATTCAATATCCACTTGTGACTTTCTCCTGTCAGGTTTGTCAAGAAGGCTGCATACTTTGACACTCTTAGGATTCCTGGTCTTCAGATTCTCTATGAGATAGCTCAGGGTGAGGCCTGTATCTACAATATCTTCGACAATGAGAACATCTTTGCCTTCTATCTCCTTTTCCAGATCCTTAATTATCCTTACAACACCAGAGGACTTTGTTGCAGAGCCGTAACTGGATACTACCATAAAATCCAATGTCAAAGGCAAATCAATAGCCCTTACAAGATCGGATAAAAACATCACACATCCCTTAAGTACACCAACAATGAGCAAATCCCTGCCCTTATACTCTTCTGTAAGCTGTGCTCCCAGCTCCTTTACTCTTTTAGCTATTTCCTCTTCTGTTATCAGTATGCTCTTTATACTATTCTGCATTCTGCTTCCTCCTTGCGTATTTAATAACAACAGCCTCTTCAGTAGCATTATCTATCTTGTACTTCTCACTGAGCCTCCCACCAACAATCCAAACAATCTCTTTTCCGTCGGCAAGGAGTTCTGTACTGTCCCTTTCTTCTCTAGGCACCTTCTCGTCAATCAGATACTCCTTTAGCTTCTTGGTCCCCTTCATACCTATTGGGGCAAAGACATCTCCGGGTTCTCTGTATCTTAACACAAGTCCGTGCCTTATTTTTGAAGGATCAATGTAGATTGTATCTTCATATCCTCTTAGGGCACCAATGTCCTTTTTCTTTTTCCTTTCAATTGTTAAATGACCCCTGTCAGTGTCAATACTGCTGTCATAATCATATTTTAACTTATAATAACATTTTTTATCAGCCTTAACAATATCTTTTGACAATACTAGCTTATCATAGGATTTGAAAGCTCTAAGCTTCTGAGGAAGCATTATTGCAGCCCCCGTAGCCTTATCTGTCAGCTCCAGCACCCCTTCGAAATGTTTGAATTCAAACCCGTTCAACGTGCTTGACAATCTCTCAATACATTGTCTGATAATCCTTCTCTTTAATGCCTTATGAACCATAGCAAGCTTAGGAACTTCTATAACCACCCTATCCTCATATATTTCTGCCACTTCCTTGAGCACTTTCTCTGCCTCTGTATCAAGAAAATCATTTTCTTCTTTTATTAATCCAGAGAATCTGCTGATCGCTGTCATTATACTGGGATTGAAGTTCTTTTCTATATAGGGGATCAACTCAAGTCTTACCTTGTTTCTATGGTATATGGGCTCCAAATTGGTCTTATCCACCCGTGGATCCAGATGGTTCTCTCTGCAGTATTCCTCAATGTCCCGCCTTTCTGTTTCCAAAAGGGGACGTATGATATTCCCTCTTACTGCCTCAATACCTTTTAGTCCATCGATTCCGCTTCCTCTCATAAACCTCATCAGTATTGTCTCCACATGGTCGTTCAGATTCTGTGCTACTGCAATTTTATTCCCACCAACCTCTTTACATACCCGGTCGAAAAGACTGTACCTTATCTCCCTGCCTGCTTCTTCGGGAGATAATCCTGTTTTCCTGATATATGCAGGCACATCAAATTTTTCAATATAGGCAGGTATACCCCATTCCCTGCATATCTCTCCGGCATACGCAGCATCTGCTTCTGCTGCTTTTCCCCTGAACATGTGATTCAAATGAGCTGCGTAGAGACTGTAATCAAACTCTCTGCAAAGTTCTTTCAAAGCGTGAAGCAGACATAATGAATCAGGACCTCCGGAGAATCCAACTATTATCTTATCCCCGGGCTTCAGCATATCGTATTTCACTATTGTCCTTCTTACAGCTTCCAAGAGACTGCTCATAAACTCACCTTCCGTACATTTATATATTAGCGGGGACCAATTACATTCTATTAATAATGCTATCATATAGTATTATTATTTAAAAGAAAAAACTAAATACAGAGCGGTTTTTACTTGAAAGAATCAAGTAAAAACCGCTCTTATTAAAACCGCAAGCAATACAGACAAAGAAGCTATAACAGCATTCAATACATAAGTGAGCTTCCTGCCGGCAAAGCTGCAGCGGCATATTGCACCCAAACGCTCATATAAAATGCCGCAGTCCGGTATGCTTCCGTCAAGACAGTCGTTTACTGTGTCATATAAGCTTTTGGGAAAGCTGTGCTTTTCCAGATGCTTCATCACCTTTTCCAGCTGCTCCCTCTCCGGGTTCATATCCCTGTTCAGCAGCATAGATATCAGAAGTATTCCCATCGTAAAAACCTGATAAGACAGATCCGCCTTTCTGTTTCCTGAATTCCATTTGCTTCTGTCATACATGGGAGTATACTCTCGGACTCTGTCACCTATCGGTGTAATACTTCCAAGATCGACCAGCCTAATAATGCCATGTTTCCTATCTATCATAATATTCTCATACTTAAGATCTGTATATATAAAGCCACGATTATTAATTTCCTTTAATGTAATTGCCACAATTCTTGCAATATCCAGCTTGTTTCCAAAGGTAAGCTTATCCTTGGTAATGGCATCCCTTAATGTATACCCCTGTATATATTCCATGAGAAAAAAATGATAGACCTTTCCGCCTTTTTCAAAGTCATCCAGTTCATATACCTTTGGAGCAAAGTATATATCCGAAAATTCTTCCAGATTGCTGAACTCCTTTGTTATGCTGACAATATCCTGACTGACCTTCATTGCATATCTGCCCCCATACTCATCAGCTACCAGGTATATCTCGCCTATCCCTCCCTTACCAAGCCTTTTAAGAAGGGTATAGGTTTTTCCGGTCCACCTTCCCCTAACTGTGTCGTATCTGTTGCTATACATAGTATTTCAAGGCTTCACTCTCCCCTTGAATATCTTTGCTGTTTACTTCATAATACTGCTCCATCAACTGGCATGCCCTTATAATTGCAGGTCCTGTAGGAGTCCCACCCCCGCATCTTATACCTTCCAGCTTCTGCTTCAGTATGTTCAGTTCACTGGTAAATTCGCATATAGTACTGGACATGTACTCTTCTCCTCCCGGATATGCAATTACGGCGATACTGCTGCTGCCTTTTCTTCCCTGAAGATTCTCAAGCAGCTCCAACAGGCTTCTTTTTGCTATAGCAAGCTTATCCCTCATACTGCCGCTTGTATCCAGCAAAACGATGCACTTAAGGTTTACACTCTCTCCGTATTTCTCAATGAAGTCAACTATTTTGAGCCTTGATCTGGGCTCCAGGTTCTCAATCTCCTCCCCTACTATAGTCTTCAGCTGACGGCTCACTATCTGCTCTATGGTCCTTTGAGCTGTTTTATGAGTGAGGTTCTGAATTGTTCTGCTCAAATCCTCTATATGAGAATACTCGCACAATCCCCCTCCGGATTTCGCTATCTCCTCCACCTCTTCAATATCCTTTTCATCACTGCTGCCTCTTAGGTTTATCACACCTATTGTGCTTACTGTCATTCCTGCATTATATGCTCTTTTTGCAGCTTCAACAGGATTGATTCCCATATTTGATCTGCCATCTGTGATAACAATTATTTGTTTTATTTCACCGCTTTCAATCATTGTAGTCATAAAAACACCTCCTTTTTTTGGAATATTGATAAATTAAGATAGAAGTTCTATGAACTATGCTGTCATGCGTGGCATCCGCCAGGCATTCTCGCTATAGAGTACTTCTAGGTTCAAAGCAAGTCTTTTCATATTTTTTCCAAAAAAGGAGATTTATATTCAGAATTTCATTACATTGTCTCCCATATCTTAGCAGCCATAACCGTCATATCATCTGGAGCCTCTCCGCCGTTTACCTCCAGACAGCTTTGCATTATTTCCTCTGCCAGTCTCTGGGGATTCCTTGTGCTGATACCTTCAATCAGTTCTGCAAGCCACTTTTCTTTGTCCACTATGCCCTTGTTGCAGTCAAGTACGCCATCTGTGACCATGACAACAAAATCCCCATCCTTTAGCTTCCTTTGTACCAGCTCCACATCTATACTGCTCAATATTCCTACAGGAAGCGATCCTGTACGAATGATCTGCACACTGTCGGCATACTTTATGAAGGTCGAGACTGCACCAACCTTTACAAACTCTACTTCTCCGGTATACTGGTTTATTACTGTCATATCTATTGTGGAGTAGGTCTCCTCATTTGACTTCAAAAGCATCAAAGAGTTAATTGCCTTCAATGCCACATCCTTGTCAAACCCTGCATAGAGAAATTTCTCCAGCAAAGTAATAGTTATGTTACTTTCCAATGCAGCCTTGGGGCCTGTCCCCATCCCGTCACTAAGAGCCAGCAGGAACTTCCCGTCCTTTAGTTCTATAAAGGAATAGTTGTCTCCCGATATGCTTCCTGATTTGTTCATCCTGGAAATACCCGTAGCAACTTGGTAACGATGGGCTTCCTTCAGTTTTATACTGCAAATGCTACTGTGTATCAAATCACAGTTCATGTCCTTTTTATTGAATTTCCTGCCGGTTATTTTGTTTACTGTTGGTATGATACTTTTCATACATTCACGCTTCCCTCCACAGCTGTCCATTCTTATATCAATGTCCAGCCCATTTCCTGATTTCGCTACTATCACATCCTTGACCCTCACTCCTTCATTGTCCAGCCCTACCATAATAAGCTCCTCCATATCTCTGTCAAAATCCACATCCATGTCAATCCTCAAAGCCAGATCGGATACCACAGCAGATACCTCCTTCAGCTGATCGCTTACAAGCAATCTGCTTTCATTCATTTTCTTCCTCCAGCCAAGACTATTTCTATACATGTCATAATAGTACTTCAGTCCTTCCAATATTTTCTCCGGCTTCAAGCATCGCTCCTTGATAACCTTGAAACTTTCGTTTTTCTTTGGATCTCCTCCGTTCTCAATAATGGTAAGCATGTTAAAAAGATGCTGATAGCTCTTGTAAAAGTCCCTTTTCCAGCAGCTGCTGCAAAGTCCGCAGCCGGAGCAAATCTCCCCCACTACCTGGTCTATTATGTAAGCCGTGTCGGTATGCGAAAAGTAGCCTGTATCCTGTACCGTATCCTGCAAAGTTTCTGCAAGGGATTTGTATACTCCTGAAAGCTCAGAAAGCTTTTCAATTGTGTGTTCCTTGACCCTCAGGCCATATGACCTTTCCTTCAGATACTCCCCCGCAATAACTGTTCTGTAGCCTGACAGTTTTTTCAACAATCCTGAGGGAAGAAATGCAAACAGTATTGAAGCAGCAAATATCTCATAAAATCTTATGAGTACCTCCGTAGAACCGTTGATATAAAAGGTCATAAGGGCATTGCTTATGATAAAGCCAAGGGGACAGCCATAGCGGCCAAGATTCTTCAACAATCCGCACATCATGCCGCAGAGTCCGTACACCCCTATTGCAGATGGGAGAATTGAGCCGGATAAGGATTGAACCACCCCCATTATGGTACCCACTGCAGCACCTGTGCCTGAGTTGCCCAGATATGCAAAAACCATAACTATGAAGATGATAAATATATTTCTGGTTGAAAGCCCTGCCACATGAAAATCTGTTCCAACGAAGCAGAACGCTGCAAGCACAGTAATTGCTACAACCTCTTCAGCAGACAGCATTCTACGGTTCTTATAATTCTTGATAATCGGAATCCCGCAATCGTATATGTATATGAGTATGGCAATCAGAATTGATTCAATTATCACCATTAACAAATCATAAAGATAATAATCCCTAACATAAAATATAAGGTATCCCGCCGCAAGGTTAGCTAAAGCTGCGCCCGCTGACAATGTTAACTTTTTTGCAGCTTTTAGCTTATGAGTCACTAAGTAAAGTATAATGACAACTATGGCAGAAAACAGATATTTAAGAAGTATCCCCTTCTCCCCGACACTCACCACTCCAAGCATAATGCTTGTCCCTACTACAAACAGGTTTAGTTCCTGAATCACAGCAGCTGCCAGAAAAGCAGTGCAGAAGGGATTTAGAAATTCTAATATGACAGCTCTGCCCAGTAACATACCTATAATCCCCAATAACATATACAATTTTAAATTGCCGTTTATGAAAAGGTTCATGGCATGCTTAAGTTTTCCATGCTTATTTGTAACACTTTGATTAGATATTGTTGCCAATTCAGCCACCACCTAATTGTTTTCTTTAGTTGTATTTGTAGAATGATGCGACTGCATCACATTTTTCTACATTGCCGTATAAGAATTCTAGCACAAGGGTTCTGAATAATTTGTCAGGTTAAGTGGCTGGTATTGAAAAACTTTTAGACAAGGGGAAGGAATTTTTGACATATGAAGCGCCATATGTTCAAGATAAGACAAATCAATGCCTTAGCTGTGTTATTCTTTAGTCAGTTATTGGCGCTGTAGGGTTGGACCTATAAATAGTTTTTTAAGTAAAATGCGGGTTGAAGAAAGAACTCCACAACCCGCATTTCTTGTTATTTATTGAACAGTCTGTAGAGAATTGCCGCAGCTTCATATCTCGAAAGCTTTGCCTTAGGATTCAGCCTGTTGCCTTCCCCTATTATGATTCTATCTACCACGGCTTTCGCAGCTCCATCAGCAGCCCATTCTGACAGCTCTTCCAAATCCTCATAGCTTTGGATTTGCTTTATATCTGCATTTGCCCCGGATATGCGTCCGATTATAGCAAATATCTCCTCTCTGGTAATGCCTTCTTTGGGCATGAAGGAATTGTCGCCTATACCTTTCATTATTCCAGCTTCATACAGGCTTTGTAACGCTCCGGCATAGTAGTCACTGTCCTTGATATCGTCAAACACACCTTTGTATGAAGTATTCTTCAAGCCAAGCACATTTGCCAGCGCAACAGCAAATTCACCTCTCGTCATATTTGCCATACCTCTGAATGTGTTGTCAGGATATCCGCTCAGAACATGCTTTGCTGCCATGGAATCAACATATCGGCTGTACCATGAATTCGCCTTGGTATCATCAAATTGTTTATGATACTCCAATACAAAGTACTTGCTGTTATGACCGGTCACTCCCCGCAGCATACCATCCACTATTCTGCCTCCGATAAAAGCCAGCTCTCCGGTTGACTCATTGTAGTGATATAGCCCTATTAGATCTCTGTCAGCATCAGACTCTATGGAAATATCAATTATAATACTGCCTCCTGTATTACCGCCGCCCAGACCGAAATCCAATTCTACGCCTTTTTCAACAGGATTCATTCCAACAGGTAATTCATCTAACTCTTTTTCAGGATCGGCTCTTCTTATGGTCAATCTCACATTCTCTCCATTCGGCAGACTTCCAAGCACTTCAGGGGATAACCGGATAGAGACGAATCCTAAGCTAATCTGCAAAGCAACTCTGTTCTGTGCCAGATGAGTTACAGCCGAACCAGGAAGTGCAATTACCACTTCACTGATATTTGCAGGTATTTGCGAATTGAGTCCAATTATTGCAGTTCCATTATCAACCGATGCTGCCTGCTGCAGCGACATTTGTGCGGCTGCTGCTATTGCATCTGCACGGACTGTTATTGATGAGGCATTATCGCTATGCGATACATCTATTGCCCCAGCATCTACAGCCACAACATTAGACTGGCCATCCGTTGAGCCACCGGTTGTATCATCCAGTATAGCAGGTTTTTTCGGCTTTCTTTTTCTGTCTCTCTCATCTTTGTCTGTACTGCCAGTACTGATACGCACAAAATTGGCAGTTATGACAGTATTGCCAGATGGCATTTTAAAGGTTGTGGATGCATTGTCAGCATCTGTGAATGTGCCATTGTTGGATAGCCAGCCTTTGAATTTATATCCGCTGTTTGCATTGGCCTGCAGCTTGATTATTTCACCGGCTGCGTAACTTCCGATCAAAATATCTGTCGGGGTACCATTATTACCCACCTGTATTGTACCTCCGATGCCTGCCTTTATTGTTGCTGTGTACAGTAAGGTAATCTGCTTGACTGTCCCTGCACAAGTACCATCGGGATTATTTACATATACTTCATAGTTTGAAAGCACCCCTGGGTTCCCTATTGTGATATAAGCAACAATTCCTCCACTTCCATCAGCGGTAGTCTGTCCCATTGCCTTGATAATGGATTGTGCTCTATCCACCACCCTGACTGTATAACTCACACCACTTGTAAAGCCTGCGCCGCTCACTGCTACAACTCCTTCTGCATACACTGCAGCTATACTTCTGCTTGACGCTGCAGCCGGAAGAGGGAGCAGTGTCAGACATACCAATAGTACAGTCATAATCGTAAGAATCCTTTTTAACATGTCTCTCCTCCTCTTTCCGGATTAATTGATTGCAGCCCCATGGGCATAAACCTCCACACCCATGTCTTGCTCTGTAAGATTCGGCATGCCGCTTGTAAGCCAAACCTCAACAGCCGTTCCTGTATTCTGATAAGATATAATTGCCTTATTGTCTGTTAGGGATATCATAATCACCGAAACTTTGGCATCTGTTCCTTCTCCTTCAGTGAACTGTACAACAATATACTTACCGTCAAGGCTGTCTGCTCCGGTTCCGCCTATTGTGATTTCCCTCGTCCTGCCAGCTCCACCTGTGTTTTCATTTCCAATAGAAAGTGTATATTCAGCTTGCACACCCTCTACTGTCACCTCACAGGCAGCCTTATAGTCCCCTTCTTCCGTGGATACAGTAATCACAGCCGTTCCAGCACTTACTCCCGTTACTACACCGTTTACCACAGAAGCAATACTTGAGTCGCTTGATGACCAGCTTACTTTTCTGTTAAACGCATCTTCCGGCTGAACTGTTGCTGTCAGTGCAACGCTCTCATTCACATTTATTGCAGCTTCTGTTTTGTCCAGTATAACGCCTGTTACGGCAGAGCCCAACCTTACAATCTCTGCAGTGTTCCTTACCCTAAGCCTGTGCCCTTCAGGGTCCTCTGAAGCCAGTCCTATAGCACTTACTGTATCATTAACCTTGATTTTCGGATCCCATTTACCCCTCATCTCTTCATTGTCTGTTCCGTCACTTATATATCCGTTGACATACACTCGGGCTTCACCTGAGCCGTCATCAAGATACAGGGAGTTCTCTGTCATCCTGGTTACTATACCTTGCACCTTTACGAGCCATCCTTCGTTCTGTTCAATCATACTGTTACCGGTATTCATTAACATAGGTTCGACTAATTGGATATCATCACTCAGAATGATTACATCATTTGTCTCATTTTCGACGGAAAGCTCCGCATCTCCGTCATATTGGTCCACAACCCCCGTTATCCTAACCTTGGTTCCGAGGGGCAACGGTGTTGTTGATACCCCAAATACCGTTATTCCTCCTGTCTCATCCTGGACATATATTACTTCAAAGAAAGCGTTCTTCGGTATTACAGCTTCCGATTGGGACGTTACCCTTCCTTCCACAGCAAACCTCTTTCCCATATTATCCGGTATACCATCATTATTTTTGTCTGCTCTCACTTCCGCAATGGTCTTTACTTCAACCTCCTCGGCTGGAATCATCCAATCCAGGATATTTTCAGTAATCTGTTTGTTTGAATATGCATCATCACCGGATTCTGTTTCAAAGTCAGAGAAGAATATAGTCCCGGCAACAATGATTTTGGCATTGTTGCTCATCAGTTCTGCACCTATTGCATTGACATTCCCTTGCTGAACAGGAGTATGGTCTCCGTGCTCATCCGAATCAAATGTCCCGGTAGTTTCATGGCCTTTTACAAGCCAATCTACTGCTTCTTCGTCTCCTCCATCCTTCAGTATTACGGAGCATCCGCTGTAGAAACTATATGTGGTTCCTTCCGGTATATTATCAGTCAAGCCATACTTGTCAGAAGTGTATCTGTCGAAGTATAGTCTGTATGACTGTCCTCCGTTGCTGACATCATCTACCACTTCATCATCATTGACTCTGAGATTGGTTCCTATTGCTTCAAGTATCTTATTGAGCTGTGCTCCATTGCTGTATTCGCCTGTACCATCCTTGTAATCAGCCTTGGAACATATGATAAGCGAACCGCCATTGTTCATGTATCCTTTTATAGCAGCCACCTCAGCATCTGTAAATACAGACTTTTTGAGAGTATCCGACTTGTCTGTGCTTTGAGGATCTGTAATAATCAAAAGCTTGGCATTTTCAAGGTCTGCTGCGGTCAATTCATCATTATTTTCTACCAGCATATACTTCCTTTCCTTGAATATTTCTCTCAATGTCATATCCTTATCAGCGTAATCACCGCTTATATATGCATTGTAATGAGCCCTATCCAACACAATTTTGGTCACATCCTCAAGATTTGCAAAAGCTGCTGTGGTACTGGCTGAAAATACTTTTTCCACTCCTGATATGCTTATTGTTGTTTGAGCATATAGATTGTACTGTCCAACCTTATCTGATGTCCATTCAATGGATGCTTTTCCTTCAGCACCTACCCCAATAGAATCAACAACACCTTCTCCTATCTTGTTTCCTGCCTCGATAGAATCCTTGTAGAACTCTACTTTGACATTCTCCAATGGGCTCATTCCGTTATTGTAAACTGTAGCACTTATTTCTACAGGGTTGTTTACAATCTGAGGATCCTGCGATACTTCAACTTTGGATATCCCTACCGGCACAACTTCATCTGTCCATACCGGTGATGTAACAGCAATATCCCGGTCTTCCTGATCTACCCTGATGTAATAGTAACTATACTGTGGATCCAGCTCCAGTTCCCATAATGCTTCATTATCATCGAAGGCCTTCGATGCTACCTCAACGCCCCCATTTGAAATGATGGATATCTTATCTATTACATCCTCTTCATCCGGGTCCTTGACACTGATGTATATATCCAGCTTTTCCGGTGTATCAAGTATTGAGCCCATTACACAGTCATTTACCTTGTACATGACTTCCATATTCTTATCCTCTGTGGAATATACCCTTAAGCTTCTTATGGCTTCATAAATGCTTTCCCTTGTTAATTCCTCAGAAAGCACTACTGTTCTGGCATCATTGGAAGTGATCCAGCCTGCCTTATGATTGTCCTGATTGTTTGAAGGCGCTACGTGCCACCCTTTGTCAAGAGCCCTGGTATAATACTCATAGCTTGGGAAATATCCTTTTTCGTGCACCGGGCCTTCTCCGTTCCCCACCTCAATCAGCTTCACCACATTATCTACTGCTTGGCTGTAGAAGCCGAAATCAGCAAAATCTCCAAAGGTTTTGCCCGGATGGTTGAACTGTGATATTGAGTCACTATCTGAGGCAATTTTCTCATAGTACGCCGGCAGGTCCATGCTGCTGTTACTCCTTGAAGCGAACCATGGTGTATTGAAGGTGTTTATATGCCCCCAGCCTCCTGTACTTCCGCTCCAAGTCATCTCATACCCTGCTATTGCTACAAACATTCCATCCTCATTGTATTGATCCGCCTTTGAATTCATGAGCTTCCATTTTGTACTGGTGGACTGGCTAATATCTGTAATATCCTCATTATCCATGTCATTTTCAAACCAATTTGAGTGATCTGTTACTGCAAAGAAATCCGCCTTTCCATTGTCCCTTGCCCAGGTATAAGCCTGATCAAGAGTACCCTGCCCGTCAGATATTTCTCCGGTATGGGAGTGAAGCTGTCCGTAATAATGGTTGTACTCTGTCTCCCCTATATTGAATGTCCAATGGTATTCAGTTTTGTTTCCCAATACATCCTTTATTTCTACTGAAGCGTTATGCTTCCCAAGGAGTAGATCCTGACTGGGCTTATAATAGATCCCTTCTTGTTGTATGATCGCTTTATCAGTAACATCTAATCCATCAACCAGAAGCTTTATATTATTTGTGTCAATACCTGAATTGTCGATGTAAGATATAATTATTTCCGGTCTTACTTCGGTATCCGACAGTACAGCATTGTTTGCCGGTATCACATTTGTTATCTCCGGTCCAACTATATCATCATCAGAAATATTCACTTCATAAGGAAAAGCGATGTTATCCGGTGATGTAGTACTATTGATCCCATCAAAAGCTTCAATATAATACTCAATACCGCTTATTGATAATTGAGCCTTTGGTATGGCTGCTGAGTACAGATTATTTACACCGGACATATCAATAATATTGTATTCGCCGCTCCCCTTAATTCTATAATGCAGCTTTACACTTGCAATCTGTATGTTGTCGGTTACTTCAGCGCTTATTGCAAGATCTGTGTTGATATTTCCATCAGTTAAGGCAGTATGTATGATAACAGGAGCTTCTTTGTCATCGTTCTCAGATGCTTCAATATCATCCAAATCCCTTAATGCAACCCTGTATTCTGCAGGTGTTTCCCTGCCTTGCTCAACAATACCCGTAATATGGACAATATCTCCTTCTTTTACAATAAGATCATTGTAAGAATATCCTGTTCTGCTATCCAAACGTAATGTTCCAGCTTCATTCCCTTTAGATATGGTTATAGCTGCATTGTAATAGCTATCTCCTGTAATACTGTTTACTTTCACATCTTCAAGTCTTACAAGTACAGCTTCATTTCCTTCCTCTATACCTGCAATGCTTATGACTTTAGGATCAGGTTCCTTTGATTCCTCACTCAGTATCTCAACCCCAGAAGGCACAATCTCAAATTTGCCTGCATATGTGTCTGTCTTCCCTGTTATCAGCAATCTACTGCCCCTTGTAACTGCTGAGTCAATGGTATTTGTAAATACCAACGCTCCCGATGTTGAATCCTGGATATAGAAGGATTTCTGTCCGAAGCTTCCGGGTTTGCTTGTCACAACACCCTGTATCACAACATTTGAATCCTCAGGCAAAGCTCTTGCTGCAGAGATGCTTATGACTTCAGCAGTATCAACATCCTCCAGACTCCTGATCATAACCCTGTATTCTGCAGGACTGGCTTTGCTCTGTTCTACAACACCTGTAACATCAATATACTCACCTATTTTTACTGTCACATCCTCCGAAGTCTCTCCGGTTCTATTGTCCAGTTTGACTGTGGCCTCATTGATTCCATCCTGCACTGTTATATATACACTTTTATAACTGTCAGAGGATATATCAATTATCTCGGCTGCTCTAAGTTTTATAAGAAGACCTTCATTCTCTTCATTCACACCGGATAGAGAGACAGTCTTTGCATCAGGTTCTATAGTTCCGTTATCAATGATCTGGATTTTTTCAGGTACAATTTCAAATTTCCCATTATACTCATCAGTTTTACCTTCTACTCTGACTGTATTCCCTATCACCGGTACACTATCCAGTGAACTTGTGAAAACAAGTGCTCCTGCGGTTTCATCCTGAATATAGAAGGACTGTGTTCCAAAGCTTCCAGGAACCGTATTAACTTTCCCCTCAACCAAAACCTTTGTCCCCAAAATGAGTTCTTTAGCTTCAGCTATGCTTGTTTTCTGTGCTTCCTCCACCAATGTGTATTCAAACTCTGAGATGTCGCTATCCTCCAAACCCTCCTTAGCGGCATATGCTTTTATTGTCAGCGGCTCATTCACTATTATTGGCTCATTCTCATTAAATACCTGAAAGCCTGCATCCGGATAATCAGGTGCATAAGCAGCATAGTAGACAGTATAATACACCGTGGCCTCTTCAGTGGCTGTAAACAATGAAACCTCTGTTCCCCGTTCTACCCGGCCCGGCCTTGGTTCTGCTGTTACACTTGAAACTTTTTCCGGATCTGTCCCTCCTCCTGAGCCATCCATATGATGGATGCCAAGATCGTCAAAATAGTCCTTGGGATAACCAATCCATTCATCAGAGGGGTCGAATTCATCTTTATCATTTGAATCCCCTTGAACTACCGAGCTTTTTCTAACTAATGTACAATCCAATGTGGATGTACTGCCGCTTCCCCATTTTGCAGGATTTTGCGGTCTGAAACCTACCTGCCCTATTGAGTCGATAACTGCTCCATCCCTTTTTAAGACTACTGCATCATCACCGTTAAAATTGGCAACCCCAGCACTGTATAAATCAACTAAATCCTCTTGGCCTTTTATGACTTCTGCTACTGCATTATTTGCAATTATATAAACATCTTTATTCTCAAGTGTACCGCTTAATCCAATTGAATAAGTGGCTTCATCTGCCCCATTTGAGTACAGCTCAACCGTATATTCGGATAGATCAGCCGCACTACCTGTGCCATTATATATTTCCAGTATTTTATTAAAGCTGGAACCTTCAATATATTCTGAAAAGAACAAATCCGAAGCAGCTCCATGAACAACCGTAGTCTGTACTCCGGATACACTGGCGATTATCAGTACAAAAACCAAAACCATACTTATGCATTTCTTAAATTGTCTCAAACATACCTCTCCTTTCAAAATTAACTCTGTCAGTAAACCAACCCCACTAACAAGCATCATCTTGCTTCATTTCTCTTCCCCCTTTTACTATCAAATCATCATGCATATGCATATACCCCCCTGCTTTATAAAAGCTTCTATGTAAACCGTCATTAGAGAATAGTCAAAAATTATAATAAATACATGGAACATTGAAGGTTATCATCAAATGAATAATTTACATTATTAACGAAACGAAGTATAAAGAATGGATTTGGACGTGAGTGTGTAGATTTATTGTATATTTGTCTGATTTTCACTTTTTGTTTATCATCTCTCATATTCAATGCAAAAACAAAAAATCCTCTCAACCCCTTGAAATTCCACGGTTTTTCGTTCGCAATACATGAGATTTTTCGACTTATCTTGATTATAATTGTTTTTAATTACTATCTATCGTCACATTGTGTGAAAATAGTCACTCTTGTAAAACAAATTCTGACCTTTCAGACTCCACTTCAAAAAAAATCATGACTACCCGTTAAACGGGTAGTTTGCTCAGCCCTATAAGGGCATATTACTGGCTGTGTCTAAAGACACGTTGAAAAATCCGCCAACCG
>JAWLHF010000045.1:18858-25579 GCA_041690515.1 Clostridiaceae bacterium | reverse complement strand
CTGTACAGTCTTTAGATATGACTGCTTCAGTGACTCGTAGGCTTTGGCATTGTCTATTGCTATTGCAATGTTGTTTGAAAGTGAGTTTATAAGCTCTATAAGCTCATCCTTCGGTTCCCTCCTTAAGGTAATACACATAACGCCAATTGCTTTATACTTTACCATGATTGGGGCAAACACAACACATTTGGCCTCGTCCTTCTTGTATAATTCAATATAATAGCTGTGTGGAATATTGTTCTCACTGAGTTTCAGAACAATAGTGCGCTTTTCCTTTATAGCTTGTCCCGCTATGTCATCCCTTATATCAATACTGCTTCTGTCATATTTCTCAGTCCTTATACCCTTTAATGCCTTAAGCTCCAGCTTGTTCGGATCTATCTCGTCTATAAGTCTGATTGCGCAGACAAGGGCCTCAGTTATTTCAACTGCATGGTTGACGACAGTGATAAGCATGTTGTTCAAATCCATTGTAGATGCCACAGCATTACTTATTCTGTTCAAAGTCTGCAGTTCATTATACTTCTTTCTAAGCTGTGTATCAGCTTCATTAAGCTGGCTCATTGCAGCTTCCAGCTGGCCATAGGAAGCTTGCAGTTCCATATTGGTATTCTGCAGCTCTTCGTTGTTGAAATAAAGTTCATTTGTTCTTTTTATCAGATTTGAATATGTACTCTTAAGATTTCCTGCCATTTCATTAAAGGCATCAGCTACCTCTCTTATTTCATCCCTGCTTTTTATCTCAATCCGCCTGTCCAGGTTTCCTGCAGTTATCGACTTGACCCCTTCCTTCAACTCTATAAGCGGTGTTGTTATTGACTTTGACAAAAAAAGCGAGGCAATAAGCCCTGTAAAAATGCAGATTAGACCCAGCAGGATAATGGTACTGTCCGTTCTTCTGTTGATTGCACTGAATGTCCTGTGTATATCATCGGCATTTATCAGCGCCAATACCTTCCATCCGCTTGAATTTATCACAGAGAAACTGCAGCTCCAATCACTGTCCAAATAGCTGAACTCCCTGTAGCCTTCATCGAGTTTTAGCACTGTTTCAGCTACAGGATTAAGTATAAAAGATGAATCCTTAACATTAACTGTTTCACTATATTTACTGCCGCTGTGAAATTTCACATAACCTGCCGGATTGATAAAAAACATCTCTGTATTGGGCATGTATTTTGCATTTAACAGCTTGTCTCCGAAAGACTTTAGGGAAATATTTCCTACCAGCACCCCCGATGCATTACCATAATTATCCAGTAAAGGTATAGACATACCTATGCATCTCAGGCCGCTTATAGGATCCGTATACGGCTCCAGCCATACCAGCTCCTGAGCTTTCTTTGCATTGGTATAGCTGTGAAGACTTGAATAATCAATATCAGGCTTGTTAGTACTCAAATCGTCAGTGTGAACTGTTCCATCGGGCATGATTATATAAAGATTCATATAGTATTTATTCACGCTTTTTTGATCTCGTAAAAAACCATAAAAATCAGTATTCTCCTGTCCTAAATGGCTAAACGCTTGTGCAATGGATTTTAACTCAATCTCTTGCTGTTCAAACAGCTGATCTATTTTATGAATCTGATTTTGTACATACATGTAATTGAAGTTTTTAAAATCCTGCTGCATTTCTCTGTCATATGTTTTATAAATAAGAGTCCAGGATACTGCAAATGGAAGTATTGAAACTATCAATAAATACAATAGTATTCTCATCTTAAAGCTGATTCTTCTCATAAGCCGGCATCCCTCCTCTTTCTAACAAAATACGACACTGCGTCCTATTTTATTATATCAATTAGCGGGATAGTATTGTCAATTTATTCATTTATTTAAGACGTTAGTCCTATTTGTTAGGTCTTTTGTCCTAGTGCAATAACCTCTTTAGTCAATGTATTGTCAAAAAACAAAAAAACTTGCTTTATACAAGTTTTTTAATATATGGCCGTGCACCTTCCTTCGACGCACACCTACGAGCGTTACCCGGGCAGTTAGCTCCAATCAGGCAACCCTGCGGCACACGAAAGGGTTCACTTACCGTTGCTTCCTTCCGGACCTGGCGGGGTTCATGAATTTCCGTTGCGCAGGACCCAATCATCAACACCACTTACCTGGGGCAGTCCTTACAGGCGAGCGCCTCAGCAAAGGAATTCAACCCTGCTATTGCGGATTGCAGGTTACAGGGCACCGCAGTCTCCCCGTCTAGCACGACCAAGATTGTTAACTTTTCAAATAGCTAAATTACGTGATGCATTTAGCTATTTTATTATAAGCTTTAAAGCCCTTGGTGTCAATGTATAAAAGATTTCAATTTTCTATGCTTTATTACATAATAGGTTCTTTTTACAATTAGCAGCATGTATTTGAAAAGTATTGTATAATTATGATATATAATTAACGTATTATATCCTGTTATATCTAGCAAACTATTAAATAATATAATCCTAAGAGAAGTGTTATCATTACTTTTTGAAGGGGCTGATATGTTGAAAAGAAGTTTTTGGCTTGTCATTTCATTTATTACAGGACTATTGCCAGGCTTTTTTCTGGTATTCAATTTTGTATTTTCTGATGTAATATCCTTTAAGGAGAGACTTTTCTCAATATTGATCGTTATAGTGGCTTATCTGGTATTGGGTACTGCTTTTGGTCTTACAGGCCATGGTATGGAGTGGAAATATGGGATATGCCTCAGTACTGCGGCTGTAGCGTTGGTGCTTATATACTCACTTAAAGAACCGGGTACGGCGCTCATTAATCTGGTATATGCGGCAGCTGCTGTCGGAGCCTCCTTAGCGGGCACCGGACTTGGATCGGGACTTTCAAATATCCGCAAAAATAAAACATGAAGCAGTGACTGATTGCTGTCACTGCTTTACATCTGTTTGCACCATTTTTACTATAAGCTTGGCTAAAACCTTTCTGTCGCTGTCATCCCCTACCTTCCACAGCTCTTGCAGCAAACGCTGCTCCCTGTTTTCAGGGTCTACTCTGGCAGAAAGCACATTGCCTACCTTCACAGCAATATTCTCAATAGTATTCTCTGACATTCCAACCGACTCACCAAAATTCACAGCCTTGCTTAGAGTATTCTTCCAATCGGTCCAGTGTGTAAACGCCTCTGTTCTGTTTATTTCCAATGTATCGCCTCCATTAGTATATGGGCTGGTGCTCTTGCTATAGAAACCTCCTAATCCATCAGTAAAAACTAATGCAGAAATGTATTTTATATCTAATATTATTTGTTTTTGATGTTCTTATATTCATGTTCGCTATAAAGAAAAAAGGACCCTACGGCCCTTTATGCATAAATATTCCTTATATTATTTTCAAATTCGGATTTTGATATCAGACCCTCAAGATATTTCGAGTTGATCTGTGCTATCTTTTCCAGTACCTTAAATTCTTCCAACTCAAGCTTAAACCCCCAGTTGCATTCCGGACAGCTGAAATAATATCCTATATCGCACTGTACCAGTGCTATGTTCAAAACCCGGAAAAGTCTGGAATTCTCGTAAATACTGTAATAATCATTACCGCTGCAGTTCTCACATTTGGAAGTGATCCTTTGTAGTGTATTCTTTTCTTTCTTAAAGCTGCTCAGCTGGTCGCCATATACTTGTCCAACATATCTTGTTCTCGCAACATCCTTACCCAATAATCCCACAGCATCACCCCTCTCGAAAGATCAGACGCTTAACTTACTAATTATATATATTCTACCAATAAATTGTAATTCCTTCCTGCATAACGAATATTTTTACAATTCTTTCAAATTATCGACAATATGAATATCCCTAATACTAAAGCCTTCTAGACACATTTCACAATCCCTGATATGATGTATGTATATTCATTTTCACGACATATATAGGGGTGTTATCATGAGAAAATACGAGTCATATCTGCCATATCTGGCCGGATTCTGCGTCGCACTAATATTTGGGCTGTCTTTTTTATTCACCAAGCAGGCTTTGGATGGGCTGCCTACTCTTCTGCTCTTGTCCTGCAGATTCCTTCTGGCAGCCTTTGTGCTTACTGTTCTATGGCTGACAGGCATTATCAAGCTTAGCTATAAGGACAAACCTCTAAAGGGGCTTTACCTGTTGTCTTTTTTCCAGCCTATTGCATATTTTATCTTTGAAACAATAGGCATTAAGCTTACATCCTCTTCAGAGGCAGGAATAATGATTGCTTTGATTCCTATTGTTGTCACCATCTTTGCCGTGATATTCCTAAAGGAAAGGCCCGGTAAGACACAAGTCCTGTTTATACTGGCTTCGGTAGCAGGTGTCATATTCATTGTCACAATGTCAGGAGGCTCAGGAGAATCAAGCCATACTGCAGGTATATTTGCTCTGTTCGGTGCAGTGCTATCCGGCAGTATTTACAATATACTGTCCAGAAAGCTCTCTACAGAATTCACACCAGTAGAAATAACCTTCACCATGATGTGGGCAGGTGCAATAGTGTTCAGTATGTGCGCTGTTGTCTCCGGAATAATATACGGTCAATTGGGAGTATATATGGCTTCTGTAGGAAAAATCCAAAATATTGTACCAATATTATACCTTGGTACTCTTTCCTCGGTATGTGCTTTCTTCATGTTGAACTACATGCTGTCAAAACTTCCGGCTTCTATCTCCACGGTTTTTTCCAATCTAACCACTGTAGTATCCATGTTGGCAGGTGTGATTATCAGGCATGAATCACTATACTGGTATCAGATTGTGGGAGGTGTCATTATTATTATAGGTGTATGGGGTACAAACCGTTATAAAGCCCAGCAGGTTGAACCCATTCAAAATACGCAAAGCTTATAATAAGCTTGTTAAGAACCAGTTCATATAAAAGTGATGATTATCTTCCGTCCGTTATAATCTTCTGAAATACTCATCCCTAAAATCAAATTCATATTTCCGGACTTCTTCGATTTCCCGAAGAAGTCTTTGTTTATCCTGAGGTAAAGTGCCTGCTAAAGCAAAATAATTGGATGCGTGGTTGCTTCTAAAAATACACTGGCTCAATTCCAGATTCTCAAGAAGCAGCCTTGTCTCCTCCACAACTTCCCTAGGATTCAGCAGTTCCAATTCTCCTTTTTCTATCTGTGTTTTCATTTCGGCACCCTGCTCTACCAGCAAAGTGAGAAGTCCCAGGTAATGAGGATCTATGTCATTTATGACCCTTGCAGATTCCAGGGCATGCTCCTTCAATAGCTTCCTGCCTCCCAATCCCGAAATCAGTGTTATGGACAGCTTAATGCCTGACTTTATGACTTTCCTTCCCGCTTCAATCATCTCCGATGCTGTAACACCCTTCCTGATGTTTTTTAGTATGACATCACTCCCAGATTCCAAGCCCATATATGCAATACCTAGTCCCAGCTCCTTCAATTCCCTTAGCTCTTCATCGGATTTATGGAGTATGTCCTTGGGACTGCTGTATATACCTATTCTTTCGCACTCGGGCATTATCTCATGGATTCTCTTCAGAATGTCCTTCAGATCATTGGTTTTCATCGCAAGGGCGTTTCCGTCAGCTAGAAAGATCCTTTTCACCTGCCTTAAATGCCTCTTGCCCTCTTCAACATCTGCAAGTACTTCTTCCACATTCCTGATTCGGAATTTTTTATCCTTATACATGCTGCAGAAGGTGCATTTGTTATGGGAACAGCCTATTGTAGCCTGTATTATCAAACTTTGTGCCTCGCTTGGAGGCCTGTATATGCTTCCTTCGTATTTCATTTCTTATCTCCTCATGTTTATAACAAACTATCTATAAAACAAGTTAAGCTTGTTGCCAATTTGTTAAGCTCCTGCTTATTTACACTTAATAAAATAGACGGAAGCGCAATGCGCACCCCTACAAACAATTGAAGAAGAGACAGTTGCCTGTCTCTCACATTCTATTCAGCACTTTCATGGAGCCTTACAGAAACCGTTTTGTACTCATTAAGCTGGTCGTATATTTCAACCTGAACTATATCTCCTACCTTATGCTGCTTTATCTGTTCTATCAATTCTTCTATTGTATTGATCCTCTTGCCATCCAGCTTTGTAATTATATCGCCTCTCTTGATCCCCGTTCTGTCTGCCCCGCTGTTAACTACAACATAGCTTACATAAACCCCTTGGGGTACATTGTTTCTTTCTGCAATTTCCTTGTCTATAGTCTGTCCGCTTATACCCAGATATGGTCGTGCTACCTTCTTGTTCTTTATTATCTCCTGTATTATTGGATTAGCTTCATTTATCGGTATTGCAAATCCCATGCCCTCAACTGTGGTCTCGGCGAATTTTATAGTATTGATGCCTATGACCTTACCTTCACTATTTACCAATGCTCCTCCGCTGTTTCCGGGATTTATAGCTGCATCAGTCTGGATAAGCTTTATTGAATTATCGCCTACACTTACCTTTCTGTTAAGACCGCTTATGATTCCTGCTGTTACCGAGCCTGCATATTCTGTACCCATCGGACTTCCTATTGCTACTGCCAGTTCTCCTACCTCAAGCTTTGAAGAATCTCCAAGCTCGGCAGGCACCAATCCAGAGGGATCAACTTTTATCACCGCCAGATCGGTCTGTGGGTCACGACCTACTACTGTAGCCTCCAGTTCTTTACCGTCGTTTAGTATTACTGCTATGCCAGCTGCACCATCCACCACGTGGTTGTTTGTCACTATGTGCCCCTGATTATCTATTATTATTCCAGA
>JAWLHF010000045.1:0-18758 GCA_041690515.1 Clostridiaceae bacterium | reverse complement strand
CTGAAGGTCACCTCAAGCTTCTTATCAGTTATTCCTTTTTCATATGATATAAGCTTCCTTCTTATTGTCTCGTTAAGCTCAAAAGCTTCTTTTTTTATGTCAAGGCTCCCTTGCTGCATATTGCTAAGCTCCAACAGATCATTGATGATTTTGATGAGCCTTTTGCTTTCCTCCAATACGATGTTCAAATAGTGCTCCTTTTTCTCCTCCGGTATTGTACCGTCTATGATGCCTTCAATAAAACCCCTTATGGAGGTCATAGGAGAGCGCAGATCATGGGATATGTTGGCTATGAGGTTCCGCCTATTTTCCTCAATTTTTTCCAAAGACTCAGCCATGTTATTGAAGCTTTTTCCCAATTCTTCGATTTCGTCTCCTGTATTGATATTCAGGCGCTTTTGAAATTCACCCCCGGCAATTACCTTCGCAGCTTCGCCTATTTCTCTCAGTGGATCTGAAATTCTCCTTATTTGTATATATAAGATCACATATGCAACAGCAAGAGAAATCAGGATAGCCCACATAGTCAGCCTGTATACTTCCCTGAGGCTATCGTTTATCTCCTGCAGCGACGCATGCACCAGCACCCCTCCGGAAAACCTGTTATTTACAAAGACCGGATAGCCGACTGTCAGCGAGGGTTCACTCAGCATACCTCCGAAGCTGCCCCGCTCCTCTATGCTTTCTCCCATGGCAAGGGTGTCAATCATCTCTCCTTTGAGCTTTTCCCCCAGAAGCTTTTTTTCATTTGCTCCGGAAATAGCAACTACTGTTCCTTCCTTATTTACTACCCATATATGCGCATCCAAGAACTTTTCCAATATCTGCAGGTCCTCTATCAAACTCCCTAAGTTGGGGCTTCCCATATAAAGTACAGCCGCAGCCTCCTTTGCCACCTTTCTTCCCTGGTCATACAGAAGCTCTTTCCTGTTTTCAATGAAATATATATCCAACATTCTGAGAAGCGACAAAGCCAGTATCGCAAATCCGATCATTATTACTATCCCATAGGTGATGAATAATTTTTTCTGTATACTGTTCTTCATCATCTCACCTCAAATTTATAGCCAACGCCCCAGACAGTCTTTATCTCCCATCTTCCCGCTTCGTCGCTGAACTTTTCCCTCAACCTTTTAACATGCACATCCACTGTCCTGGAATCTCCCATAAAGTCATACCCCCAAAGCTTTTCCAGCAGCTGCTCCCTGGTAAAGACCTGATTGGGGTGGCTTGCAAGAAAATAGAAAAGCTCCAGCTCCTTAGGGGGTATATCTGCCTTTTTCCCCTGATATGTAATGCTGTAATCACTTTTGTTTATAACCAGCTGAGGATAGACAACCTCTTCTGTTGTTCCGTCATTGCCCATTGTCCTTCTGAGTACCGCTTTGACCCTGGCTGTGAGTTCTTTTGGTTCAAAGGGTTTTACAAGATAATCATCCGCTCCCAGCTCCAGACCAAGAACTTTATCAAAGATTTCTCCCCTTGCAGTAAGCATAATGATAGGAGTATTGCTGGCCTTTCTTATCTGTTTGCATATCTCATATCCATCCATCTCCGGCAGCATGATATCAAGAACTACAAGATCCGGAGTCCACATATGGAACTCATCAAGGGCTGCTTTTCCGGAGTATACAGTCTTTACCTCGTACATCTCCTTTTCTAGGTACAGTCTTATAAGATCAGCTATATTGATATCATCATCAACAACAAGTATTCTTGCTTTCATTTGTATCCCACCATTTTACCGATTTATTTATCCTTATGATACATCAATAATAATGATTATTCAAATACAAAGCAAAAAGACACCGGATACACGCTGCCTAAAAAAACACTATCCAAGTACAAGACTGCTGCATATACTGATGAGAGGGGGTGTATTAACATGTATGATGAACTGCATAAACATAATTTTAACGGTACTACTACCAGGGCAGCCTCACACTCACATGAATATTCCGGAGTAACCACCAAAAACCCCGACTTCGAAGGGCATGTCCATTATATGTCCGGTTATACCTCTGAGGATGATGACCATGTACACTATTACTCAATCCTGACCAGTCCTGATATTGAGATTGAAGGAGGCCACATACATTTCTACCAATGCATAACCACTCTGGACAATGGTCATTATCATTTTGTATACGGCTATACTAATATTTATACTGAATATTGATAAAGGGCAGTTGTTCTGCCCTTTATTGATTACATACCATTCTCCAGACCTTTTGCAAATTCTATGTACTTGTTCCTTATCGCGATGTTTTCATTATCCTTCTCCACTGCTTCAAACTCTTCATTCAGCTTTTCCAGAGTCTCTTTGGTCAAGCGCCTTTCCGCATGCTTGTATATTGCATTGTCTTCTTTGTCTATGTGCTTTATTAGCATCCTCTCATAGCCTATAGCATTTGCAATGATATCTACCTTAGCATCCATATTGCCCTTTTCGCATTCCTTCAATGCATTTTCCAGATCCAAAATATGAGACCTGCCAAGGTCATGCTCCACAAGCATCCCGGCTATCGGGCCGCTTTCAACTCCAAGTCCCAGCTGCTCTGCCATAATATTGAAAAGCCTGTCTTCTTCCTTCTTATGATGATACTTGTCGGCATAGTTTCTTACAAAGTCAATAATGTTATAAAAGAGTTCAAAGTCAATCTCTCCGCCGTGTACTATCCTAATACAATGTTTCCTTATCCCCTTAAGCACCATTTTGATATACTTATGCTCTTCTACCAGAATATCTATAGATCTCATCCGGCTTACCACCTTTTCCTCAATAAGATTAGTGCTTTCTGCCCTTCTTTTCCGGCCCCTTTTCAGGATCTATGAACTCCTGTCTTTCTGCCGTTTTGTTCAAATCACTGAGGGTAGGATTGTACTTTCTGGCTGTATTGTTCTTATTCTTCTCACTTTTCACTATTATCACCTCTTAAGTATTATTTGTAAGGACGCTCATATGTATACAAAACTATTCTTTTGAAACATCCGACATTACTCTATTCAATATTTTACGACTATACTTTATTGGCTTTTGCTTGCTGGTATTTGCATGGGGTTTTTTATATAATTAAATTAATAAGCAGATATGTGTGATAGGGGGGTTTGTTGTGAATAGCGAGCATATTTTCCGTTTTTACAGATCAGGGAGCCATACTGCAGATTTTGTATTTGGTAAGTCAGGTATAGAGTATCGTATTAGGGATATAGAGACCGACTTATGGCCGCATTTTAGAGATTTCGATCCTGGAAGCACAGAATTTGACGGGCTTATGCCCATAGTGTTCACATGTCTTCAAGAAACTAAAGGAGTTGATTTTTCCTCAAGTGATAAAATAACCTTGCCTTCAGGGAAAAACTACTGCAGATATACTAATATCAAAGGCATTGTTGAAGGTCAGAAGTCGGAAGCATGGATATGGGCTATGCAGGGAAGCGGGCTGCCTGTGGATATAATTGAGGAGGGAGGCTCCATAATAGGCTTTATAATGACAGCAAGAGACCGTTGCAATATACTGGTAAGGGCAGGCTATGAAGACCTTACTCCCTTAAAGCTTTGGAAGGATCCGGTGCTTTCACCGGATATCCATAATGTAAAAAGTATCGGCACATACAATGTCATTGCAAGAGATGGGGCAAGCCTGGCTACTGATGTGTGGCTGCCCTGTCTTTCAGAAGAGTCCGACAGATACCCGGCTGTTTTGATAAGAACTCCCTATGGGAGGTTCAGCAATATCGAATACTGGTACCGTTTTGTAAGAAGAGGATATGCCCTAGTGGTTCAGGATATACGGGGAAGGGACGATTCCGACGGAGAATGGGTTCCATATAAATATGACAGAGAGGACGGAGACGATACCCTGAATTGGATAGCCGGCCAGTCTTGGTCTGATGGCAGCGTAGGTATGATAGGCGCGTCCTACCTTGGCAATGTCCAATGGGCAGCAGCATCAAGCGGCAACCCTCATCTGAAAGCACTTGTCTCAATGGTGACTTCCGGCCCAGCCTTTGTTGATATTGAAAGAAAAGGCGGGACCTATGCCTCCGGTTCTCTTGCCTGGACCTTCATGATGGCTGACAGGAGGATGAACAGAGAGGCTTTGAAACGTGATGATTGGGAGGAAGTACTGTCCATACGTCCGATTAAGGATATACCTCTAAAAGCTCTGGGAAGGGACATACATTTCTGGGATGAGGATATGAAACACCCCGATAATGACGGATACTGGCAAAATATCGACTGGACTCAGAAGTCGGATAAGATAGATGTACCCTCTATAATCATATCTGGCTGGTATGACGATAATGGCATGGGCTCAACCGCAGCATGGGAAATGAACGAGAAAAACAACCGGGCTAATCAGAAGCTCATATATGGACCTTGGTTTCATCAGTTCAATAGTACCAGAGAGATACATCAGGTCTCCTATGGAAACAATGCAATAAGATACGACCTGGATGTCCTTTGTATGCGCTGGTTTGATAGATTTCTTAAGAACATTGAGAATGGTGTGGAGAATGAACCTGCCGTGCAGTATTATCTTGTAGGAGAAAACAAGTGGGAGACAGCGGATAAATGGCCTCCTGAGCAGGCTGTTTACAAGAATTTCTATATCCACAGTCAGGGCAATGCTGCTTCCTGCTGTGGCGATGGACTCCTGGACACGGACTCTCCTGTAGAAGAGCCCTTTGATACTTATATATTTGATCCGAAGGATCCTGCACCTTTCCTTATTGATGTGTCAGAGAATGAGATGAATGTTCCCGGCAACTATAAGGAAGTAAATGAAAGAAAGGATGTTCTGGTTTACACCTCAGCCCCCTTGGAGCATGATCTGACAATAGCCGGCAATATCTACGCAGAAATATATGCTGCCAGTTCCGCCAGAGACACCGACTGGGTCGTGCGTTTGGAGGATGTAGATGAGCAGGGAAATTCAATACGTCTGACAGACGGCATATTAAGAGCCAGATATAGGAAGTCCTTTGAAAAACCTGAGCTTCTGCATTCGGGTAAAGTAGAAAAATATGAGATAAGAATGGCAAAAATCGCAAATGTGTTTAAAAAGGACCACCGCATCCGAGTCTCCATAACCTCAGGGGCAAAAAACCTGATATTCCCCAACCACAATACAGGAAACAACGTACCTGATGATATAGAGATGCTTTGTGCCACTCAGGAAATCTGCCATAATACACAATACCCCAGCCATGTGAAGCTGCCGGTGATTACATATAAGTAGAAAAATGCGACATAGTTTGTAGCAAACTCCGACTATCGGGTAAGTATGTCCTCATCGCCTTTCAAAGCCAGCAAAATCACTGGCGGGGGTCCCATCTCTGCTTGCCCGTCTGGTTATTTTGCCCGAGGGTATTCCCGTTCCGAGGTCAGTGAAAGACTTCTTCGGAGATACTTCCCCACGTCGGTGTTGGTTGTTCTAAAACAGCTTCTGCAATATATCACAAACAAGGATTGCTGTGAATATTGTGGAGTAGCCTTTGCGTAGGAACCTTAGAGCTTCTTAACGAAATGGAGGAATAGCAGCATCAACTGTTTGAGCGGAGCGAGTTTTGATGCTGCCCGTAATGAGTTTAGAAGCTCTGATTTCGGAGCATCGGCTGCGGAATAATATTCATTTGCAATCCAGTGCCGCTACAAACTTTAATAGTGTCGCATCATTCTATTTATACAACCCCTATCCGCTGTTCTTCGCCAGAACCTCAAGGATTCCCCTTTCATAGCAATTCCTGACTCCGCTCAGATATGTGATCCCCTCATTGCAGTAGTCCTTAACCGACAGCGGCAGGTTTGCTCCAAATACTCTTTTCAGCTTTGCATTCCCTTCCAGTCTTCCCCTTATCTCTGCCTTCACCCTGCTTATAAGACCCAGCTCATAGGGACTTTTAAGCTTTTCGGAATATGTTTCACTCCTCTTCAGGCATCCCAGAGCTTCCTCGTATCGTGCCTCCCTTATAAGTAACAGAGCCATGTAGCCTTCAGCCGATGAGCGCCCCATCAAAGTATCCATCTGGTTATAATCCTTTATCGCTTTTGTGAAATATGCCTTTGCCCGCTGATAGTCACCCATATCGAAAGCAGCTTTGCCGGCATTGGTGTTGAAAACAGCCAATCCTTTGAATATCTTCCTCTCATTGCAGATATTGACCGCTTTATCATAATACCTCAGTGCATCCGAAAACTTCATATTATAGCGCCGGATCTCCCCTATGTAGTTATATGCAGCTGCAATATTAAGAGAATATCTGTCTTCCTGACTGCTGAGGGCTTCAAATATTCCGATTGAATGCTTCAAGGTCTCTTCTGCTTCGTAATAGTTTTCCGTCATCAGCTTTTGCAGTCCCTTCAGGCGGAGAAGTATTCCCATCTCCTTCATCTGATCATAGCGTGACGCAAGCTCCAGTCCTTTTGCAAGATATTCGTGCATCAGATCTGTATTATGAACTTGTATACCATAATAAATCATCTGTCTGCAGCCTTTCAGGGTATGCAAATGGTTTCCACATCTTTCCGAAAGCGCTATCAAATGCCCGATGGCCTTCACCCCCAGGGTGTATTCTCCTTCCTGTATGCAATACCTGCCTTTTATATAGAATAATGCAAGCTCAAGGGCAAGCAGTTCCTCTGAATCCTTCTCCTTAGCCTTAAGCTCCCTAAGCTGCTCTTCAAGCTCTTCCAGGTACTTGATAGACTCCTCCTGATTCAAAAAAGTCTGCTCTCCCTCTATAAATTCATCATACAGAACAGGAAAAAGCTCATGGCTGAAATCCGAATATCTATCCAGACTCTTTATGCGATAATTCAATGCAGCCGCCTTGTTTCCTCCATTAGTGAAATGATAAATAAGCCTTGGATAGACGAATCTGTCCTCAAAACCGCCCTTGAGTCTCTTCTCCATTGCATAGCCTATACGGTTATGTAATATCCTTTTTCTGGAATGGGATTGAAGGCTGTACACAAACTCCCTGAGCTTGTTATGAGTGAATTCAAAGCCTATTTCCTCCCCATCCTCCACTTCTTTTATCAGGTACTTTTCCTGAAGCTCCTCCAATATATCCAGAAGCTCCAAGCCTTCTCTTCCGCTTATGGTCTCAAGCATATCCAGATCGACCCTGTCAAAGAACAGTGATATGATATTCAGAAGCTTCATACCTTCATCTGATATTCCTATGATCCTGCTTTTCAGTATATCCTGAGCTTTACCGGAGATCTCACCTATTGCTCCCTTTTCCTTTATATTATTAAGTAGCTCCATAAGGAAAAACGCATTCCCCTCAGTCTCCTCATATATTCTTTCCATCAACTCCTGTGACAACAACTGATCAGGAAGCAGTTTCCTTGCAAATTCCTCCGCTTCATTTCTTGTGAACCTTGAAATCGTGAGCTTCTCTACCAATCCGTCCTTGACCATGGCAGTTATAAATTGCTCCACCTTCTTTTCATAACTGTTCCGACAGGTAGCCATCATTATGATTCCGTCACTTCCTATACGCCTCATTACAAAGCTCAGCAGTCTGATGCTGGTGCTGTCCATCCAGTGCAGATCTTCAAAAACAAGTGCCAGCCGTTTTTTTCTGCATACTCTTTTCAGCACCTCAAGTACCGCCTCTTCAATCACCTTGTACTTCACCTTGTCTGTACGCTCTATTATAGTATCTGTGGCAGCCTCTGCTGATGGATCGAAGGCAGGAAACAAACGTATTATTATATCCTTCCATAGCTGGGGAACATCAATATCCTCACTTTTTATTATATCTGCCACCGTTGAAAAAACCTGATTCCATGGCTTCAAAGGATAATCCTCTTCAGCCTGATAGCAGCTTGATTTAATCAAAGAAAGACCCTCTTCATTCATATTCTCGAAAAAACGCTCTTTAAGCCTTGTCTTTCCTACTCCCGCCTCACCTACTATCAATATAGACCTGTATGCCTTCTGCAGGCTGAAATTCTCAAAGTTCTCCCTGATGATCTCCAATTCTTTGGAACGGCCATAGAAAAAGCTCCTTGTACTTTCTCTTCTGCCCTCTCCCCCGCCGTGCCCCAACAGAATGCTCTTATAGAGCTTTTCTGTCTTGTTATCCGGCGCTATTCCAAGCTCCTTTTCCAGAGTATGCTTAAGCCTCCGAAAAACCTCCTCTGCCTTATGAAAGGACCCCATATTTCTATAGTTTTCCATAAGGAGCCTGTATGGCCTTTCATCCAGCGGGTCAACACCGATAAGGAGCTTTGCATAATATTCAAGCCTGCTGACTTCATTTCTAGAGCTGCATTGCCCTATCAGCTGGTATAGCTTGTCAATATATATGTCTCTGTAGTAATCCCGCTGCCGGAGCATCCATTCCTCGAATTTTTCTCCGTCCTTTACCAAAAAACCCTTAAGGAATTCACCGGTATATGCTTCCACAGACTCCTCCCTGTCTCCCAGAAAAGCCTGCAGGTCTGTCTCTACAACAATATCATTATTAAGCAGCACTGTTGATTTCTGAGGGGATATTAATATTTCTGCACCAAAAGCCTTACGTATTGTATATAAGGCATGACGCAGGTTTTTCTTGGCAGTATCCTCATCAGCTTCCCCCCACAGCAGGTCAACCAGCTCATCCCTAGTTGCATGGCTGTTCACCACCAGATAGTAAAACAGAGCCTCAGCCTTCTTAAAGGGAAAAACTATCCTTTCGCCGCCCTTCAATACCAACGGCGCCTGAAGCAGTCTGACCTTAACAGAATCCATCAAATCACCCCTCAACAATGCAAACTCCGCATCAGCGGACATACTTTAATTTTATCATATTGTTCCGGTTGACAAAAGCTTGCATATTTTGACCGTTATGATAGGATAATTGTTAGTAGTTTCTTAAGGAGGATACTCATTATGTCTGAAAATGAAAAGAAAGTATATGAAGCATTGGAGCAGCTGGATATTCCATATACCAAATATCAGCATGCAGCTGCGTATACTATACAAGAAATAGATGAAATGAAGCTGGAAATGCAAGGACAACACTGCAAGAATCTTTTTGTCAGGAATCACAACGGAAAAGAACATTTCCTCATACTTGTGGATCAGGATAAAAAGGTGGATCTGAAATCTCTTGCCAAACAAATAAACAGTACCCGACTTAGCTTTGCTTCAGAAGAAAGGCTTATGAAGTATTTGGGCTTGACTCCGGGCTCTGTCACCCCTCTGGGACTGGTGAATGACGAGGAAAAAAAAGTTGAAGTCATCATAGATGAAGACCTCGGGATCTCCGAATACATATGCCTGCATCCCAATATCAATACAGCCACCGTTTCTATTAAATACGACGACCTGTTGAAGTTCATAAAGTGGCGGGGAAATGCATACCGCTTTGTAAAAATATGATCAGGCATTTGTTGGAGGGATGCAAATGTATCAGTTAAAGTATAAAATATGGATCGAAAAAAACGGAAAAGTATTCGGTATAGGTCCACTTATGCTTCTTAAAGGAGTAAGTGAAACAGGCTCCTTATCTGAAGCTGCAAGAAAAATGGACATGTCTTATAATAAAGCACATAATCTGATAAAATCCATAGAAAAAAAACTGGGCTATGAGCTGATATCAAGCAAGTCCGGAGGTTCAAAAGGCGGCAGTTCGGAGCTTACAGAAAAAGCAGAAGAACTTATGATGACCTATGAGAACTTTTACAACGAGTGTGAAGAGAATCTTAGGAAAATATACCAGAAGCACTTCAAGAATAGCAATATATAAAACACCCCTTTCAGAATACTATTTACATTATTTTTCCTATTCGTTATACTTATACTAGTATAACGAATCTGATGAAGGAGATGATGGTATGAAAAAACCATTTCTGCCTCTATTACTGGTGATTTGTCTATTGCTTTTAAGCGGATGTGTACAGAGCAGCACCCGGGATACTTCGAAGGATATAACCGTATGTGCTGCTGCAAGTCTAAAGGAAGCTCTTGAGGAGATAAAGCCGGATTTTGAAGAAAGCTATAATATACGGCTCACCCTTAACCTTGCTGCTTCCGGTACACTTCAAAAGCAGATCGAGGAGGGTGCCCCTGCGGATCTGTTTATTTCGGCAGGAAAAAAACAAATGGATGCCTTGGAGGAAAAAAAACTGATAGATATCGAAAGCCGTAAGGAATTGCTTAAAAATAGACTGGTCCTGATTGTGTCAAAAGAGTACCGGGATAGGATAAGGACAATAGCGGATTTGAATGCTGCTGATATAAGAATAAGTATAGGAGAACCTACGGTTGTCCCTGCCGGACAATACGCAAAGGAAAGCCTTGTAAGCATGGGTCTGTGGGATAGGGTAAGCAGCAAAATGGTGCTTGCTAAAGATGTAAAGCAGGTTCTTACATATGTGGAAAAGGGAGAGGTGGCTGTCGGTATTGTATATGCCTCGGACGCAGTAGATATTAAAGAAAGTGCTGTAGTACAGGCCTTTGAGGAAAGCTCCCATAGTCCTATCGTGTATCCGGCTGCTATTTTATCATCAAGTAAAAACAAAGACTCCGCAAAAGCACTAATTGATTATCTGTTGTCTGATAACGCAAAGCAGGTGTTTGAAAAGTACGGCTATAATATGATTGATATATAACACATAGAAAATTAAGGATTATATTTTGTTCATTTAAACAAATGATAAATGTTTAGAATATACCGTTAAGTAGGTGGCAAAATGATTCTTGAGCCTATTCTCATCTCAATAAAAGTTGCACTTACCGCAACAATTTTCACGCTGATTCTTGGGATCCCATTGGCAAGATTGTTCACCAAGTATGATTTCAGAGGAAAAGATCTGCTTGAGGTTTTTATAATACTGCCTATGATCATTCCGCCATCCATCACAGGATATGCTCTGCTGGTATTGATAGGCAGAAGAGGTTTGCTGGGAAAAGTCTTATATGAAGCCTTTGGGGTCAGCATAGTATTTACATGGATCGCTGCCTCATTGGCTACTGCCGTTGTTTCACTGCCCTTAATGTATCAGAGCTGCAAATCTGCATTTCTGAACGTTGACCACACATACGAGAATGCCGCCAGAACACTTGGTGCAGACGAAAGACGGGTGTTTTGGAAAGTTACCTTGCCCCTTGCCCTTCCGGGAATAATAAGTGGAATAGCCTTATCTTTCTCAAGAGCTCTCGGTGAGTTTGGCGCAACGCTGATGGTAGCCGGAAACATACCTGGCAAGACCGGAACCATACCCCTTGCAATATACTTCGCTGTTGAAAGCGGAGATACCGCAACAGCAAATATACTGATAATTGTCGTTCTATCCTTCAGCTTCACCTTGATATATGGTTTAAATAAGTGGTTGAAGAAGGGACAAAATACATGAATACGGGTGACTTAAATGATTTTTGTGGATGTAGCTAAAAAATTGAAGTACTTTGATTTGAACGTACGCTTTGAAATGAATAATGAAGTGCTTGTGATCCTAGGACCTTCCGGTTCTGGAAAAACCACATTGCTGGATTGTATTTCCGGAATAAAACAGCCTGATGAAGGCTGCATAAAAATAAATAACAGCATTGTCTTTGATTCCTCCGGCAAAGTCAATTCTCCTGTAAAAGACAGGAGGATAGGGTATGTCTTTCAGGACTATGCATTATTTCCACATATGACTGTGAAAAACAATATACTTTTTGGGGTAAAAAGTAAAGGAATAAGTGATACGGGTTATTGTGAGAGCCTTATGGGTATGCTTGGAATCAAACATCTGGAAGGCAGATATCCCCCGCAGATATCGGGAGGTGAAAAGCAGAGAGTAGCACTGGCAAGGGCTATGGCTGTTAAGCCTGAATTGTTGCTGCTGGATGAACCTTTCTCTGCTTTGGACAGTGAAACAAAACAAAAAGTATACAATGAATTCCTCGGATTCAAAAATAAATGTGACATAGACATAATTCTGATAACACATCAAGCCGAAGAAGCAAAACTGCTGGGTGACAGGTTCATACAACTAAAAGACGGTATAGTGATATGAAAAAGGAGCACGAATTGTGCTCCTTTTCTATACTTCTATTATTCCATCAATCTGTTTTCGAGTATCTGCTCCATGGAGAAGTCCTCCACACCTAGATAATATACAGCAGTATCAATCAGCGCTTCCATAGGTACAAGTCCTATTATCTCACTGCCTACGATAGATACGCCGTATCTTGCCGCTTCTATCCTGATAAGCTCAAAGGATCTGTATAAAGCTGTCTTTGTATAATCAGTCATGTTCATTGAAATCTGAACTATACCCCTGTCCTTAAGCTCAATACCTATTGCTTTGCAGAATCTGAGGCCGCCGTTTAAGAATCTTACATTTCTTGCAATTTTATTGGCGATATCCATGCTGTTTGTGTTCAGATTTACATTGAAAGCTACAAGGGGCATTCTTGCACCTATAACTGTAGCACCGGCAGTAGGATGTATGGCTGCCTGGCCATAGTCTGGCTTCCACTCCGGCAGCTTTATCTTTTCCACCATGCCTTCGAATTCACCCTTTCGGATGTTTGCCAGGTTCTCTCTTTGAGGATCTGTAGCTGCCTTTTCATATAGGAATATTGGAAGGCCATACTTTTCGGAAGCCTCTTTTGCCACTTCCTTTGCCAGTTCTATAGCCTCGGTCATGCTTACATTCTTTATCGGAATAAACGGCACAACATCTATTGCCCCCATTCTTGGGTGCTGTCCCTGGTGCTTTGTCATATCAATAAGCTGTATTGCTACTCCCATAGCTTCAAGCATTGCGTTTTTCACAGCCTGGGGTTCTCCTACAACTGTAACAACCACTCTGTTGTGATCCTCGTCCCTTTTGTAATCTAAAAGCTTAACCCCATCTTTTCCTCTGAAGGGATTGACTATCTTTTCTATTTTGTCCAAGTCTCTTCCTTCGCTGAAATTTGGTACACACTCAATTAACTTGCTCATTCCGCTCATTCGTTTTCTCCCCTTATTTTTTAAATGCTTTCTCGACCAAACCCTTGACCAGCTCTTCCTTTGGAAGGTATGGTATGGTTATATGATCGGTCTTTTGATTTTCTTTGTTGTATTCAATGCTTGTGGTTATGGAGTTCTCATTCCTTGCCCACGCTCTTCTGGCAACTCCGCCCATAACATCCCAAGGCATTGCTGATTTCAATATGGTATCCACTCTCTCGCTTCCGTCCAGCACCATTCCAAAGCCGCCGTTTATGGATTTGCCTATGCCTACTCCACCGCCGTTATGAAGAGCTACAAGGCTCATTCCTCTTGCGGCATTTCCTGCATAACACTGAGTTGCCATATCCGCCATCACATTGCTGCCATCCTTTATATTGGAGGTTTCTCTGAATGGAGAGTCTGTACCGCTTACATCATGGTGGTCACGGCCAAGCATTATAGGCCCTACCTCGCCATTCCTTACCATTTCGTTGAATTTCAGTGCTATTTTTGTTCTACCCATCGCATCCTGATACAGGATTCTTGCCTGAGTACCTACAACCAGCTGGTTTTTCTCTGCATCTCTTATCCAGACATAGTTATCTCTGTCCTGGCCTCTTCTATTTGGATCAATGCAATCCATAGCAGCCTTATCAGTTTTTATGAGGTCCTCATGCTTGCCGCTGAGGCATACCCATCTGAAGGGTCCATAGCCATAGTCGAAAAGCTCCGGTCCCATGATATCCTCAACATATGAAGGCCATATAAACCCGTCCTTTTCGTCTACTCCGTTCTTGGATATTTCCTTGACTCCGGCATCATATACCGACTTCATGAAGGCATTACCATAGTCAAAGAAGTAAGTACCTTTTGATACCAATGCTTTTATAGCTTCAAAATGCCTCCTCAATGACTGGTCTACCAGCTTCCTGAACTGATCTCTGTCTGTCTTCAGCATCTCTGTCCTCTTTTCAAAAGTCAATCCCTGAGGACAATAGCCTCCTTCATAAACTGCATGGCAGGAAGTCTGGTCTGAGAGAAGCTCTACCTTTATATCATTCTTAACTGCGTACTCAAGCAGATCCACTATATTTCCATGATACGCAATGGACATAGGCTCTTTTTTCTTCATATACTCATGAGCAATTTCAAATACTTCCTTAAGGTCAGAGGAAATTTTCTTGACCCAGCCCTGATTATACCTTGTCTGTATTCTTGAGTGATCCACCTCTGCAATTATACCTACACCGTTTGCAATCTCAATTGCCTTTGGCTGAGCTCCGCTCATGCCGCCGAGACCTGAGGTGATGAACAATCTTCCCTTAAGGTCTTCATCCTGTGGTATTCCAAGTATCTTCCTACCCGCATTCAACAGGGTATTGAAGGTACCGTGCACTATGCCCTGAGGTCCAATATACATCCAGCCGCCTGCTGTCATCTGTCCGTAGTTGGCTACACCCATCTGCTCTGCAATATCCCAGTCCTTAGGATTGTCAAACATACCAACCATAAGAGCATTGGTAATTATGACTCTTGGAGCTTCAGGCTTGGATCTGAATAATCCCAGAGGATGACCCGACTCAACTACAAGAGTCTGCTCGTTTGTCATTGTCTCAAGATATTTTATCAATAGTCTGTACTGCATCCAGTTCTGGCATACCTTGCCGGTCTCACCGTAGGTAACCAGCTCATAGGGATACAAGGCGATGTCAAAGCTGAGGTTGTTATTTATCATTACCTGGAACGCCTTGCCTTCAATACAGTTACCTTTATACTCGTCTATAGACTTCGCTTTAAGGTCTCCCTCAGGTCTGAAGCGGTAACCATATATCCTTCCCCTGGTCAGAAGCTCCTCCAAGAACTCCGGTGCAACCTCTTCATGCAGCTCCTCCGGAATATACCTGAGAGCATTCTTAAGAGCTGTCTCCGTCTGAGCCGGAGTGAGCTTAAAGCCTCTGTCCGGAGCCCTCCGGAGTCCCTCAACAAATTTTGGATACTCAGGCAGCACGTTATCAAGCTTAACAGTCATTGCCTGCGCGATTTCATGATTGTTTACCATATTTAACCCTCCCATAAGTGATTTACAAACATATATTCCTAGAATAACCCGGTTATAACACCCTTCTCATCTATGTCGATCTTCTCTGCAGCAGGTATCTTAGGCAGACCCGGCATTATCATTATATCTCCTGTCAGGCATACTATGAAGCCTGCTCCTGCAGATACCCTAACTTCTTTTACAGCTACCCTGAAGCCCTTTGGAGCTCCCAGGAGTTTTGGGTCATCGGACAGCGAGTATTGTGTCTTTGCCATACATATTGGCAGCTTATCCAGTCCGATTTCCTCCAGCTTCTTCATCTCCTTAAGAGCCTTAGGAGAGAAGTCGACTCCGTCTCCGCCATAGATTTCCTTTACTATTTTATCAATCTTGTCAGCAATAGGCAGTTCAACATCATAAAGATGTTTGAAATCAGGAGCGGAAGCTTCTACCAGCTTTACAAGCGTCTCCGCCATATGCTCTCCGCCTTCTCCGCCCTTAGCCCAGCATTCGTTCAATGAGACCTCTACGCCATAGACCTTACATTTCTTGATAAGCATGTCGATTTCAGCCTCTGAATCTGTTACAAAACGGTTTACAGCCACCATTACAGGCAGACCAAACTTGCGGATGTTTTCAACCTGCTTTTCCAGATTGGCAAAACCCTTATCCACTGCCTCTACATTTTCTTTTCCTAGTTCTGTTTTTGCCACTCCCCCATGCATCTTAAGGGCACGGATGGTTGCTACTATAACAACAGCTGAGGGTGTCAGCCCTCCGTAACGACACTTGATATCCAGGAACTTCTCTGCTCCCAGGTCCGCACCGAAGCCTGCCTCTGTCACAAGATAATCACCAAGCTTAAGCCCAAGTTTTGTTGCCAATATACTGTTGCATCCATGGGCTATATTTGCAAAAGGTCCGCCGTGAACAAGAGCAGGTGTGTTTTCAAGAGTCTGTACCAGGTTAGGCTTTATTGCATCCTTCATAAGCATTGCCATAGCTCCATGGACTCTCAAATCAGCACATGTAACGGGTTTACCGTCATAGTTGTATGCTATTACCATTCTTCCGAATCTTTCCTTAAGGTCCATCAGATTATTAGATAGACACAGGATAGCCATTATCTCAGATGCCACGGTTATCATAAATCCATCCTGTCTGACAAAACCATTTACTTTACCTCCAAGGCCAACCACTACTTCACGGAGTGCCCTGTCGTTCATATCCATAACTCTTTTCCAAACTATCTGCCTTGGATCAATATTCAATGAATTCCCGTGATTGATATGATTGTCTATGGCTGCTGAAAGAAGATTGTTTGCTGTAGTTATTGCATGCATATCCCCTGTAAAGTGCAGGTTGATATCCTCCATAGGCACTACCTGTGCATATCCGCCTCCTGCTGCTCCGCCTTTTACACCAAAAACCGGCCCCAAAGACGGCTCTCTCAGAGCAATAACAGCTTTTTTGCCTATTTTGTTCAGCGCCTGGCCCAAACCGACTGAGGTTGTTGACTTACCCTCACCTGCCGGAGTTGGAGTAATTGCCGTCACCAGTATAAGCTTGCCATCAGGTTTATCCTTCAGCCTCTCAAGGATACTGAGATTGATTTTTGCCTTATACTTGCCGTAAAGCTCCAGTTCATCATCCTGTATGCCCCATTGTTCTGCAATCTCTGATACAGGCTTCATATTCGCCTGCTGAGCGATTTCTATATCGCTGGGAACCTTGATTTCCATATTAATCATCCTTTCGCTGAGTTTTTCGTAATCACTTGTATTTATTTTATCCTAAACTGCGTCACAAAAACGTCTAATAATGACACCTTCTGAAATATTCCGCAAAATAAGGTGTTTTTTATTGATTTGGCTTGCTTACCCTGATAAAAAAAAAGAGCTGCATATGCAATCTCAAGGCCAATGGGCTCACAGAACATTAATTCCCCTAAGGTAACCGACTGCTTAATCCGGGGAGGGCGTACCAAAAGTACTTTCATATATATCCTCTCCTAAATTATATTCGGCGTTATCCGTTGTTTTATCTGATATTTGTAGAATAGATTGACTGCCAGATAGAACAGGCAGTTTCCGGGTTTTTTCAAAAAGCCTTTATGCAGGATGGTTCGCTTTATAATGTTTTTTAGGGCAAACACATCGTTATAAAGCTTCCAGTAAGCCTCCGTCAGCTCTTCCGGTGTCATATTCTTTGGGATATGCACCGCTTCCGCACCATTATATGAATATATCTCATCATTATATATCCTGTCCTGCTGTTTCATCTCATCATAGAACTTTGTTCCGGGTATGGGAGTCAGAATATAGAACCGCGGTACTACGATCTTGTTGTCTTCTATGAATTTCGAGGTTGCCAGTATGGATTCTACCGTATCCCCATCAGCACCTACAACCATCTCAGTGGAAACATCTATACCCGCATCCCTTATACTGCTGATAAGCTCACCATATTCCCCTACCTTGGCCCAGCCTTTATTCATACTGTTAAGGCTCTCCTGGGATATGCTCTCTATTCCAAAGCTCAATGCGATACAGCCGCTTTCTGCCACCAGCTTCAGAAGCTCCTGATCCTTCCCTATTTCAATGGAGCATTGAGACAGCCAGGTCATATCGAGCTTTTTTATTTCATTGCACAACTCCCTTATATAAGCCTTATCAGCAAGTATATTGTCGTCAAGCAGGAGAAACTTATTGAATCCAAGTCTTTTTACTTCTTTGATGTCTCTTACAACAGCTTCTATAGGCCTTCTGTAATACTTGGTCTTATACAGGCAATACACCGAACAGAAGCTGCATACATTGGGACAGCCTCTGCCTGCCTGAACCGGAAGAAAGTCACCAATTGGTTTGTTCAAGAGCATATCATATCTCGGTATGGGATATTCCAATTTGCTTAATTCCTTTTGATAAAAGGGTTTCAAAGTTCCCTTTTCTATATCCGTTAAAACCTCATGCCATACTTCCTCCGCATCACCTATGATAACACTGTCACAGTACTTTTTTGCCTCCTCCGGCATCAGGCTGACCATATAACCGCCCAACAGCACGGTTCTCCCCATTTTCTTAAAGGCCTTGGCAATATCTATAGTACGGATAACAGCATGTCCCATGCTGCTTATGGCAATGACCTCCGCCTCCGTCGAAAACGGGACATCCTCAATAGTCTCCAGACATATCTCAACCTCCCATTCAGAAGGTGTCAAAGCGGCCAGAAGGGGAAGTGCCAGTCCCACAAAGTACAGCTTCTTCTTTTTTATCAGCTTCTTCCTACTATCATAAGGGGTAGGCTGTATAAACAATATTTTCTTCTTCAAGGAATCCACCAGCTTTCTATAAACCATTCATAAGATTTGTAAAGAACTCCTTTGCAGTATTCCTTATATACTGCATATCTACAAAATCATAAACTCCGCTTTTCTTTCCCAATAAGGTGAGCTTCAGAAACAGCTTGTAGTATTCCAAATAAAATGCTTTCCTGGACATATTTGTCGGTTCCAGAGTCAAATGCAGGAAGTCCCAGTTCTGCATTTTATCAGTGATCAACCTGTCCTTGTACTCATCAAAAAGTGGAGTTCCGGGAATAGGAGTGAAGATCGATACCGAAGCATACTTGAGCTTTGCCTTTTCGATCCAGCTTTCCAACCTGTCAAAGTCTTCCTTTACAGCACTTATATCAATGATGAACAAAGCCAGGCAGTCGATATGGTTCTCTTGAAGTATCCTGATACATCCCTCGTTTATATCCTCAGAGCACTGCTTGCTGTACG
>JAWLHF010000044.1:0-26123 GCA_041690515.1 Clostridiaceae bacterium | reverse complement strand
TTTGATTGAGGCATGATATCGGGTCAAGTACGCAGATTCCCGTATTGGCTCTGTAGGTTCAAATATAGGCATATCGAACATTTCAGGCTCCATACTCCTAACTCATGTGCACTAAAAAACGAATCTGTCTAAGTGCATTTCATCAAAGAGTAATTTTATTTTTCGTTGTTCAAACTGCTGTTTTTGATATTCTTATATTAACATAAATTATTGACATAGTCTATAGTAGATTATGTCGACTTATGTACTTTTTATAAAGGAATCAAGGGACAAGCAGCGCTCTATATATACCTTATGTGGATATTATTTGTATTTATTTATAATTTTATGTATATTAATAGACTGCAGTAAATGCAGGTTGTTTTTTTAAAATACATTGCTGAGTGAACAAAAAGTTGACCCTAAGCCGTTAAATTGTATATACTAAAAAAAAGAAATTTTGCGAGTACAGGAGGGATTTATATGAAGCATACCATTCTGGACTTTGATGCAATGACGGAAAGCGTGAGGAAAGACGGAAGAAGGCATGATTACAGGATTCAGGAGCTAAGAGTATATGAGAACTATCTATACTATTCCAGGAAGTACGTGGATCATAAGTATCATGAATCTGTGGAATACAATTTGTTCCCCAGGGAGAACATCGGAATATATAAGCTGCATCAGTCTGATGCTTCTGAATACAATCCCTCAGAAATATATAAGTATTATGTAGATATGGTCAGTGTTTCAAAGGAAGGCAGGCTTTGGAAGGCAAAGGACCTATATATAGATTTTATAGTGAAAGGTGACGGGAAATATTATGTTGTTGATATAGATGAATTCAATGAAGCTATTGAACGGAAAGAACTAAGTGAAAAGGAAATAAGAAACGCATTAAACGGGTTGGATAATGTTTTGAAAGGTTATTATGGAAGCCATGACCTGGAAAACTATATAATAAGGCTCAGAGAGAAGTACGGGAGCATGGGAAATCTGATAATAAGCAAAAAAACTGCTTGACATATGTCGAAATTCCGTGGTAATATGTAATTATTATTAATAGATAAAAATTTAACAAGGGGGTACATACGATGGAACTTAAGGGAAGCAAGACAGAAAAGAACCTATGGGAGGCGTTTGCGGGCGAATCTCAGGCAAGGAATAAGTATACATACTTCGCCAGCGCTGCAAAAAAAGAGGGTTATGAGCAGATAGCCGGAATATTCCAGGAAACTGCGGATAATGAAAAAGAGCATGCAAAACTGATCTTTAAATTCTTATGCGGAATTGGAAACACTATGGAGAACCTTAAACATGCAGCTGAAGGTGAAAACTATGAATGGAGCTCCATGTATAAGGAATTTGAAAAGACTGCCAGAGAAGAAGGTTTTACAGCAATAGCAGACTTTTTCAATAAGGTGGCAGATGTTGAGAAGGAGCATGAGGAAAGATATCTTGCATTGCTGAAGAATATAGAAGATGGAAAAGTATTCAAGCGTGAAGAAGGTACTACCTGGAGATGTAGAAACTGCGGACACATCCATACCGGAGCTGAGGCACCGGACCTCTGCCCGACCTGCAAGCATCCTAAGGCATACTTTGAAATAGCTGCAACAAATTATTAAAAACATGAGGAACATATCGAGATGATATGTTCCTTTTTATAGAATAATGCGTCATAGGCGCATCATGGTTGCGAGGTCCGAGGTTGCGGGGTTTCGAGGTATGATTGGGTATTCCTTATTGGTATGGGGGACGGGTAACACTGAACACACGGATGTTACACTGAATCGCTCCGCGATTACACGGAAGCTTACTAATTTCTCAATTACGCTGTCATTCTGAACGCAGTGAAGAATCTTAACTTTCTTGCTCATCCCATGAAAAATCTTCATGCATTCCTTTAGGGTCTAGATCCTTCGCTTCACTCAGGATGACACAGAGGCTCAAGTAATTATAGTGCGACATTAGCGGACGCGCAATGCGCGCCCCTACAATATAATAATGGCAATCCGTAGGGGCGGTCATCGGCCGTCCCGTTAATGACACATCATGGTTGTGGCTGGAGTAAAAAGTCCTCCAAAGCCCTTCATAAACACCCGAAACTCGCAACAGGACCCATGAGACATGACCCAGTGCCTGCATCTCGCAACCAAAAATGCGACATCGTCGCATTTTTCTACTATAGTACAACATCCCCATCGTCCTAGCTCTTCATACACTTCTGATATACCTCAAAGGTCTGTGCTGCAGTTTTCTGCCATGAGTATTCCTTTGCTTTTTCAATGCCCATCAGGCTGTATTTCTGCCACTCATCCCTGTCTGTAAGCAGAGTGAGTATAGAATCTGCTATGGCATCTGTTGAATATGGATTTGTGAGTATGCAGGAATCTCCGACAATCTCGGGTATGGAGGATACATTTGAGGTAACTACTGGAGTGCCGCACTGCATGGCTTCCAATGGCGGCAGGCCAAAGCCTTCATATAATGAAGGATATACGAAAAGTTCTGCACCATTGTAAAAATAGGGCAGATCGGCTGTGGGGACAAAGTTGAGGAATTTTACATAGTCACATAGCTCCAATTCTTCTGTAAGCTTCCAGAGGCTTTTATAGGATCTGGAATGCTCCCCCAAAATAAGCAGATTTATTACTTCTTCTTTTTCCTGTATCACTTTCTTAAAGGCTTTTATTAACCGTGCGATATTCTTGCGCTGGCTGAAGCCTCCCAGATAAAGTATATATTTTTTATCCACGCCATATTTGTTGAAAATCGCTCTCTTGGAATTATCCCTGTCTAAAGGCTTAAAAATAGGATCTGCTGCCAAATGTGTGACTGTGATCCTATCATCACTGATTCCGAAGTATCTTTGAATGTCAGACTTGGAGTAATGGGATACTGTTATGATTTGGGACACCTCTTCAATTATATGGGGTGTATTCTTCAATGTATAATCCAGATGCGGACGGTCAACGGTCTCAGGCATGATATAAGGAATAAGATCGTGAAGAGTTATGATTTTAATGCCCTTCAAGGTCTTCGGAAGGCCTATGCCGTTTACAGTATTGTGAAATATATCAATAGGATAGTTGACATCCCATTCAAGGTCATATACATTACGCCAAAAATCCAGGCGCCTTTCGCCAATCAGAAGGTTTTGGGGTATATCGTTTATATGATAATAATCAGTTCTCTGCTTATATGGGTAGAACAGATGAATATCTTTCAACTGTTGCAGGCTATTCAGATTTTCCAGCAGATTGTTTGTGTATGTGGCTAAACCCGAGCCTATATGCCAGGTTATCACTCTGCCGTCTATGCCAAGATTCATATTTCATTAACCTCCCGAAAGTTATTGGCCCATTGGGAATACATATATTTTCATAATATGTATTTTTGCAGAGAATGTTACCGAAGGGCATGTACGAAAATCTTATTGTGCGTGCCGTTGCCGGATTGTGCTATAATAATATTGATTTGTACGGTATTATTTTTTTCGAGGAGGATATATGATGAGCAAAACTGACCTAAAGGATAACCTTGTTTCACGGCGTGCAAGAACGACGGAGATGATGAAGCAAAAAGGCATCAAGGCATTGATACTGAGTCCATCAATGAATATGCTCTATATCACGGGCTTCAGCACTTTTCCGGGTGAACGGCTTTTGGTATCTGTACTTGATGAAGATGGGGAAATGATATTCATTGTACCCAGAATGTATGAGCATGAAGTCAGGGAGAGAGCTTTATTTGACCGAATAATATCATGGGATGATTCACAGGACCCCAAGGACATACTTGATTCCTTATGCAGTGAAAAGGGATATGAAGGCAGTACTTTAGCTATTGAAGACACCATGTGGTTTAATGCCTTTGAGAAAATACACGGTGCATTTAGAAATGCGCGGTATTTAAAAGCTTCAGGAATAGTAGGAGAGCTGAGGAAATACAAGAATGAGGATGAGGCGGTAAAAATGAAGAGAGCCTCAGAGCTTGCTGAAAAGGCACTGACTAATGTTATTCCCTTAATCAAAGCAGGTATGAAGGAAAATGAGGTAAAGGATATTCTTGAGGCAGAGCTTAAAAAGCAGGGGATGGATGGGGTATCCTTCGATACAATAATCGGTTCCGGTTCCAATAGTGCACTTCCTCACTATACTGCGGGTGATAAGAAGCTTATGGAGGGAGACAGCATAGTGATAGATTTTGGAGGGATGTATCAGGGATATTGTTCTGATATGACAAGGACAGTGATGCTGGGAAAAGCCACAGCGGAATACAGGGATGTCTACGAGACAGTAAAGGCAGCTCAGATAAAGGCTGTGGAAACTGTAAAACCGGGGATGAAAGCCAGTGAGATAGATGCCGCTGCAAGAAGCCATATTGCTGAGAAGGGTTATGGAGAGTATTTCATACATAGAACCGGTCATGGAATAGGTATGGAGGTTCATGAGGAGCCTTATATATCAGATATAAGCGATACTGTGCTTCAGCCTGGAATGGTGTTCAGCATAGAGCCTGGGATATACCTTCCCGGCAAGTATGGAGTCAGGATAGAGGATCTTATAATGGTTACTGAAGATGGAGCAGAAGTGCTGAACAAATATACAAAAGAGCTGATAGAACTCTAAAAAAGACCTGTTGCTATATAGCAACAGGTCTTTTCAATCATCTATTAAGCTGAAACACCTTTATTCTTTGCTTTTGGTCCTTTGTACTCAGGTGCTGATGGGTCATCTTCCAGTTTCATCATTGTGATTCCTGTGTAACCGAATATTATGGAAACTATAGGGTTAACAAGATTCAGGAAGCAATATGGAAGGTATTCTATTGTTGCAATTCCCAGTGAGGACTGCATTGTAGCACCGCAAGTGTTCCAAGGAATAAGTGGTGAAGTAAGTGTACCTGAGTCTTCCAAACATCTTGAAAGGTTTCTTGGAGCAAGGCCTCTCTTGTGGAATTCTTCTCTGTACATCTTACCTGGGAGAACCAATGCAAGGTACTGGTCTCCGGCAAGTACATTTGTGAATATACTTGTGAAAATTGTAGCGGTAACAAGTGAGCCGGTGCTTCTTGCAAACTTTAATATAACCTTGCCTATTGTCTCCAGCATTCCAGTTTTCTCAAGTGCTCCTCCGAAAGTAAGAGCGGCGAGAATAAGAGAAATGGTCCACATCATAGACTGATAGCCGCCTCCGCTAAGGAGTTCGTCAATTATTACATTGCCTGTTTCAGATGTTACACCATACTGCATAGCATCCAGAACATCGGCAAAGCCTGCACCCTGGAACATCATCGCAGCAGCGCCGCCAAGGAGTGTACCAATGAAGAGACCAGGTACAGCCGGTACTTTTCTTGCAACCAGTAATATAACTATTACAGGTACAAGAAGGAGCAGCGGATTGATATTGAAGTTCTGGCTCATAAGACCAAGTGTTTCGTTGATAGCTGCTGTATCCAGCTCTTTTCCTGCATAACGTGCACCAAGTATTCCAAAGCCAACGAGTGCTATTATCATACTTGTACCGGTTGTATATACCATATGTCTAACATGGTCGAAAAGGTTAGCACCTGCCATTGCAGGAGCAAGATTAGTAGTATCGGAAAGCGGAGACATTTTGTCGCCGAAGTATGCTCCGGATATTATTGCACCTGCTGCCATCCCCGGTGTAATTCCAAGACCTGCAGCTATGCCCATAAGAGCTATACCGACAGTACCTGCAGTTGTCCAGGAACTGCCTGTAGCAAGAGATACTACGCTGCAGAGAAGACATGCTGCAACAAGGAAAAAGCCCGGTGACAGTATCTGCAGACCATAGTATATAAGGGTTGGAACTATACCGCCTTGTATCCAGGTACCGATGATCATACCTATGATTGCAAGGATCAGGATAGCCTGCATTGTACCTGCGATTGTGGCTACGATACCTTCCTCAATTTCCTTCCAAGTATATCCAAGCCTTGTGATACCAATAACGGTTGTAATTAAACAACCAAGAACCAATGGGATATGTACGTCCATACCATGGAATATAACGCCATACATGAGTAAACCAATGGTTACAAGTACTGCTAAAAGCGCTTCCCAAAGTTTAGCCTCTCTTTTCTGCTTAATCTTTGTGGTCATTAACATTACCCCTTCCTTTTCTTGTTATGTTTCACTGACATGAGGTATGTTCAAACAGACTTGGAATACAAAAAATATTTAGAAAAATAACATTTGTTTAGTTCAAACCTACCTGATGCAGTTGAAACACTTTGAATATAATTTATGGTATTACATGAAAAATAAATCTGTAATGCCATATATATTAAATATTATCTCAAAAAAAGGATATGGTGTAAATACTTAAATTTTCCAAAGTTTCAGTAAAATTAAGCAATTGCGCCTATTTACTGCATAAATATACCCCGGCGGATGAATGCGCCGGGGCAGTATTGATTTTATGTTATTTTCTGTTTCCTTTGTATTCTGGAGATGAAGGATCATCCTCCAGCTTCATCATTGTGATTCCTGTATAACCAAATACAATTGATACTATTGGGTTTACAAGGTTCAGGAAACAATATGGGAGATACTCTATTGTAGATACTCCAAGATAAGTCTGCATTGTTGCACCACAGGTGTTCCATGGAACAAGGGGTGATGTAAGGGTACCTGCGTCCTCCAAGCATCTAGAAAGGTTTCTTGGAGCAAGGCCTCTTTTATGGAATTCATCTTTGTACATTTTACCCGGAAGTACCAGTGAAAGGTATTGGTCTCCGGCCATTATATTTGTGATTATACTAGTAAGCACAGTAGCGGTTACAAGGGAACCCGTGCTATTGGCGAACCTAAGAACTACTTTTCCTATTGATTCAAGCATACCTGTTTTTTCAAGTATTCCACCAAAAGTAAGAGCAGCGAGTATAAGTGAAATAGTCCACATCATGCTCTGATAGCCGCCTCTTGTAAGAAGTGCATCGAGTATTTCATTGCCTGTTTCTGATACCACACCGTTCTGCATAGCATCCATAATGCTTGCAAAGCTGGCGCCCTGGAATATAATTGCGGCAGCACCGCCAAGAAGTGTACCTATAAAGAGGCCTGGTATGGCCGGAACCCTCTTGGCAACCATTACTATAACCAGCACAGGTACTATAAGAAGCAGCGGGTTGATGTTGAAATTACCTCTCATAAGATCAAGAAGCGCATTTATGTTAGCTACATTCAGCTCTTTGCCTGCAAAGCGTGAACCAAGTATTCCAAAACCGATAAGAGCTATGATAAGGCTTGTGCCTGTAGTATAAAGCATATGTCTCACATGGTCGAACAGATTGGCTCCTGCCATTGCGGGTGCAAGGTTGGTTGTATCGGAAAGGGGGGACATTTTATCGCCAAAGTAAGCTCCTGAAATTATTGCACCAGCCGCCATAGGAGCCGGAACCCCAAGACCTGCTGCAACGCCCATAAGAGCTATACCAACAGTTCCTGCTGTAGTCCATGAGCTTCCTGTTGCAAGAGCTACCACAGAGCAGAGAAGACATGCTGCAACAAGGAACATTCCCGGGGAGAGTATCTGCAAGCCGTAGTAAATAAGAGTTGGAACTATACCTCCAAGTATCCAGGTACCTATAATCATACCTATTATTGCAAGTATCAGGATAGCCTGCATTGTACCGGAAATCGTTGAGACTATACCTTCTTCAATTTCAGCCCATGTATACCCGAGTCTCCATATAGCCACTATCGTAGCTATCAATGCACCGAGTATCAAAGGGATGTGTACTTCTCCCTCGATGCCGAACACAGGCAGCACCGTGTACATAAGGATCAGAATAGTGGCTAGTACTGGGATCAATGCTTCAAACAAAGTTGCTTCTCTTTTTGTTTTTTGTGCCATTAATATTGCTCCTTTCGTATTCTGCCGACTTTATCTGTGACTTTATATTATACCAATTAACATCCATGCTTATAAAACATCACAGTGCACAGAAAACCGGCAGATATAATTATACTTGCATATTTTGTAAACTAAATAGAAGTGATGCAAAATTCGATTACATATAAATACGGGCTTTACAAGCATAGATTTAACTACATTATCTCAAAATACATAAATTATGTAAACAGGAAAGTTATACAATTCAATTAATAAAATTTCATTCAGAAAACTGTCCTGCTGCCTACTAAATTATTTTTTACAAATTGCATAATAAATATTAAAAATAAAGCTAATAATATGAAATAAGAATATTATGCATTTTTTTCATATTCTGGGCAGTCGCAATATGCAGGTATTTCAATATTATTCGAAATAATGGGCATGTAATTGATAAACCAATAAAAAGACAGAATATTTAGAAGTTTTAAGCGATATAAAGATTGAAAAATATGCAATTATATAGTATCTTTAAAGTAATCTCCATACCATATTTTGCGAAATAACAAATATGATGATTTTCGGATTTCACAAAATATTCCATCGACCGTTATTGAATTCGCATTCTGATGGAGATCGGTCTAGGGGTGCGTTCAATATAATACAAATAAGGGGGTAATTATTATGGTTAAGTTTATTCTGGGTGTGAAAGGCTCAGGCAAAACAAAAAGAATGATCGATATGGCCAATGAATCAAATCGGACATCAAAGGGTAACGTAGTGTATATCGACAGAGACAGAAACCGCATTTATGATCTTAACCGGGATATAAGACTCATCGAGACCGGTGATTTCCAACTGGAAAACCTGAAATCCTTTTATGGATTTATATGTGGGGTAATATCACAAGATTTTGATATAGAATGTATATATATTGACGGACAGAAGATAGTAAGCAATGCAGGAGACGAATGCCTTGGAACCTTTATTAAGAACCTTGAACAGTTAAGCGAGAAGTTCGAGGTAGATTTCACAGTTAGCTGCAGCAGGAGCCCTGAAGGAATACCTGAATTCCTCAAAGGCTATCTGATATAATTAATTAAGAAAATAACTTAAATTCACATAAAAAAAGGAGACCTTAAGGGTCTTCTTTTTGTTCGGGCATTTTTCAAAGGGCCTACCCCTATCGGAACTTCATACTTGCTCCTTATATCAGGGAAACTCAGATAAAAAAATAGCTTGAAAGTGATTACATTATGGCGATGATTTGATAAAATAAGAATGAGAATGAGAACATATGTTTATGACGAGCAGGCGTATATTCCATATTAATATGTCATGGGTCGTAAGCGAGTTTCATAAAAGGCAGCCGTGCTTGTTAAATTTATCAATAGAAGCCTTTTTATGTACAAATTAAGAATGTGAAAGAAATTAGGTGATTAGAGTGGATTTTTTGAACCTGGGTGAATTCGGCAACAGAATAATCTCATCAAGAACAATAAATGCAAGGAGTCCTATCCTTACGAATTTTCCTGAAGCCTTATCTCCCGAACTGTGCGGATATCTCAAAAGTCAAGGGGTCGATAAGCTTTATTGTCATCAGGGAGAGATGCTTGATGAGGCACTGAAGGGAAAAAACATAGTCATCACAACAGCCACTTCCAGTGGTAAGACTTTAAGCTTTCTTCTTCCTGTAGTGCAGAAGATATTGGAGGATCCTACTACCAGGGCAATATTTCTGTATCCTACAAAAGCCCTGGCTCACGACCAGTACAGAAATCTGGTGCCTATGCTGGAATATTTCGGACCCAAAAGGATACAAGCAGGTATCTATGATGGGGATACCCCAACAAGCGAGAGGTCGAGGATACGAAAAAATGCCAATATCATACTGACAAACCCCGAGATGCTTAATTCCTCATTTTTGACCAACCATAGTGTTTTCGGCTTCAACCACATTTTCTCAAGGCTGAATTTTCTGGTAATCGACGAGCTTCATTATTACAGAGGGGCTTTCGGATCACATATGGCAAACATAATGAGAAGACTTGGAAGGATATGCAGCTATTATAAGAGTTCACCGCAGTTCCTGTGCAGTTCGGCAACCATAGCTAACCCTGTGGAGCTGGCAATGAACATATGCGGTAAGGAATTTGTACATATAGACAGGGACGGATCCCCGACAAGCGAGAAAACGGTGTACTTCTGGCAGCCGCCTCTGGTAAGAGACACACAATACAGAAGGACGCCGGAGGCGGAAGCTTCTGAACTGATTCCCGCATTGGTTGAGCAGGACGTCAAGTTTATTACCTTTTGCAAAACCAGAAGAGAGGTAGAGGTGGTTCTGAAGGAGGTAAGGGATAAGCTGTCCAATCTGGATGATAAGCCAACTCTGGGCAGGAATCTGTCCCATCTGGTAGCCGGTTATAGAGGCGGATATACACCGGAAGAGAGAAAGGAAATTGAAACAAAACTGTCATCAGGGAAACTTGCGGGGGTGGTATCCACCAATGCCCTTGAGCTTGGAATAGACATTGGAAAGCTTGATATAGTTGTTGAAGCAGGTTTTCCGGGCACCAAGGCTTCTTTTTGGCAGCAGCTGGGTAGAGCAGGGAGAAGGGGCGGAAAAGCTTTTGGGATACTGATACTTGATGTTACGCCCAATGACCAGTATCTGGCCATAAACAGCGACTGGCTTTTCGACACCGGTGTGGAAAATGCCGTCATAGACAAGAATAATCTTTTCATTCAGCTGGCACATGTAAGGGCAGCAGCAGCAGAACTGCCGCTTTCTCTGGACGATGCTGCTGTTTTTCCCGATCTGGGAGAGATAGTGCCTGTTCTGATACAGGCAAAAGAGCTGAAGAATGAAGGGGGCAGTTATATCTGGACAGGGAATGAGTTTCCGGCAGGAGATTTTAATCTCCGAAACATTAATAATAAAACCTATAAAGTGGTTAACAAACTAAACGGTATGGTTATAACTGAAATGGATGAATATATTGCTTTCCATGAGGTTCACCCCAAGGCTATATATATCCACGACAGCATGCAGTATCTGGTGGAAAATCTGGATCTTGTCAATAGGATAGCCCATGTGCTTCCGGTGGACATGAATTACTTTACAGTACCCTTTGTTGAGACTGATGTAAATGTATTGAGGGAATTCAAGGTTCAAACCATAAGAAGGACTGAGGCTAGCTTTGGAGATGTGAAGGTGAAGGAAGCGATACCTGCATATAAGATGGTGCAGTTCCACAACCATCAGAACCTTGGTTTTGAACGTATAACACTGCCTCTTTTTCAGGAGGTAGAGACTGAAGGACTGTGGTTCACCGTTGATGATGAGGTGGACAGGGTGTTTAATTCATATACTCAGTATAACTACTATAATGGAGTTAAGCACAGTCTGCTCTCCGCTTCAATGAGACGTACAATGTCAACTCTTGAAGATCTTTCGGCCACTGTTTTTAACACCAAGACCGAACAGGGGGAGGTCAAAAAATCTCATATACTTATATACGATCTTTACCCCGGAGGACTTGGGTTTGCTGAGAAAGCCTATGATTACGCCCAGAGCATATTGGAGGATGCTGTACTGCTGGTGCAGAACTGCAGCTGTGAGGATGGATGCCCTGCCTGTGTGGGAGATTACCATTTGGATAAAAGGCTGGTGCTATGGGGACTAAGATGCATGCTTGAGGAGTCAAAGGCCCCTGAAGGTATAAAAAAACCGGAGCCGGTTCCTAAGGTGATTATTGATCATATGTGCAAGCTTCATGAACTTCCTGCAAGATGGAATGAATTTGTCCGTTTCCTACGGGGGAAGGGAGAGTATATGAGCAGCTTCCTGAGCACAATAGACAATGTCGAGGTGGCAGGTTCACTGCTTAATATAATCACAGATTTCAAGTTCTATGAAGAGTGGATATTGGATCCCTCCAACAAGCGGAAGCTGACAAATACCATCAAAAGATATGTTGAGGTGCCTTCAGGCTTTGATATAAGCGTCAGGGTTGAAGGTAAGAGCCCTTCAGACATAGGAGAAAAAATCATGAGAAGGTATGATGACCTTGTAAAGTAGGTGCGGCCTGTTATGGAAGATTTGTATGAAAAACTTAAAGAAACGGACAATCAATCTGCTCAAGGACTTCTGCAGGAGCTGGAAATGTTGAATGAATACCAGAGAGCTGCAGTGACGGATCATAGCAGAGTGCTGCTATTAAATGCCCAGGTGGGCAGCGGCAAGACCACAGTTCTCATAAACAAGATACTGTATCTGCACTTTATTAAGGGAGTGCCCCTTGAAAGCATGGTGGTGCTGACCTTCACAAATAAGGCTGCGGAAGAGATAAAAACACGTATCAAGGAAAAGAACATCAGTATAAGAGAGGAGGAGCTGCGATTCTTCGGGACTTTTCACGGAGTATGCAGGACTCTCCTTTCTTCAGTTCTGCCTGTGGCTGAACTTGGATATACCGGTGAATTCTCAATATATGACCCTGAAAGCATGCTGGAGTTTTATGAGAGGGTTATGAATGAAAACAATCTGGCTTTGAAATACAAGAACAAAATCAGAAAAAGGATCGAACAATACAATCAAGGAAGGCTTCTTTACGGGAACATGAAGCATGACGATGACCTAGCTGAATTCATAAAGCTGCTTGAAATAGAGAAGAAACGGTGTAATGCAATGGAGTTTGATGATCTCATTAAAAATGCGACAGTGTTATTGCAAACCCATGAATTCGCCCCTGAATGGATAATAGTCGACGAGTTCCAGGACAGTGACGAGCAGCAGCTTGAACTCATTCTGAGGATGAGGAAGGAGCGGACACGTATTTTTGCTGTAGGGGATCCCAATCAGGTGATATACACATGGAGAGGCAGCAGGAAGAATATTTTTGATGAATTCAGAAGGACATACGGAGGAAATGAGCTGACCCTCCCGATAAACTATAGATCCACTTCCACCATACTTGATGCTGCAAAGGTATTTCTTGGGCAAGGACAGCTGCTGTCAGGAACAAGGGATCAGGGCAGGCCTATCGTTGTGAAAAAGCATCATAACACCTTCAATGAAGCTTTGTACCTTTGTGAAAGGATCAGGAAGCTTGTCAGCGAGGGATCTGAATATGGTGATATTGCTGTATTGTATAGAAAACAGAAACAATCAGAGGTATTTGGGGATGTTTTTGAAAAAAACGGAATACCCTATGAGGTTTCTTTAAAAAAGACCCTTAAGGACATACCTGTACTTTATTGGTGTGTAAGGATGCTGAAGGCGGCAGTGAATCCCAGTGACCGTGACAGTATGATATTTGCTCTGAGTCATGGAAGATATGGCCCTGCAATGGGGAAAAAGCAGATAGAAGAGGTTCTTGATAATATGGAATCTCAGAAAGCGGACAAGTATGAGCTTTTGAAACGGATCATCGGCTTTAAGGACTGGTGCGGCAACAATTCAGAATTTATAGATGCTTCAGGAATATTTGATTATTTCGATTTGGGCACATATCTTATACCCACAGCTGTAACATATCTGGAGGACAGAGAAAAGGTCATGGAATTACTGAAGGTCACAACGGATTATGCAGCAGCCTCGGGAAAGGATACATACTCCGGTATAAAGGATTACATGAACAGTTCCTCCCTGTATGGGACACAGATACTTGCCGGGAGGGGACAGGAGGAAGGTGACTCAGTCAAGTTGATGACACTGCATGCTTCCAAAGGGTTGGAATTCAAGCATGTTTTTATATCGGCAGCAAATCTAGGCCTGATACCCATACCGGCGAGGAGTCCTGAAGAGGAAGAAGAAGAGAAGAGACTTTTTTTTGTAGGTATCACAAGAGCAAGGGACTCACTGGAGATATCCTATCATACCAATCCTGATGAATATAGGGTGTATGGAATACCAAGTCCATATCTCAGGATGATTCCGCCGGAATTAATTGAAAGTGAAGACTTTACAAGCAGGAAGGCTGATCTTAATGAACTCCGCCGAGAGATAAAAGCAAATATGGATGTAAAGCGTAATGAAAGAGCTGATATAGAGGATGAGCCAAATCCCATGAATGGGGTAAAGGTATACAATGAAAAATACGGACAGGGTATAGTGACCTGTGAGGACGAAGCTAATATAACAGTGGAATTTGAAGTATACGGGACAAAGGTCTTTTCAAAGGATTTTTGCCCATTGAAGTATATATAATAATGGGTATTCCTTTGGGGTATTGTTGCCTCGTACCTCGTGCCTTTTGCAGAGCCGGGTGTTTCTTTTATCTTTGTTTGATGTAGCGCAGCTGGTAGGCGTCCCTACTCTAGTATGATATAATGATAAGAAAATAATTTCTTTAGGAGTATACATGTTTGGATATATAATGCCGGAGAAGCCGGAGCTTAAGATAAAGGAATATGAGTTATTCAGAGGCTATTACTGCGGCTTGTGCAAATCAATGGGCAGAAGCTTTGGAACCCTTTCCAGATTTGCACTCAATTATGATTCTGTTTTTATGGGATTGCTGTTGGCCTCAGTCCACAAAGAAGCACCTGTGCTTAAGAGAGAGACTTGTATAGCCAATCCGGTGAAGAAAAAATGGATAGTAAAGGACAGCAGTCATATAGATTTTGCAGCAGACATAAATGTGATGCTTACGTATTATAAATTGAAGGATGATATACGGGATGAGGGAGGATGGATTTCAAGACTTGGCCTTTATATGTTTCAAAGAGGCTATAGAAATGCAGCTGCAAGAAACAAACAGCTTGACGTTATCATTGCTTCTTCAATCGATTCCCAGGTTCAACTGGAAAAGAAGAGATGTGCTTCAATGGATGAAGCGGCAGAACCCTTTGCAAATATGCTGAGTCAACTGATTATAGCAGGTTACAAAGGTGATGAGGATTCTACATCAAGAATATTGGGCTGGATAGGCTACAATCTTGGAAAGTGGATATATTTAATAGATGCATATGATGATATGGAGAAGGATATAAAAAGTGGAAGCTATAATCCGTTGTTGAGCCAGTATGGATATGAGAGCCAGGATATAAGAATATTCAGGTCAGGAATAATGGATGAGGTCAGAATGACCCTTCTTCAGATATTGTCTCAGGTTACTGCTTCTATAGAGCTGCTGGATCTGACAAATAAAGGCATAATTAACAATATACTGTATGAGGGCTTATATGGCAGGACAGAGAGCGTATTGAACTGTACCGCCTGCAAGAAAAGGAGTTGCATGAGAGATGAGAAATCCCTACGAAGTATTGGGAATTAGAGAAGGCACCGATGTTGAAGGTATAAAAAGAGCATACAAGGAGCTGGTCAAGAAATACCATCCTGATCAGTATCGTAATAACCCGCTGTCTGACTTGGCTGAAGAAAAGCTGAAGGAGATAAATGAGGCATATGACTATCTTATGAAGAAGGCTGAAGCCCAGAGCAGCGGCTACCGTCGGCAGGAAGAGACTAAATACAGTAGAAATCAGGAGGATCCTGGAAGAAGCTATTATGACCAGGCAAGGACATATATAAATATGGGGAATATTGCCGCTGCAGAGGAGATATTGAACAGAATAAGCTTCAGAGGCGGAGAATGGTATTACCTTAGAGGACTGATTTTCATGAGACGGGGTTGGTATAATGAGGCCGTTACGAATTTCAAGACTGCTGTAGATATGGAGCCCGGCAACTATGAATTCAGGGAAGCCTTGAACAGGGTCATGAATGCCAATAGACAGTATCAATCAACTGTATATGACAGAAGAGGCTATAGTACAGGACCGGATCTCTGCTCCATATGCCAGTGCCTGATATGTACCGATTGCTGCTGTGAATGTATGGGCGGAGATTTTATCAACTGTTGTTAGGGAAAGGCATTAGATGTTTTATAATAATAGAAAGATGCGACGTTAACGGGAGGGTATGGAAACCGTCCCCTAGTACATTGATATGTTTATATTACACGTAGGGGCAGGTTTCCATGCCTGCCCTGAAGAATGCGCGAAAAACGGACGCGCAATGCGCGCCCCTACAATATAGCAATGGTTAATCTGTAGGGGCGGCCATTGAACCTCCGCATATTACACATCATTTAAGGGAAGTGACAATATGAGCAGAAGAATAGCTTTTGCGGGGATATTCACCGGTGTGGCAGTAGTGCTTTTATATGCTGCTGCAATAATGCCTACCGGCAAATTGACTTTGTATTTCCTGGCTTCTCTGCCTGTTGCATTTACAATAGTTGAGTTTGGGGCAGGAACCGGAATTGCTGCATACTTCTCTGTCTGCCTATTATCTGCACTGGCTTTAGGAAAGGTCTTCGGCGTACTGCCCTTTGTGTTGTTTTTCGGTCATTATCCTATTTTCAAGTACTTTATAGAAAAGATAAGGAAGCCGGCTATGGAGATACTTTTAAAACTCACAGCCTTTAACTTCTCCGGACTTTTATGGTATTTGCTTTTCAAGACAACTGTCTTTTCAATGATTCCTGCGCGGTTCACAGGGAACGGTCTGATACCCCTGGTGCTAATTGCGGCTTTGCAGGTGTTGTTTTTCATATATGATTATGTATTTTCCAGATTGTTGTTCTATTACGAGACAAGAATGGGCATAATCAGGAAAAACTAATGACTCTCAAAATTAGAGGTGGTATTATGCTGGAGCAGAAAATAGGAGGAAGGTATATAAGGGAATGGAAAAGGAATGACAACAAGGCAAATCTTGTTATCATACACGGTGTTGCGGAGCATTCGGGAAGGTATATCCATGCGGGATCATATTTCCATGAAAGAGGTTTCAATGTTTATACAGGGGACCTTGTGGGTCATGGCCTGAGTGATGGGCAAAGAGTATTGATAAGAAGTGCCGATGAATATATTGAGGATCTGAATTTCTTCATAAAGCGCATAAAAGACTCAAAGCCCACATTTATACTGGGACACAGCATGGGAGGATTCATAGCGCTCTATTACGGAGTAAAATACCATAACCCCGGGGTAAAAGGATTGATAGTATCCTCGCCATATCTGAAGGAACGTCTGGATATACCAGCAGGAAAGCTTCTGTTGGGCAGAATGATGGCAAGGCTGTATCCCGGATTTGCACTCAAAAGCGGTATAATGAGCAGCATGTTATGCAGGGATTCAGAGGTGTGCCGGGAATATGAGGAAGATAGCTTGATAACCGACACTGTCACTGTGGGGTGGTTCGCTGCCATGGAAAAGGCCAGGAAGTACACCTTGGAGAATGTTCAGACATTCCATTATCCGTGTCTTATGCTTCAGGCAGGAGCAGATGTAGTTGTAGATCCCAATATAAATAAGAACTTCTTTGACAGCATTCCTGTAAAGGATAAAGAATTTGAGCTTTACAAGGACTTTTACCACGAAATCCTTAATGATCCGGAAAAGGATAAGGTATTTGGAAGGATTTGCCAGTGGATCGAGAAGAGAGTATAGTGGTGAACAGATTTTAACTATATGTTTTGTATTAGGTTTGAGAGGAGAGATATTATGGGAAAGAAGGAAGAAGCTCTGGACAAGGTATTGGACTATTTCAACGGAGGTTATAACTGCTGCGAATCGGTTGTAATGGCAGTATGTGATTATCTTGGCGTGGACAAGGAGGTACCGCAGAAAATAGCTACTCCCTTTGGAAGCGGAATGAGTAAGAACGGAAGCAATTGCGGAGCTTTAAATGCTGCTTTCATTTGTATGGGTTTGGTAGGTGGAAGAAAATCAAATGAAGATAGCAGAGACACATCTTACCTGCCTGCTGACAGAGTATTTGCACGGTTCAGGGAAAAGTTCGGCAGTCCCTGCTGCTATGACATCATAGGAGTGGACCTTAAGAACACAGAGGAAGCGGAAAAGGACAAGGAGAAAAGGCATAATGAGGTTTGCGGTCCTTTGGTCAGACAGGTTACACAGTGGGTGCTGGAAGAGATAGAAGCCTAGGGCTTTTGGGGAGGAATTAGTTTGCTATACGGGAAAGAAACAATCTATATTACCGGAACAGCAAAAATCAGCGGTAATGATCCTATTGCCGATATATTCGATACTTTCTTCCTGGGTATAATACTGGACAGGAACGACGGAAGGATAATTGATGTGACCTGCAACATGGTCAAGGATGTCACATCGGATTTCATAAAGTCCATGTTCATGGGATACAGCCTGTCGGAAGAAACAGATCTTATAATAGAGGAGATCAGGGACAGATTTCATGGAATTGCTCAGAAAGCAGTAATTGCGGCTTTAAAGGATGCCCGTAACAGATACATAATGCTAAATAATAATTGAAAAAATATAATAGCTTTAGTATACTTACTGTATAGTAGAAATATTGCATTTTATCGGCATATGCACCGGAGAATCGGATTGTAAGGAGTATTTGCTAAGATAGGGCAGTACAAGTTTTCGCTATTGTTTAAAGATAAAGCTAATAGTTTTGTTTGCCTGTATATGGATGAATCTTCATATATAACCGTAAGCAAGACCCAGTAGAATTTTCATACTGGGTCTTTGTGTTTTTTTGAGTGAAGGAAGCGGCAGTTATGAAAGGGATACTGTCCCCTACATTGATATGTTATATAATGCGAAGGGGCGGTCATTGGCCCCATGCATATACCGCATCATTTTAGTTTTACGAGTAAGGAGTTGGAAATGTGAATAAAGCACACTATAGGCAATTGGAGGATATTGTTAGAAAAAACCTTGATCAGAGGAGAATGGACGGGATAATGCTGAGAGGAGAGCTGGAAGAGGCTGCTGTAAGCCTTTTCGGAGGAGAGACAATCGTAATTGTTACCGGTTTTGTCATTAGGGATTACATGACAGGAGAAACAGATGGACCTATTGGGGCTGTGTCTTTGGCAGGGGCATTGGAGAATATTGGGAAAAAAGTGGTACTGGTAACCGACGAATACTCTAAGGATATGCTGGATAGCTGTTGCAGGGTAAAGAGGCTTAGGAGTCCTATAGAGGTTATATCTATGGGCACTGAGACCTTGTTTGCTGAAGACCTGTTAAAAAAATACAATCCTACTCATATTGTAGCCGTAGAACGTCCTGGAAAAAGTATTGACGGCCGATGTTATTCGATGAAAGGTCAAGACTTGAGTGATATAGTACCTGACACAGATATTTTATTTGAAGAAGCAAGGGAAAGGGGCATTGCCACTATTGCAGTTGGTGACGGCGGAAATGAAATCGGAATGGGCAAGATAGCGCCCTACATAAAGAGATACGTGTACAAAGGGAGCATGATATGCGCATCGGTAATAACAGATTTTCTTATAATTGCAGGAGTGTCCAACTGGGGAGGACATGCCCTGGCGGCAGCACTTTCCATAATAGAGGGAAAGATGCTGCTTCACGACGAAGATACTGAAAAGATACTGTTTAGAAGAATGATTGAAGCAGGAGCGGTGGATGGGTGCACAAAAATGCACACAATGACAGTAGACGGGCTAAGTCTGGAGGAGAATGTCAAAATACTGAATCTGCTTAGGAACACAGCGGAAGAAGCATTGATGAGCTGCAATTCGTATAATACAGATTATCATCTACTGCTAAAGAAAGGTGTGTATTAAGTCAAAAAAGCTGTAACCAGAGGTTACAGCTTTTCTATATTACAGCTTTCCGCTGCAGTTGAGCACATCTTTCATTTTATGCTTAACCATGTTTTTTATGGCTTCTCTTGCGGGCTTCAGATATTGTCTGGGATCGAAGTCCCCCGGATTCTCAGCAAAGTGTTTTCTTACTGAAGCAGTCATAGCCAATCTCAAGTCTGTATCTATGTTTATCTTACAAACACCGAGTTTGCCGGCTCTTAACAGCATATCCTCAGGAACCCCCTGAGCACCTGCAACATTTCCACCGTACTTATTGCACAGCTCTACAAATTCAGGAAGTACTGTAGAAGCTCCATGAAGCACTAAGGGGAAATCAGGAAGCAGATTGGAAATTTTCTCAAGTCTTTCGAAGTCCAGCTGAGGCTCGCCTTTGAACTTATAAGCTCCATGGCTTGTGCCGATAGCTATAGCAAGGGAGTCGACTCCTGTCCTTTCAACGAATTCCACTGCCTGATCAGGATCGGTATAAGTTGCATCTTTTGCGTCAACCTTAACTGCATCCTCAACTCCTGCCAGTTTTCCAAGTTCGGCCTCTACCACAACACCTCTTTCGTGGGCGTACTCAACAACCTTCTTTGTAACTGCTATGTTTTCTTCGAAGGGATGCTTGGAGCCATCAATCATTACGGATGTAAAGCCTCCATCTATACAAGCCTTGCATATTTCAAAATCCTCGCCATGATCCAGGTGCAGACAGATTGGAAGTCCACTGTCCTCTACCGCTGCTTCGACCAGCTTCATGAGATACACATGTTTAGCGTATTTTCTCGCACCGGCAGAAACCTGCAGTATGAGAGGAGCGCTTTCTTCCTTTGCCGCATCGACAATACCCTGGATTATCTCCATATTGTTGACATTGAATGCGCCTACGGCATATTTACCTTCGTATGCTTTTTTGAACATTTCTTTTGATGTAACCAATGGCATGATAATACCTCCTAAATATATTATTTACACTATATTTTATAAAAGCCCCGGTTTTCTCTAAGGGCATCCGGGTTGAAAAAAAGAAGTGCGACAAATGCTTTTATAAATAGTGCATTTTTCCATCACTTCTATTATTATACCAGAATATTCATTAAATACATTATATTTATATATGCGGGTTGAAAAATTATAACATCTTCCAATTTTTCAACCCATAATTATACCATTTCTACAATTTTCAATTCAGGTTCAACACTAAGGTCAACAATGCCATCCCTCAATTTTATAAGCGGCCGTGATATCCTGTTGGAGTTTATATATACAATCTCACCGATTGAACCGTCACTTAACTTGACTGTAGATCCTACATAATAGCTGGATATATGCTTCAGGAAGGTAAGCATTATACCGGCATCACACTTAATGAGGTATTCGCTTTCGTACATCTCCAGTACATCAAAGGGGGGCTGACGTTTTTTGTATACCCTGTTGGAAGTCATGGCGTCATATATGTCGACTACTGCCAAAACCTTTGCATAGTAATGTATCTGATTGGATTTAAGTCCGAAGGGATAACCGGAACCATCTTCCCTTTCGTGATGCATCAAAACTCCCAAAGCAATGTCCTTGCTTATGTTCTCATTATGTTCAAGCATCTTATAGCCTGTGACCGGATGTTTCTTTACTTCATCAAATTCTTTCTTACTAAGTAAATCCGGTTTGTTAAGTATCTCCGGAGGCACCTTCGACTTTCCGATATCATGGAGTATTCCGCAATAAGAAAGCTGTTCTATGTGGGTATGGCTCAGGTTCAGCCAGGAGCCCAGAAGAGAGCAAAGAAGCGATACATTCAAGCTGTGAGTATAAGTATACTCATTGATGGATCTGACCTTGCTGAGACAATAGACCAGGTCATTTATTGAGTCGAAGTTGTTGCTAAGGCTTCTGGAGATTTCATTGATGCGTTCCATTTCCAGATTCTTACCGCAGCTGATATCCCATATGATCTGCTTGAATTCCTCCAAATTGTTATTGTATTGGGCTTCGATGACAACTTGTTTCTTTTCCTTGAACTCATAATCCTTATAAACCTTTACAAAATTCAAACCGAGATTTGTCAGTTTATTTATGGAATACTCGTCCAATCTGGAGTTCTGGTACAGTATCACTGCTCCGTAATCATTCACAATATCTGAAGCCAATACCATGCCAGGTTCGCAATCTGAGGTTCTCATAACTCGTACTTCAGCCATTATATCACCTTTTCTTTTAATTAGAGTTAGGGTATGGCGATCCGGATTATTGCTATGTTCTATATATGGGCTGCATATAATAGAAATAAAAAATAGAATACCATATGCTTCTCAGTGGTTTGCAAGGTTAACATTATATGACAGTAACCAAAATATACCTACAATTAAGATTATATATTAAATTCTGAAAATGTAAAGGTTATTAACATATTTTGCTTAAAAAGGTAAATAAAAAGAGAATAGTGTGGAAACCTCTGGAAGTAGCTTGTTTCAGTGCTGTAATCGAGTTGTAAAAAAGGAATTTATTCTGTTGTGTAGAATATATAAATAGCAGGCAGCATTCTATTTATATAATCTGTGGTTGTATTCATAATATAGATTGCTTGTCAGGGCTTCAAACTGAAGTAATATTAACGCATACATGATTATGCGTCATATGCAGGTGGATAAAATGCTTACTTTAAATATACAAATGGACAACCTGATACTTAAGGACATCACCAACGAAGATCTGAGGAATGTCATGGATCTATACAATCAAAATGATCTGAACATATATGCCACAGGTATAGACAGACGAATGTCCCTGAAAGATATCAAGGAAAAATATCTTGAAGTCCTTGTCAACAGCCATGAGTTCTTTACCGGAATATTCCGTGAGATGAACGGATCCGTGAAGATAGTAGGTGTGATAAAGGGAAGGATAGATTATGAGAACAGTGAGGAAGCATGGATATCATCAATACTCATTGATAACAGGTATCAGAGGCTTGGTATAGGGACAAAGGCTGTAACTGCAATTATTGATGCATTGAATAGAAGCTATGATGTCAAAAGGTTCTATATTGGCATGATAGACGGAAATGATATTGGCAGATGCTTTTGGCAAAAGCTTGAATTCAGTTATTTTAGGACAATAGAACAGTATATTAGGCTAAAGAATTTTGCCGCTGATTTTATTATAATGAAAAAAGAAATAATATAAAAACTCCTGAAAATTCAGGAGTTATGATTTTATTTAACCATTTAGGCCGGTCATTATTTTCTTTACGTAATTCTGGGTTTCTTCATAGGGCGGTATCCCGCCATATTTTTTGACACTGTTGGGTCCCGCATTGTATGCTGCAAGAGCTAACTCAATATTGCCGCCGAATTCAGACAGCATATCCTTAAGGTATCGTACACCTCCGTCTATATTCTCACGAGGATCAAAAGCATTTTGTACTCCTAAAGCCTTTGCAGTACCGGGCATAAGCTGCATTAGCCCCATGGCTCCTGCCCTGGAGACTGCTGTGGGATCATAGCCGGATTCAGCTTTAATCACCGCGTTGATGATTTTGCTGCTTATATTATATTTTTTGGAGGCGGCTTCTATCAAAGGGCTGTAGTCACCTTTTGACAGGGTATGCTCCGTTGAAGCTTCGGCAAGCTCACCCGCAAGAATGCTGTCAAAGCTTGAGGGTGTATCCTTGATAATCTTTACATAAGGCGGAAGCTGGCTCTGTATTTCAACGAGCTTTTGACGAAGGATGCCTGACAAAATCGAAGACATCTTAATCAACTCCTTTATTAAATCATATTACATAACCTGACAAATTTCAATATGAAAGAGCAAATGAAAAAATCTGGATTTTGATTGTCGTTTTTATGGTTTTTATATTGTATAATCTACATAGGTATTATCGGTAAGTTTCTTATGAATGTTTACAATTAAGAAAAAGGGGCTTTCACTAATAACACGAGGGGGTTTGTTCATGAAAATTAGAGAGGTTAAAAGGATACTGGAAGCGGAGGTGCTGTGCGGAGATGACCTTATGGAAAATGAGGTTTCCTATGCCTTCGGGTCTGATCTGATGAGCGATGTACTGGCCTTTGTGAAAGGTAAAACCATTCTCCTTACAGGGCTGACGAATCAGCAGGTAGTGAGGACAGCAGAAATGGCAGATCTGAATGCCATTGTATTTGTCAGAGGGAAAAAACCTGAAGGGGATATTGTGAAGATGGCAACGGATAAGGATATTGTATTGCTGTTGACAAGAGATACCATGTACACAGCTTCAGGGAAGCTATACAGTAATGGACTGGAAGGTGTAACCATAGACTAGAAGGTTCTGCATACCGACTGTCAATAAGGGATACAGTCTGATTATTGGAGGAAATGCATTAATGGAAGATATAAGATATGTGTTTGATATTGAGAAGGACGATTTCGTCAGAGCAGGAGAAGCATCCAGTAAAATAAAGAAAATACTAAGGCAGCTTGGTATCGACTCTGGAGTAATCAGAAAAATCTCCATAGCTACTTATGAAGCAGAGATGAATATAGTAATACATTCCCTAGGAGGTCAAATTACTTTGGAAATAACTCCTGACTTCATCAGAGTAATAGCAAGCGATAGGGGACCAGGTATAGCTGATATGGAGCTGGCGATGCAGGAAGGCTATTCCACTGCCACTGACAAGGTAAGGGAGATGGGCTTTGGTGCAGGCATGGGACTGCCGAATATGAAGAAATGTTCAGATAGGTTCAGTATGAATTCCTCAGCGGGAAAAGGTACTGTTATTTCTATTGAAGTAGATATGAAGGCAGGTGATTAAGTTGAGAGAAAAATATTTTCATTCTGTTGTTCTTAATGATGATAATTGCGTCGGATGTACCAGATGCTTGAAGATATGTCCTACTGAGGCCATAAGACTTAGAGAAGGTAAAGCGCGTATTATTGGTGAGAAATGCATTGACTGCGGTGAATGCATAAGAATATGTCCTAATCATGCAAAAAGTGCCATTACGGATACTCTGGATATATTGAAAAAATTCAAATATACAATTGCGATACCATCACTTGTATTGTACGGTCAGTTTCCCGGAAATGTTGGAATTAATGAAATGCTTGCTGCAGTAAAGAAGGTGGGATTTGACGAAATATATGAAGCATCTGTGGGAACTGAAATCATAACAAATGTAATAAAGAACCATATTCTGAAAAAAGCCGATGTCAGGCGGCCTGTAATAAATTCTACATGTCCCGCTACTCTTAGGCTGATACAGATAAGGTTTCCGGAACTGCTGCCTAATGTAGCTGATATTGAGACCCCAATGGAGATAACAGCACGTTTGGCTAAGGCTGAAGCAAATAAGAAAACCGGCTTGTCAATGGAGGAGATCGGAGTCATTTTCATTTCACCTTGTACTGCGAGAATGACAAGTGTGACAAACCCATTGGGAATACAAAAATCGTATATAGACGGAGTACTCTCAATGAAGGCTGTGTATGGTGAGATTCTTAGAAATATAAGCAGCAGTGAGGCTCCGAATATGACAAGAAGCACAAAAGAGTCATTATTGTGGCCTATTGTAGGAGGACAGGGTGAGCCTTTGAAAACAGAGAACTATCTGGCTGTTGATGGGATACATGAGGTAATAAAGGTGCTGGAAGAAATTGAAATGGACAAACTTGAGGGATTGGAGTTCTTTGAAGGTATGGCCTGCATAGGGGGATGTGCCGGAGGACCCCTTACCATTGAAAACCCCTTCATCGCAAGAAGCCGTATGAAGGCCCTTGCAAAAGGACTGCCAAACTCAGCTGCCACGGAAGAAGAGATAAAAGCCCAGGTGAGGATGTACGAGGATGGGATGATAAGACTGACTGAGAACATTGAACCAAGGGCAATAATGCGTTTGGATGAAGATATCAGCAAGTCAATGAGGAAAATGGAAATGATAAAGGAAATGATGAAGAACCTGCCGGGTATAGATTGCGGTGTATGCGGCGCGCCAACCTGCAGAGCTTTCGCTGAAGATATTGTGAAGGGCGAGAACCAAAAGGCCATATGTATTGTTAAGACAATGGAGAGCTTTAAGAATAAACAGAGTATGAAGTAAAGGAGAGGGTTGTATGAAAGTAAAGGATGCCGGCGAGAGAATAGGATTGAAGCTTCTGGCAGGCAATACAGGCATAGACAGGGAACTAACGGGGGCATACATATGCGACCTTCTAAGCTGGGTAATGTCCCATGGGAAGAAGGGTGATGCATGGATCACAGTCCAGACCCATTCAAACATAATTGCAGTTGCGTCTTTGCTTGAGCTTGGCTGCATTATAGTACCTGAGGAAATTGAGGTTGAAGAGGATACACTGAAAAAGGCTGAGGATGAAGGAATCCCGGTATTCCAGTCAAGTATGAGTGCATATGAGCTGGCAAGAGAGCTTTATAAGATAGGGATTGAGTAATATGGATTTTGCTGTGGATTTTCACATACACTCAGCATTATCTCCTTGCGGAGATGAAGATATGACACCGAATAATATTGTGAATATGGCTCTTTTGAAAGGACTTGATATAATAGCTGTAACGGATCACAACACCTGCGGCAATCTTCCCGCAGTCATGGAGGTTGCAAGAGCAAACGGCCTTATGGTTATTCCGGGTATGGAGGTCCAGACAAAAGAGGAGGT
>JAWLHF010000043.1:0-26461 GCA_041690515.1 Clostridiaceae bacterium | reverse complement strand
CATTTGAAGGAGAGTGCTTCTTAGGAATAGATGCAGGATCAACTACTACCAAAATATCTCTTATAGATGGAGAGGGTTCACTTCTTTATACCTATTACGGGAGCAATGAGGGAAGTCCGCTTAAGTCTACGGTTAAAGCTCTAAAGGAGCTTTACGGATTGTTACCGGAGAAAGCGAAGATAGTCAATTCAACTGTAACAGGCTATGGTGAAGGACTGCTGAAAGCAGCGCTGAGTGTGGACATAGGTGAGATAGAGACAATAGCTCATTATAAAGCGGCAGAATTTTTCTGCCATGGTGTGGACTTCATACTGGATATCGGAGGCCAGGATATGAAGTGCCTGAAGATAAAAAACGGAGTCATTGATAGCATCCTTCTGAATGAAGCTTGCTCATCTGGCTGCGGATCATTCCTGGATACCTTCGCAAGTTCTCTTGGTATGAGCATTGAGGAGTTTGCGGGAGAAGCACTGTCTGCGGGAAGACCTGTTGACCTGGGTTCAAGATGTACTGTTTTTATGAATTCAAGAGTTAAGCAGGCACAAAAGGAAGGCGCGTCAGTAGGAGATATTTCTGCGGGGCTATCCTATTCAGTAATTAAAAATGCCCTGTTCAAGGTAATAAAAGTCAAGAGTCCTGAAGAGCTGGGAGATAAAATAGTCGTCCAGGGAGGGACCTTCTATAACGATGCTGTGCTGCGGAGCTTTGAGCAGCTATCGGGAAGAGAGGCCATAAGGCCTGACATAGCGGGAATAATGGGAGCTTTCGGAGCGGCACTTATAGCAAAGGAAAGATATCAGGAAGGACATAGTACAAGTCTGCTTAGCCTGCATCAGTTAAATGAATTCAACCTTGAGACTGGTGTTTCAAGGTGTGGTTTATGTTCTAACAACTGTCTGCTGACCATAAACAAGTTCGGCAACGGTGAAAGCTTTATATCCGGAAACAGGTGCGAAAGAGGAGGCGGCAAAGGAAAAGGGCAGAGCACCCTGCCGAATATTTTTGATTATAAGTACAAACGACTTTTCAAATATAAGCCCCTTGACATTTCAAAGGCAAGAAGGGGTATTGTCGGTATTCCAAGGGTCTTGAACATGTATGAGAATTATCCCTTCTGGTTCACTCTGTTCACAGAGATGGGCTTTAGAGTGGAATTGTCCGATAGGTCCTCCAACAAGCTATACGAAAAGGGTATTGAGACAATTCCGTCAGAATCTGTCTGCTATCCGGGCAAGCTGGTTCATGGGCACATCATGAATCTTGTAGAGAAGGGCGTGAAGTTCATATTCTATCCCTCCGTCACTCATGAACAGAAGGAGCAGAAGGATGCGGACAATCATTTCAATTGCCCTATAGTAGTCTCATATCCTGAAGTCATAAAGAACAACATTGATGTTCTGCGGGAAGAAAAGATACTGCTGATGAAGCCTTTCCTGCCCTATGATAATGAAGACAGACTTGTGAACAGACTGTATAAGGAATTGAAGATATTCAACATAAGCAGGATGGAAATCAGAGAATGTGTTTATATGGCTTATAGGGAGCAGGAAGCCTTCAAGAAGGATATCCGGAAGGTCGGAGAGGATGCATTGAAGTATATCAGGGAAAACAATATCAAGGGTATAGTCCTTGCTGGGAGACCGTATCATGTGGATCCTCAGATACACCACGGGATACCGGAGATGATTAATTCTCTTGGCATGGCAGTGCTGACTGAGGACTCGGTGTCTCACCTTGGAAAGGTTGAAAGACCGCTAAGAGTTGTGGATCAATGGGCATATCATTCCAGACTCTATGCAGCAGCAAGCTTTGTAGCGAATCAGAAGGATTTGGAGCTGGTACAGCTGAACTCCTTCGGATGCGGACTGGATGCTGTGACAACGGACCAGGTACAGGAAATACTGCATGCAAACTCAAAGATATATACTACCATAAAAATAGATGAAGGAAACAATCTTGGAGCAGCAAGGATAAGGCTGCGTTCCCTGAAAGCTACCATAGACGAAAGGGAAAAGAACGGTTTTGAGCTTGAGAAGATAGATAATAGATACAGGAAGATTCCGTTTACAAAAGAAATGAAAGAGAAGCATACAATATTAGTACCACAGATGTCTCCTATACATTTTGACTTTTTGGAAGAAGCATTCAGACTGTCAGGGTATAATATGGTTGTGCTGGCATCAACGGATTATGGAGCTGTGGATGAAGGGTTGAAGTATGTCAACAATGACGCCTGCTATCCTGCTATAATTGTCATCGGGCAGCTTATAGAGGCCTTGAAATCAGGCAAATATGACCTGGATAACACCTCTGTGATGATATCCCAGACCGGCGGAGGCTGCAGAGCTACCAATTACATAGGCTTCCTCAGAAAAGCCTTAAGAGATGCAGGCTTTGACAAGATACCCGTCATATCGCTGAATGCTCTGGGAATGGAAAAGAACCCGGGATTCAAAATAACAGCGGAACTGCTGAATAAAGCCATGATGTCGCTTATCTACGGGGATCTGCTTATGAGCGTGCTCTATAGGGTAAGGCCTTATGAAAGAATCAAAGGCTCTGCCAATGCTCTGTATGAAAAATGGGCTGCAATATGTAAAGAATCACTGCAGTATGCCAATAGAAAGGTCTTCAAGGATATCATAAGACAAGTGGTCAAGGAATTTGAGGAGCTTGAGATTATAAATGAAGTCAAACCAAAGGTAGGACTGGTTGGGGAGATACTCGTAAAGTTCCACCCAACAGCGAACAATAATGTTGTAAATCTTGTGGAGGCCGAAGGAGCGGAAGCGGTGATGCCGGGACTTACTGATTTTCTTCTCTATAGTGCATATGGACTGAACTATAAGTATAAATACCTGTCAGGCAGCAAGAAAGCTCAGATATTTGGCAACCTTGCCATCAAAATAATTGAGTATTACAGAAGTGCCTACAGAGAAGCACTAAAGGGCAGCTACCGGTTCTATGCTCCAAAAACCATAGAAGAGATAGCGGAAGGAGCTTCCTCTGTTGTTGCCCTGGGGCACCAGACGGGAGAAGGCTGGTTCCTGACAGGGGAGATGGTGGAACTTATCCAGAGCGGAGTCAAAAACATCATCTGCATGCAGCCCTTTGCATGCCTGCCCAACCATGTAACAGGAAAAGGGATGATGAAGGAATTGAAGCGGGTCTATCCCGGAACTAACATAGTGGCTATAGATTATGACCCCGGAGCAAGCGAAGTCAACCAGCTTAACAGGATAAAGCTCATGATTTCCACTGCCTTTCAAAATATTGAAGGCTTCAAATCTCATGAAGCCAACTCCTATGCTCCAAAAGACTACGGACAGATGCATGGGTCAGTAAGTATATAAAATTAAAGGAACGGTGCCTCGCCGTTCCTTTAATTTTGTAGGGGCGCGCATTGCGCGTCCGTTTCGCACAAGTGGGACAGGTACCTTATCCCACGTAAGGATTTTCCGGCATTTGCTTCTGTGCTGAATAACAATAGATTGGTTAGAGGAGACTATACTGTAGCATTAATGGAAGGGGTAAATGATATGTCTTCAAATCAAAGCATTTCTGTCTATAGTGAAATTGGCAGGCTAAAATCCGTTCTTCTTCACTGCCCGGGAGATGAAGTGGAAAATATAGTCCCGGCATATCTTAGAAGATTGTTGTTCGACGAAATTGCTTATCTTGAGCAGGCACGCAGAGAGCATAACCAATTTGCGTATATTATGAGGAATGAGGGAGTAGAGGTTGTGTATCTTACCGACCTGATGGCAGATGTTCTGGAAGATCCGAAGGTCAGGGAGGATTTTATAATTGAGTTTGCAGAGGAAGGAAAAGCGGGTACAAGAGGAATACAAGAAGCTATCTTGGAGTTTTTCTGTGACTATTCTCCGAAGGAACTGGTGAAAAAGTGTATAGCCGGAGTCAGGAAAGAAGAGCTAAAGCATATAAAGCCAATATCTTTGGGTGATATGGTAAGGAATCCTTATCCTTTCTACCTAGACCCTATTCCGAATATGTATTTTCAGAGAGATCCCTTTGCTTCCATAGGCAGCGGGATTTCCCTGAATGTAATGGCCAATGAAACCCGTAACAGGGAAACCCTGTTTGCAAAATACATATTTGATTATCATCCCAGATTCAAGGATACGGCAAGATGGTACAACCGGGATAAAACCCATTCACTTGAGGGCGGGGATATCCTGGTTCTTTCTGATAAGGTCATTGCAGTAGGTATCAGTGACAGGACAGATCCCATAGCCATTGAGAAGCTTGCTCATAATCTATTGAGCTCAGAGGAAGGCTATAAGACGGTTCTGGCTTTTGATATTCCGAAAACCAGGGCATATATGCATTTAGACACGGTATTCACCATGGTGGATTATGACAAGTTTACAATATACCCGGGAATAGAAAACCCTTTGGATGTGTACAGTATCACCATGGGGAAAGGCGGAGAACTTGATATAAGATATGAGCATGAGGATCTGACAACAATATTGAAAGAGCATTTGAACCTGCCTGCAGTAAACCTGATCAGATGCGGTGACGGAGACCAGATAGCTGCGAGCCGGGAACAGTGGAGCGACGGAAGCAACACTCTTGCCGTGTCGCCGGGGAAGGTCATATGCTATAACCGCAACCATGTGACCAACAATGCACTTAGAAGAAACAATGTTGAAGTCCTGGAATTTGAATCTTATGAATTATCCAGAGGCCGAGGAGGCCCAAGATGTATGAGCATGCCTTTGTTGAGGGAAAGACTTTCATGACATTTTAATTAAGGTTAAATCAACCAAGTGACTAAGCAAAGGGGCGGGGTCTATCGCTCCTTTGCTTATTTAATATTGATCTCCAGACAGATTTCATTACAGTTCGGAAACTTGGGACAGTTTATACAATCTGTCCAGACTTTATGAGGCATGGTTTCCTTTGCTATTACAGTGAAGCCCAGTTTTTCAAAAAATCCCGGCTGGTAAGTCAAAGTAAATACCTTTTGCACTTTCAATTCCTTAGCTTCTCTTATAATCGCTTCTGTTATCTCTCTTCCGATTCCCTGCTTCAACATATCTTCCTTAACTGCCAGGGTACGCAGCTCAGCCAGATCGCTCCACAATACATGGAGTGCACCGATGCCAATGATTTCACCTTCCTTTTCAATAACAAAAAAGTCACGGATATTTTCATACAAGGTACTTCGTGATCTGGAAAGCATCAACCCTTTATCTGCATAATAATTCACCAGAACATGCATTTGTTCAACGTCGGTCAATATAGCTTTACGAATAATCAATACAAGCACCTACCTTAATATCATATTTAGTGACTATCATAACAAAAAATGAATATAAATGCAATATAATTGTATAAATATAATATGTTAATATTTTGGAGATGTATAGGCGCTACCCTATTGACGATTGATTGATTAGATAAGGGTGGTTCAGGAATTGGAATAATCGCAGGCATGCATATTGATGGTTTTTAGCTTCACTCACATGCATATAAATAAGGGCCCAGATAAGATTATCTGGGCTCTTTAAAATTCTAATACCTAGTGCTGCTTGATATTTCTGGCAGCTATTATATATCTATGTTCAGTGCTTTCAATATAGGGTTTGATCTTAAGCTCTTCATGCAAGCTGAGCAATTCATCAAAACACCTGTCTACCGAAAAACCCGGAAACTCCCATTCAATGATTCCGGCAAAATATACAACTGCACCCACATCAAAAAAATGCAGGTACGGAAAGTATTCATTACCATATAAAATCTCAAATGAGGCTTCTCTGAGTTCGTCCAGTTTATTGCTCAAGAAATTCTGCGGATATTGAGGGGTAAAACCCTTTATCAACCGCTTGGAAAGGCTTGCATTATTCATGGCTCCTACCTGCTGTGTGACAAATACCCCGTTTGGTTTCAGAACCCTGTTGACTTCACTTGCACTATAGGCTTCATGTCTGTTTATGATTATATCAAAACGGTTGTCTTCAAAAGGCAGATGGTTATCATCATATACCCGCCGGACGCAAATGCCAAGTGGTGCCAGTTTTTTATCACAAAGCTTAACATTGGGGTCCCAAGCTTCAGTAACAGCGGTTTTTTCATAAGGGTGTCTAAGGGACAACAAGAATTCTCCGCCCCCGGTACCCATATCAAGCAATTGAAGCTCCGGTTTTAGATAGCCCTTTAATAAGGATTTGTAATCCCATGGAAGGCTTTCATTTTCCCATCTGTTATCCAAGTAAGAAAAATCCCATCCTTGAAAGCTCATACCCTCATCTTTCTTCCATAAATCCTTTAGTTTACAATTATCCATAACTGTCTCCTTTTCGTTTTTATTATTGAAAAGCAGTGCAGTTAACAGACAGCAGATATTCATTTATCCCGATACAGCCTGCCGCCTGTTTATGATAACTGCACCGAGTAATTACTTCGTTTTATTCTCATATTGAGTCCACCTGCTTTCACAAATAATAAATCTGGGTTATAATCAGAATAACACAATGGGTCGGGAAAAAGCAGCATTGTATATAAAAATAATAAATGTCTGAAATAGCTTAAGGTATATCTGTAATTGTTATATGAAGGAGTGCGGGACTATGAAGTTTTTGGGGAATATCATCTGGCTGCTGTTCGGAGGTATTATAGGAGCCATTTTATGGGCTTTGGCAGGTTTGCTATGGTGTGTGAGCATAATAGGAATACCTTTCGGAGTACAATGCTTCAAGATTGCAGGATTTGTATTATGGCCTTTCGGGAAGGAAATTGAGCTTGGAAATTTCGGAGCGGGAGGACTGATATTCAATATAATCTGGATATTACTGTTTGGATGGGAGTTTGCCATAGCACATCTTATCATTGGAGGGATATTCTGTGTTACGGTCATAGGGATACCCTTAGGACTGCAGCATATCAAGCTTGCTCAGCTGGGACTCATACCCTTTGGTGCAAGGATACACTAAATACTGATAAAAAAGCAAGATGTACTTTTTTGTATATCTTGCTTTTTTATCGTAGTATTATTCAGACATACTGGTTAATATAATAGTGCAGAAATTCCGGGAGGGATATGGAACATGAAGGTCGCAATAATGGGTGCAGGACTTTCGGGATTGTCATGTGCCAAATATCTGGAAAATAATGGTATAGAGCCGGTGATATTTGAAAAGCGTGAAAGGGTAGGGGAGCGCTTTCCCAACATGGAGGTGGTGGTGCAGCTAGTGCACAGACCCTTCAAGGATCCACTTGTATACATAAATAAGAGATATAAGATAAATCTTGTTCCTACAGGATTAATACATACTATAGAAGTCCACTCCCCAAATAATAAGCTGACTCTGACAGGCCATAACATGGGATATACCTCGGTCCGCGGACATGACGACCGTTCCTGGGAATGCCAGCTGGCAAGGCAGATAAAAGGAAAAATCAACTATAATTCTACTGTCACCTGGCAGGAACTTGAAAAGGACTTTGATTGGATAATAATTGCAACGGGAGATCCTACTATATCACGGGAGCTCAATGTATGGAGGACGGATGTCGAAGCATTCTTAAAGGGCTGTATAGTAAAGGGAAAATTCGATACAGGCCTTTCGAAAATATGGATAAATACAAGGCTCAGTAAAAGATGTATGGTGTTTTTCGTGCCCTTTGATGAAAATGAGGCTTGCTACTGTACTGTTGCCATCCCTTCTTCGCCGGAGGAGCTGGATACCCTGTGGTCCAGGACAGTGGAGGAGCTGGAGATAAAACCGATACCCCAGAGTGAATTTAAATATGAAGAATACAAGCTGGGAAGAGCTACTACCAAGCAGATAGGGAAAAAACTCCTCGTCGGCGCTGCCGGAGGTTTTGTACTGCCTTTTATGGGTTTTGGGCAAATCCCTTCAATACTCAGCGGCATACACGCAGCAGAATCAATAATCACCGGTAAGGACTACAACAAACTGAGCTCATGGTTTGATAAACATTATGAGAACTCCCTGATACTTCGAAAATATGTTGACAACATGGATAACAACGGTTTTGACAAACTTATCTCCTTTCTCAACCTGCCAATGGCAGATAAGCTGGCGGCTAATACCAATCTGCCGGTTTTGTCTATAGCTGCTAAAACAGTCTGTGTTAGAAATCTTATAAAAGGATACAAGGGTATAAAGAACTGAGCTTTAAGGGCTGCGGAACAAAAATCCTTTTGTTCCGTCATTATATATAACAAAATAAATTCCCCGGAGGACACAAAATGAAAAAATTATTATTGCTTGCAATAACTTTACTGCTAAGCATTTCATTGCTTGCCTGCACAAATGTAAAGAATGGGATGGAGCAGGAAGAAATGCAGGATAAAGAGACCATACAACAAATTCATGACTCGGATGAAGAGGCAGTTGCTGACTTTGTTGAGGAATTCGGCACAAAGCTTCGGATGGTTTCGCTTCTAGCTCCAAAGGATGTACTTGAAAAGAGCATGAAGGAGCACTATGGGGAGTATGTATCCCAGGCACTTATAGATATGTGGCTGAATGATCCTGAAAATGCTCCGGGAAGAATAACTTCAAGCCCTTGGCCTGACCGTATAGAAGTCCGGAGTGTAAAAAAAGTCAATGAAGGAATGTATGAGGTAAAAGGAGAGATTATCGAAATAACCAGCACGGAAAAGGAAAGCGGCGGGATTGCGGCAAAGCGTCCGATTACTCTTGCAGTAAGAAAATTAGAAAAAGGATGGATTATCGACGATGTATCTCTTGGTGAATATAAAGAGGCAGTGAGCCTCAAAGCATTCTTTCCGCTGAGTAAAGGCAGTACGTGGCAGTATCTTGGTGAAGGAAACGAATATGCCACATTTACCCGTAAGGTACTGTTTACTGAAGGAGACAGGGCACAAATAGCTGAGGATAATGGAGGCACCGTAAGTGCATCTGTATTTAAGATTACTGATAACGAGATTATCCGCACGTTTTTCCGGGGAGAGGAATATGACGGAAAGAATCTTCTCAATGAGAAGGACAATGACAACTTGGTTGTTTTGAAAGCACCGCTTAAGTCAGGTACAAAATGGAAGGCAGGAGACGGTGAGAGAGAAATAGTAGATACTGCTGCTGTAGTAGATACCCCTGCAGGCAAATTTGAAGGCTGCATCAAAGTGCGTATCCAGAAAGAGCATTCCACCATGTATGAGTATTACAAAGCCGGAATCGGCATGGTAAAAAGAGAGTTCGAATCAGAGGGCTTCAAGGTCACTTCAACACTTGAAAAGTATGAGATAAAATAGGCTGTGGGAGGCTGGACAATATAAATATCATGTATTGTCCAGCCAAACTGTTTTACAGGTGATTATTTTGAAAGGCTATCATACATTTTATAATATGACATATAGTTGTCGTGTTTCTAATGATATAATTGTTATATAAATATGATGCAGAGGGTTATTCAATATGAAATTTATTCCGGCAAAAACAATTATATCAGGCTATGCTGAAAATAACTCCTGGTTCGGCAACAATTACAATATGAATATCTACAAGGGTTGCTGCCACGGCTGTATATACTGCGACAGCCGCAGCGAATGCTACCGTATTGACAACTTTGATGAGGTCAGGGCTAAGGAAAATGCCCTTGCAATTATTGAACGGGAGCTCAGATCCAAACGCAGAAAAGGTGTGGTTGGAACCGGTGCTATGAGTGATCCCTACAATGTGTTGGAAAAAGACCACTGCTTGACAAGAGGGGCGTTAGCTCTTGTCAATGCGTATGGTTTTGGTATATCCATCGCCACAAAGAGCGAGCTTGTCACAAGGGATATAGATATATTGAAGAAAATAAAGGCCCATTCCCCTGTGCTGATAAAAATAACAATCACCACCTTTGATGATGAACTATGCAAGAAGATTGAGCCTAATGTCGCTGTTTCATCAAAAAGATTTGAGGCCATAAAAGAGCTTTCGGCAAATGGTATATTTGCAGGTATACTGATGATGCCGGTGCTGCCATTTCTGGAAGACAATGAAGATAATATCAGCGGTATCGTACATAACGCCGATGAATGCGGCGCGAAATTCATATATCCTGCCTTTGGGGTCACTTTGAGGCAGAACCAGAGGGAATGGTTTTACAATAAGCTTGATGAGAGCTTCCCAGCCATCAAGGAAAAATACATAAGACAATACGGAAATTCTTATATGTGTAATTCGCCAAAAGCGAAAGAACTGTGGGAGCTTTTCCGCAAGAAATGTGATGCCTGTGGTATCCTCTACAGGATGGAGGATATTATAGAAGCGTACAAATCAGGGTATGGAAGCACTCAGATTTCTATTTTTGATTAAGGAGAAAGATAGCGGATGAAAAAATATATAATTGTACTTATAGCAGTATTAGTGATTCTTACAGGCTGTGTAAAGATTGATAAAGCAAGACTGGCTGACAATCCGGAGTCGGAGGTAACTCAACCTATACAAAATGAAATGGTGGACTCAGCTGATGATGATAAAGACAGCAATGATAATACATATTTCGGACAGTATCAAATGGCAGAGGAAGGGTTCTCCCAGCTTGTAAAGGATAATGCAATCGACAAGGATTATGCTGCTGAGATGGCTGAATTCCAAAAGTCAGCAGAATTCAGCACTAACGGCTGGATTCAGCTGGAAAGCAAATACAGCAAGCTTTGGGATAATGAACTAAATAGTATTTATAACATACTGATGGAAAAGCTTAAGGACAATGAGAAGAAAAAGCTGATTGAAGCCCAGAAGGGTTGGCTGGCATTCCATATCGGAGAGTCGGAGTTTGTTTCAGAGGCGTGGGATGCTTTTGGGCTTGGATCTCAAGGAAGGGTTCAAATGATAATGGCTGAAAAGAGCAGACTGCGTGAACGCACTTTGCAGCTTATGGAATACTACCATATGCTTGCAGGAGATATTGAGTTTATTTATGAAAGCTTAGGAGAGTAGATATATAAATATGTTGCAATCCGGTACGTAAATATGTATAATAATCAATGAAAATGTTATGTAAACTAAGGGCAAACTTATCGAAAGATAGGGACGCAAAGCTTCAAATCTAAAGTGGAAACGCCATGATGGTTGAGCTGCAATGTATAAAATATGCGTGTTTCTGCTGATTTTTAAAGTTGTAGCCAATTTACGGCTATAGCTTTTTTTTTACCAGGGTATTTTAAATAAAACAAATCAAATTTGATATTAGGGGATTGGCATTGTGAGAAAAATAGTAGATATACTGGTTCTAATAAGTATATTCGTGTTAAGTGTTTTAACGGCAGTATATGCTGATACAGCAGATGTTGATTATTACAAGGTATTTGAGCAGCATGGGCTAAGCATGCTTATGATTAATCTGGAAACCAATACTTTTGTCTTAGCTTTAACATGCTTGCTTTTGCTCATGTTTTTGACAAGTATTCTGTTGTTAAATACCTCAAGAAAGCTGAAGGCGCAGAATCTGGAAATCAAGAATTTTGATGAGTCTAGAAGGACTTTCATTGATGCAGATGACAGTGCGATTTTTTTAAAGGATGAAAGCCTCAAATATGTTTTTGTAAATAAAGCCTTTGAAAATTTCAACAACATGAAAGCATCAGACGTAGTCGGCCATGATGATTTTGATCTGATAGACAAAGAGTCAGCCGCTTTGTATAGAAAAATCGATCTTGAAGTACTGGAGAAAAAAGCTATTGTTGTAAATGAAATCAAAAGGAAAAACAAAGTGTTTCTTACAACTAAATTTCCGGTGAAGTTAAACAACGGTCATCACGGAGTGGGTGCGAATGTAAGGGATGTGACTGAAGAATATAATAACAAAATTAAAGCAGAAAAGACGCTTTACAGAAATTCTATACTTGTCAATGTGATGAACCGAAGTTATGAGTCTGCACAGGAGCAGCTTGATTATGTGCTCCATGAGGTTTTGAAACTGACTGAAAGCAAGTTCGGATATATATATATGTATACAATGAAGATAAGCAAGAATTCACACTCAACTCCTGGTCCAAAGATGTGATGGAGGAATGCAGAGTTGTAGAAAAGCAGACCAAGTATCATCTTGAGAAGACCGGCCTATGGGGTGAGGCAGTCCGTCAAAGAAAATCCATTGTTGTTAATGATTTTGATCTTCCTAATCCTATGAAAAAAGGATACCCTGATGGTCATGTTCGGCTGTCAAGATTTATGTCTATTCCTGTGATTATTGAAAACAAAATAGTTGCTGTTGTGGGACTGGCAAACAAAGAGTATGATTATGACGACAATGATGTCTATCAGGTTACTGCTCTCATGAACGGGGTGTGGAACACCAGGGAAAAAAGAGAGAGGACTGTAGAATTAGAAAAAGCGAATATTGCACTAAAGGAAAATGAAGCAAAACTGCAGCTTATACTGGATTCAACCGCTGAAGCGATATATGGGACAGATTTGAAGGGTAATTGTACCTTCTGCAATAACAGTTGTCTGAGAATACTTGGATACGAGAGCCAGGACCAGCTTATCGGAAAAAACATGCACTGTCAGATTCATCACAGTTGGAAGGATGGAAGGGCAATGTCCCTTGATGAATGCAAGGTGTTCATAGCTGCCCAAAAAGGTAAAGGGGTACAAGTGGACGATGAAGTATTCTGGCGGTCTGATGGGACATGTTTTGATGTAGAATACTACTCATATCCTCAATATAAAGATGGAGAAGTCGTAGGGATAGTAGTTACCTTTATGGATATAACTAAGCGCAAAAAAGCAGAAAAAGACATAATTTATCTGAGTTACCATGATCCTTTGACAGGCCTGTATAACAGGAGGTTCTTCGAAGAAGAGCTCAAGAGGCTGGATGTTGAAAGGAACCTGCCGATTTCTATAATTGCCGGAGATGCAAATGATCTGAAGCTGGCAAATGATATTTTCGGTCATACAGCCGGAGATATGCTGTTAAAGAAGACAGCAGAAGCTATGAAGATGGTGTGCAGGGCAGATGATATTATTGCACGTTGGGGCGGAGATGAATTCATTATTCTACTGCCAAAAACAAAAAATGAGGATGCGGAAGAGATTGCTGAAAGAATAAAAAAAGTGTTGTCAAAGGAGCAGATATACTCCATAGGAGCAAGTATTTCCTTAGGCCATGATACTAAAAACTCAGCAGATGAGAATATCCTTAAGACTATAGAGAATGCTGAAGAAAAAATGTACTCACAAAAGACCCTTGAAAGAAGAAAAAATCACAGAGGTACTCTGGAGACTATTATCAAGACGCTTTATGAAAGCAGCACAAGAGAAGAACAGCATTCAAAAAATGTAAGTGAACTATGCGGCAATATTGGAAAGGCGATGAACCTGTCGGCAGCTGATATAAAAAGGCTTAAGGATGCAGGTGCTCTTCATGATATTGGTAAAATAGTGTTGAAGGAAAGGCTGCTAAACAAGAGTGGCATGCTTACCGGACAGGAATGGCAGGAGATTAATCAGCATCCTATTACAGGATATAGGATATTAAGTTCTTTTGATGAGACTCTGGAGTTGGCAAAATACATATTGAGCCATCATGAAAGATGGGATGGCTCGGGTTATCCAAAAGGTCTGAAGGGCACAACTATTCCAAGGTTCTCCAGAATAATTGCCCTTGCGGAAAGCTATGATGTGATGATAAATGGCACAGGATACAACAAAGCAATGAGCAAAGAGGAAGCAATACTTGAAATCCAAAGAAATGCCGGTTCGCAGTTTGACCCGCAAATTACGGAGATCTTTATTGGGATACTTAAGAAATAGGCTATAAAGCAGAAACAGGCTGACATACTGATTGTCAAACCTGTTTCTTTTATATTTCTCTCAGAATATCCTTACCACCACACCAACACCTACACGGTTGAACAGGTCTTCCACATCCCTGTTGAACATTCTGACACAGCCGTTTGAAGCGGCAGTACCTATCGAAGCAGGATTGTTGGTGCCATGAATGCCATAGTGTGGCTTTGATAAGCCCAGCCATCTGGTGCCAAAGGGTCCACCGGGGTTGACCTGCTTGTTCTTTATAGTGAAGGTGCCTATGGGTGTAGGGGTGGTTGGCTTACCTATTGCCACCGGGTATGCTTTGAAAAGCCTTCCGTCCCGATAAAGGGTGAGGGTCTTTGCACGTAAGCTTACCGTGATGCTCAAGGGAATAGGTTCGATAGGAATGCATATCACCTGGTCAATACTTAGGGCTTGAGGCACTATACCAGGATTTGCATCAAGAAGGGATTGGAGTGTTACATTAAATGCATTAGCTATTGAGGCTAATGTATCACCCCTGCGGATAACATAAGAGTTCAGATTGGGACAAATAAGAGGCTCGGTTTTTTCTTCTGCTATGCAAATAACCTGCCCAATGACTAATCTCTCAGGGATGATACCCGGGTTGGCTGACAGGATTGCTTCCACACTGGTATTGAATCTTACGGCAATACTGGCCAGTGTATCTCCTCTTTTTATCTCATAAGGGGACGAACCTATGGGACATGCTGAATCCGGTGGCTGAGGGGTTACTGCTTGAGGTACACAGATTGATTGGCCGATGCTCAGTCTTTCGGGTACTATTCCCGGATTTGCTGCAATTATGTCTGCAACTGTTGTGTTAAACTGAGGAGCAATTTTTGAAAGAGTGTCTCCGGCTTTAATTATATACGGTGCAGTACCTGCCGGGCACCTGGGGACTACCGGTTGTACCGGTTCAGGCCTTGGTATGCAGATGGTTTGGCCTATAGCCAGATTATCTGGGTTGATACCCGGATTTACGGAAATGATAGCTGCCAGGGTGGTATTGTTATTTTGTGCTATTCTTCTCAATGTATCCCCGCTTTGTACTGTATAAGGTATTGTGCCGGAGGGGCATTGTCTGGTGGAATCTTCAATGTTCATAACATTCACCTTCAAAACAGATTTTTAATACACAATCAAGTAATGGATACTGTTGTGCCAACCGGCGCCAGGTTGAACAACTCACGGATATTCTCATTTGATAGTACTATATTTCGCCCTTCGGATATATTTTCAATGAACTGAGGGTTTTTTGTGCCCTGTATGCCAAAACCCGCTTCCGATAGTCCAAGCCATCTTGCACCAAGCTCCTCCCCTGTGTCCACTTGCTTGTTGATGATCTTGAAGGTTCCCCTGGGCACTGGGAAGGCAGGATTCTCAAGTCCTATCCTATAGGTTTTGAAAACTGCGTTATTATGATAGACTGACAGGCTTCGCTGTCCTACATTTATCTGGATACTAACAGGAGGGGGTGCGACAGGAATGCACAGCACCTGATCCTTGTAAAGGTCCCTGGGATCGATTCCGTAGTTCGAGTATAACAGCTGCTCTGCGGAGATGCCGAAATAGGAGGCTATTGACTCCATGGTATCTCCTTCTACAACAACATAGTAGTTGTTAGTAGGACAGGCAGGGTATATCTGAGCTTTCAAAGGTACACAAAGCTGTTGCCCTATGCGCAGTTGATCGGGATTTATTCCGGGGTTGGCTGAAATGATAGCATTGACGCTGGTATTATAAAAGAAAGCTATGTTTCCCAGCGTATCACCCGGTCTGATTACATAAGGTACGGCACCGCTTGGGCACTGTCTGTAAGCCCCGTTGGTCATATAGATCACCTCAAAATAAAATATTATTACATATTATTCTGCAGGTGAGGATAGTGTTACCCTGAACAATGGGAGTATAAATAAGTCCCGCAAACCCGTAAGTGATGGGCTGTGGGACTTTTTAATCCATGCTGTCCGGACCGGTTTTCAAATCTGCTTTATTCTTGTCAAGGACAGAGTGCAGAAAGGCTAGTATACGGTCTTTTGTAAAGAAGCCGATAACAAGAAGGATGCAGGCAATGACTGAAACGACCGCTGCCACTGAATAATTACCATGCTGTAAGTTCGTACCTATATACGTGGATGCCACAAGGGCAGGGATTCGTGCTGCCGATGATATCAAGAAAAACACCGTGGGTCGCACAGGGGTCATACCTGCCAGATAGCTTAAAAAGTCTTTCGGCATTCCCGGTATAAGGAAGAGTATAAACATAACTGCTCCCGACCTTGGACTGTTTATCAGGAACTTAAATTTCTCCAACATTTCCTTAGGTGCAAATATGTTGATAATGGAGTAGCCCAGAAGCCTCGACAAATAAAAAACGGTGACAGAGCCGAGGGTAATTCCTATTATGGAGTAAATAGAGCCCCAAAACGTCCCGTATATATATCCTCCGGCAATCTGGGTAAGATCTCCCGGTAATGCCGCAATTATAACCTGGATAACTTGTATTCCTATGAATACTGCGATACCGGATGCGCCATAAGAGGACAACATGTTTTTGAAGTCATTGGGATTCGTAATCATATATAATATCTCACCTGAGTATTTGAAGGCGGTGTATGCAATAATTGTTATGAAAGCCAGCAGCAAGCATATTCTTACTATTAATTGTCTCCGGCTTCGCCTATCCATAAATTACCTCCTCAGATGCTTAAGCCTGCATGAAAGCCGGCATTGCAAAGCGTTTGTTTATAAATCCTTCATATAGGATTTCCTTGTTTTCAATAGAATAAAGTTCATCTGTCCTTGTAAGCTCAGGTACTTTGTCAAGCTTCAGGACATTGCCCTTCATCAGTGCCTCTGAAACGAATTGGGAACAGAAATAATAGTTTTTCCTCTTTAAGGGGAAATTAAACATTAGCCCATACAAACCCAGAAAGTTGTATCTGTATTTTTCCTTATCTTCAGAAAAAGTCTCCACATACTTTTTAATGGAAAGGTATTGATCCTCGGACACCTTTATTCTGAAAATCAAGCACTTGCAGTGTGAGGACCTTTGGAATACACCGGCATAAAGATTCTCCACTGCAAAGCCTCCTGAAAATGGGTTATTGGGATTTTTTCTTCCGAAAGAGTACATTTTGGTGAATTCGTCGTCAAAGCTTAGTGATGCATGAGGGTACTCTATATCTGAAAAAACAGAAATAAGTCTGGAAAGCCAGGTGCCTGTCCTTGTGAAAACAAGATAAATATATTTATTATTCATATGCCATAACCACTCCTATCTATCAAATCCTAAGTTCACTGCTCATTCTATATTCTAAGTTATCAAGCTTATAGTTTTTTTAAGAGAACATTAAAGTTTCATTAGAATCATCACCTATATATTAAAGACGAAAAAAATGACAACTTGCTTCAAAACAAGCTGTCATTTTTTAATACTCTGGTTAGAATATACTCTTTATCCATTCCCAGATGCTGCTGAAGAAAGCGGCAATAGGAGATACTTCTTTTTCAACTGGTGCTGACACTGTTGTCTGCACTTCCTGCGGTGCAGATGTTACGTCAAGCTGGATATCGGCATTCAAAGGAGCATCTGCGGCAAAGGTAGTAGCTTGAATGCCTTCGACAACCTTTACCTTGTCCTTGCCGAAAATTTCATATATATAATCTGCATTTTCTTCATTGAAGGGGGTGATTCCAACTTCTACATATTCCCCCATGACGCCGGTGTTAGTCACTGTGATCCCTTTGTCGGCAAAAACCTTTGCGTCCTTCCTGAAGACATACTCGTCTATTTCGCTCTGTTTCTGCATCAATCCTTCATCGTAATTCACCTGCTGCAGCTGTATTGATACAGGCTCGTCAGGAGCTGTTGTGTCGGCATAGACACCTGCCATAGAATTTACTATTAAACAGCTACCTATAATAATAGCATGAATTGCTTTGTTTTTCATCATTTTTTTCCTCCAATTTTTAAATGTTCTTAAATGTTATTTAGATAACTTGCAACTTATCTGTTACGCTATGTTAGATGGAGGAATAGATGATTTTGTTCCAATGGAAATTAATGCATAGGCAGCGTTACACGGATATTTGTTCCGACATTGACTTTACTCTGAATTTTAATAATACCCTCATGCTTTAAAATGATCCATTTAGCAATAGCCATGCCCAGACCTGTTCCGCCTGTTTGCTTTGTTCTGGATTTGTCTGAACGATAGAACCTGTCGAATACATGGGGCAGATCAGTTTCTGATATGCCGATACCCGAATCTTCAATAGTGACAACCGCCTGATGATTTTCCAAATAGCACTCGAGTTTTATTTTTCCGCCTTCGGGGGTATATTTTACACTGTTGTCTACAAAAACCCTTATGGCTTCCTTGAGCAATCCACGGTCAGCAGTTATGAGGAAGCTCTCGCTTCTTTGACTGGTGATTTCGTGGGTGCCGTCAATCAACTCTGTTTCCTTTATAATCTCATTGATAAGCTCATTAAGGTAAAAGGGTTCCTTCTCCAATTTCTGTATGTCCTTGTCTCCCCTGGCCAGGAAAAGCAGCTTTTCTATAAGGCTTTTCATATTCTCAGACTCTGCCTTGATTGCGGTGATTGATTCCTCAAGTACCTGACTGTTGCTTTTGCCCCAGCGGTCCAATAGGCTGGCATAGCCCTGTATGACTGATATTGGAGTCCTAAGTTCATGGGAGGCATCTGACACAAATTGATTCTGACGCTCATAGGCTTGTTGTATTCTGTCCAGCATATTATTGAAGGTTTTGGCAAGATCTTTCAGCTCATTCTTAGAGCCTCTGACATCAAGCCTTGTGTCAAGCTGGCTGACAGAGATGTTTTTTACAGTATCAGTCATTATAAGTACAGGCTTCAGCAGCTTTTTACTTGCAGCAGACCCCATTATAATAATAAGGAGGATAAAGAATACATCCAAGCCGATAAGTGCACTTATCAATACTCCTGCGTCTTCAGTCTCCTGCAGCAGCTTATCGATAATTTGTATATGGAGTGTTTGAGAATCCTTTGTTATGCTGTTGTTATAAACCATTGCAAAGCCGTAATGGTTGAAAACCTCACTGGGAATATAGCTGTCAGAGCTTTCGAAATTTGCCAGCAGCATGACATTTCTATCTTCAAAGACAACATTACTGCCGGAAGAAGGGTGTATGAACACTGCATATTCATCTTTAGGCTCTGTTGTATAAAGAAGCTTGAGATTCTCATCATAGACTGCAAAGCTTCTGCTGCTTGTCTCTGAAAGGCGGTCAACTAGAGTAGCCGGAAACTCCTTATTATCCTGGAGATAGGTGGAGATCAGGGCGAAATCCTTTTAATTTTCATCTTTTATTGTATATCCCACCCCTCTAATGGTATAGATGATCTTCCTGCCATACCTTTCATCAATTTTACTTCGCAGGTATCTTATATATACATCCACAACATTTGTATCCCCCGCATAGTCAAAGCCCCATACGGTCTCGAGAAGCTTATCCCTTGAAAGCACTATATTTTTATTTTCAAGGAGATATTTCAAAAGGTCAAATTCCCGTCTGGTCAATTCTACAGGCTCATTCATGAAAGTCACCGAATATTTGTCCAAATCCAAGGTCAGTCCATTTGCATGAAGGATCTTCGACTCCTCATTCTTAACCATTTTCCTCTTAAGTCCGTTCCTTATTCTCGCCAGGAGCTCTTCAATAGCAAATGGCTTTGTAATATAGTCATCTGCACCCATATCCAGGCCGATTACTTTATCCATTACTTCATCTTTGGCCGTGAGCATGATAATGGGTATATCCGATACCTGGCGTATTTTTCGCAATACCTCAATGCCATTTATTGATGGAAGCATTATATCAAGGATTACAAGGTCGTATTTATTGTTAAGCGCTTTTTGCAGACCATCACGGCCATCGTGGGACTGATCCACAGAATATCCTTCGTGGCTGAGCTCCAGCTCTAAAAAGCGTGCGATCCTTATTTCATCTTCTATAATCAGAATCTTTTGTGCAGTCATTTTTCTCTCCTTGAGCAATGCAGTTTATCTCTTGTTGTTTTAATAATAGGATACTCCAATGCAGCCTTATTTAAAAGACCCTTGGTATTGGAAACAGGAGCAAGCGAACTTGCTCCTTGTGATTTGTTGTTATGGTTTTATTGTAAAGGGACACGATTAGGAGGCCATTAATGAAAGATTAGAAATTGATTAAAAAAAGGCTTCATGGAAGCTTAGCAGCCAAGAAAGCCTTTTTACATTTTCAACTATTGGGCATCAATTGTTTTCAGCATTGCCTGGAAGCTGGGGACGACTCCTTCTGAAGCTTCTCCCGCTGGTATGTTGAGGTTAAAGCGGAACAACTCCCCGTCAATCTCCATTACAATGATTTCCTTTGAGAAGGAGGGACTGGCAGCTGTAAGATAAAATTCCGCCTGACGGAAGAAAGGATCATAGATTTCCGAGCCTGTAAGTTCATCGGGAGTTCCGATCAGTCGGAGCTCTTCCATGGAATTGGCTCTTAAGGCTTCAACATCTGCATCATCTGGAAGCAGCTGTATTCTCATGAAATATCTCGGGTCATAATTGAAGTATATCTGATCGATCCCCGGCTCCTCTCCTGTGAAGGTAAAATTATCAAGTACATATATGGTATAGCCCTGATCGCTTCGTCTCAGAGATGCTTCCCGATACTCTGTCATACCTTCGACAAAAACAATGATCCGTTTTCTCTGAGGACGGCCTGTTGCTGCCTGTGGGATGCAAATAACCTGATTGACATAGATCAGGTCAGGATTGATACCCGGGTTTGCCCGGAGCAGTTCCTGCAGTGTGATACTATTTCGTTGTGCTATTTTATTAAGAGTATCTCCGGCTACAACATTATAATAAGTACCGGAAGGGCATGAGGGAAATAAGGGCTGTCTTGGGATGCATATCCTTTGGGCCACCCGCAGCCAGTGGGTGTCAATTCCGGGATTGGCGTTGGCTATTGCATTTACAGTGGTGTTGAAGCGCTGCGCCAGCTTATACAGCGTGTCGCCGGGCTTTATATAGTATATGAAGGTGCCCAGGGGGCATTGGCGGTAAGTTGGACGGGACATAATCCATCATCTCCATTTTGGCTATAGTAATATCAGTCTATGGAACAGATATCCAGTAGTTGCATTTATAATTGGATTATATGCAGTGAACTTCAGCATGAGTGATATAATGAAGGTACAGGAGATGTATTGCAGAAAAGCTGATGTATGAAGCAGAGGAGGATAATTTTATTTACATTTCGATACAGGGTTATTAGATTTTTTGATTGACAAGAGCGAAAGTTAAGAGGATAATCTGATAATAATGGTTTAAATATACTGTAATGGAATTATTAGGGGGTGAGAGTGTGAAGGTAAGTACTTATGTTCAGTTTCAGGGTAAGGAATTCATGACGGCGGATCTGGAAAAGAGGGTTAAGGAGATATGGAGACATGAGGGACATACAATAAAGGAGATTGACACCATAGCCCTATACATCAAAGCTGAAGATAATGCATGCTACTATGTGATAAATGAAGCTTTCTCGGGCAAGTTTAACTTGGAAGCCTAAGCTTTTGCACAGGAAACCCCTTTATGGGGTTATCCTGGCACAACTCTTTTTATCTATTTACAGACATCTACCCATGCAGCCCCAGTTATTTCATGCAGCCTTTCAGGGGTTATTTTTACAGCGGAATTGGCAGAACCTGCAGCAGGGTAGACATATTCAAAACCTTTCATAGAGATATCCAGATAAATATCCATAGGATTTTTTAGTCCGAAGGGGCATACTCCCCCTACAGGGTGGCCTGTGATTTCAAGAACCTCTTCATAGTTAAGCATGGTTGCCTTTTCGTGAAAACAGTCCTTATATTTTCGGTTGTCTATTCTGGCATCACCCTTTGTTACAATCAATATATCCCTGTCCTTCAGCTTAAAGGACATGGTTTTTGCAATAAGTGCAGGTTCAACACCATGGGCAATTGCTGCAAGCTCAACAGTAGCGGTGCTCAGATCTGTCTCAATTATATGCAGGTCTGTATACCCTTTTTCATCAAAGAATTTTCTAACACTTTCCACACTCATTTTAAATACTTCCTTTCTTTTGTATTGCAATTACTGTGCTGGATATATTATCCTTTAATTATTATATCACTTTCGACTGAATCATATAAAACTAATATATAAGCTGCATTAGAATGGGATAGATGCAATGCGGCCAATAAAAGGAGGTATTCTAATGAAAGCAATGGTCATCGATGGTTTTGGCAATCCGGAGGTTTTTCGTGAGGCAGAGCTTGAAAGACCTAAAATAAAACAGGGATATGTACTTGTTAAAGTACATGCAAGCAGTGTAAATCCAATAGAGACAAAAATACGATCTGGCCTTGTGCCAGCAATAACGCCGCCCTTTCCGGCAGTTCTGAACGGAGATGTTTCGGGTGTTGTTGCTGAGGTAGGCGAGGGAGTCACTGATTTCAAAACCGGTGATGAAGTCTTTGGCTGTGCAGGAGGGGCGGCAGGGGAGACCGGTGCATTGGCAGAGTATATGCTGGTTGATTCAAATTTTATATGGCATAAGCCGGAGAATGTCAGTCACAGTACTGCTGCGCTGTATCCGCTGGTCAGTATAACAGCTTCTGAGCTGCTGGAAAAAGCACAGATAAAAGAAGGGGATAAGGTGTTGGTCCACGGCATTGCAGGGGGAGTAGGGCATATAGTACTGCAACTGGCAAAGCTGAAGGGAGCGAAGGTATACGGTACGGTATCAGGAGACTCAAAAGGCAGAAAAGCTATGGAACTTGGAGCGGAGTCCGTCATAAACTACAAAGAAAGTACAGTCGAGGAATATGTGAAGCAGTACACTGATGGTAAGGGCTTTGATGCCGTTATTGATACCGTAGGCGGCGAAAACCTCCTTAACAGCTTTAAGGCAGTGAAATTGAACGGTACGGTATGCACGACCAATGCCAGGGTCAGCCTGGATATAGGTATGATGCACAGGAAAGCAATAAGTCTGAGATGTGTTTTCATACTTATACCATTATTAGATAATGTGGAAAGGGAGAGACACGGAAAAATACTGAAGGAGATAAAAAGACTTGTTGAAGATAGCAGATTGAAGATATTGAAGGCTGATAAAGAATTTCTGTTCACGGATGTGGCAGCAGCCCATGAATATTTGGAGTCAGGTAAGGCTGAAGGGAAGATATCACTGATAAGTTCATTTATATAAAGGGTTTAGACCTTATTATATAATAATATTAATTTTTTAGAAGTGGGGTATGTAAAAATGAATGTATGTATTTTCTATTATGATGGTTTTTGTGAGTTCGAGGTTGCACTTACAGCCGCAATCTTCAGGCAGGAAAACCTGTTTGCAGCGGCAGTGGAGGACAAAGTGTATGTAAGTGAGGAAAAGCAGAGGTTTCTGCCGGACAAGATCATTGCTGACCTTGATCCTGAGGATATTGACCTGTTTGTGATTCCCGGAGGGAACCCTTTATATCTTTCTGACAATGAGATGCTTAGGAGTTTCATAACAGAACTGAACAAAAAGGGCAAATACATAGCAGGTATCTGCGGCGGTACTTTCTTAATGGCAGAATACGGGATCCTCAATAACAAAAGATGCACAGGCTCCGGCAACGGCTTAAAGCCTGATATGCCTTATATAGAACTGTTTGCCAATTCGAAAATAACAGACGAAAGTGTAGTAGTCGACGGAAACGCCATTACCGCAATCGGGCAGGCATATGCGGAAATGGCGGTGGAGTTGGGAGGAATCATGAAGCTTTATAAGAATGAAGAAGAAGCTGCAGAAGATCTTAAGTGGATGAAAAACATAAGGGATTGATTGGAGGGTCCGGGTTGAAGATAGAAAAGATAGGAAAAAGGGGTGTATTCTTTACTTTCGGAGAAGGTGATTCTCCTTTTGAATTCAGTACATCAGTATATCTTATAAATGCCAAGGAAAAAGTATTTCTCTGTGATACCCATACAGGACCCAAATCCATGGATATTATAAAGGAATATATAAGTGCCAATGGCTGGAGCAGTAAAGAGCTTATTGTATTCAACTCCCACTCGGATTGGGATCATGTCTGGGGTAATTGCGCATTTGGAGGTGTCACAATAATCGGACATGAAAAGACAAAGAACAGGATGAGGGAGAGAGGCAGCTATGATCTGGAAAGATTGAGGAGGTTTCGTAATGGTGAGGTTGAACTGATGCTCCCGAATCTGACCTTTGCGGAATCAATTGAGTTTGAAGAGGAAGGGATAGAATTTGTTTATGCACCCGGACACACCGTAGACTCTTCTATCTGTATCGATAATGAGGATTCGGTGATTTTTGCCGGGGACTTAATCGAGTATCCGCTGCCGCTTCTCAACCATTATGATCTGCAGGGATATTTGCAAAGTCTGGAAGCAATCAGAGACCGCTCAGCGGAAGTCATATTATCGGCACATTCGGGAATAGTCAGCAAAGAGCTGCTCGGAAACAGCATTGACTATATAAGGGACTTGATTGACTCGGGTATTGAAATGTCAGCAGATGAGCGGGATGAGGAGTGGCAGGACTCTCATTTCTATAATGTCAAGAATATAATGTTTCAAAGATATGTGGATGCTGTTAAGCAATTAATGGGGGATAAATTTGACCACAAACACTTCATAAAAGAATTTTGGAATTCGGTAGACCCGGAGTACAATAATACGGATATGGAATCTACCTATTTTCACAATACAGATTATAAGACATTGGAAGCGGCTATTAAGAGCTGCATGGCGAAGCTTTGCGATAAACAGTGAAAACTGTAAATAAGAGAAAAGTAAAGGGAAACGGAGTATAGTGGATATAATTTGACATAATGTAAATTGACATAAATCACGATTTAAGGAGCCTTGGGAAGTGTTGAGTGCCTGTACTACCCCTGAGGCTTCTATTTTTAGTTGTGAGTCAAAATCAGTATAAGGAGGCTGAAACCAGTCAAAATGCGTCTTTGTAATTAGAATGCATAAATGATAATATTACCCCATAGACAGAAAGCAAATATATTTGCAATAGTATGAAGAAGGAGAGAAGTATGGTTTTTAACAGGACAAGCATTGAAAACAGAAAGTAGGAATAGTATAGAAATGGAGTAATAGAGAGGAAGGGTGTATTTGATGGCAAATAAACTAAGCGCTATACTGACAGGGCTTTCCGGCCTTTTCAAAGGCGGGACTGAAGGTCAGGGAGCAGGCAGGACTCTGAAGAGAATTGCATTGGCAGTTGTTATTGGATGGGCAGGATTGAACATTCTCTTTGGTACGGTGTATAAGCTGGATATTGGTTGGAATGGTGTTATAACTCGGTTTGGAGAAGTGATAAAAATCGAAACCAAGGATGGACTCCATGCAAAAGTACCCTTTATTGATAAACTGGAGAAGGTAAATGTGCAGCAGATAAGAAAGCTTGAATATGGGTATAGGACTCTAAAGGATGGCGGTGACAGCAGAGATCCGGAATACAAGGACATCATGGATGAAGCCATGGTGATTGTTGATGCGAAAGGCAACAACAGTTCTGTGGTTTTGACCAACATAGTGGTCAGATATCGGATAGTGGATCCTTATAAATACCTTTACAAGGTTGAGGACCTGGAAGGAACCATGATGCTTGCCCTGGAGGATTGCGTCAGGAATGCAACACAGATATTTACTTTGAATGAAGCTTTGACAAACAAGAGCATTATAGATGATGAGATATTCCCGGAATTTCAGAAGGTACTGAATCAGTATGATGCAGGAATACAGGTAGTTGAGGTGAAGACACAAAATACAGAGTTGCTGCCGGAGGTCGACAAGGCTTACCAGCAGGTGGAGGAAGCCAATCAGTTCAAGAACAGCAAGATACAGGAAGCAATGAAAATGAAGAATATGATCATACCTCAAGCGGAAGCGGAGGCTAAGAAGCTGACAGAGGATGCAAAGGGTGAGGCGGCAATAACAGTGGCTAATGCAAAAGCAAGTGTTGCCCAGTATGATGCTTTATATGAAGAGTACAAGAAGAACCCGGATGTGGTAAGGGAGAAGTACTACGTGGAAGCAATGAAGGAGTTTATAGGGAATAACAAGGTTGTAATAGACCTTACAAGCAGCGGCGGAGTATATAAATTCTACAACATGGATCAAAACGCAGTAAGACAGCAGATCGTACAGGAGGAAGAATAATGAAGAAAATAGTATTTTGGGGTTTTGCAGCTCTGCTTATACTCGGTCTGTTGACAGTACCCTACACAGTGGCGGAGGATGAAGTGGCTCTTGTCAAGAGATGGGGAAAGATCCAGAAAGTAATAGTGAATTCGCAGGATTTAGATAATGTCAGGCAGTCTTTAAAACAAAAAGGATACAATGTGGCGGTGACTGACCGGAAGGGATTGAATCTAAGACTGCCAATAGCAGACAATATAACTAAATACACGACCCAATATCTTACTTATGTATCGGTGAAGGATACTGTGAATACTGCCGACAGGAAGAAGATAGATATCAACATGTACTCACAGTATAGGATAGTCAATCCTGTACTGGTGAACATGAGAAATTACAGCAAAGGCGATCTGAACAAGCTTTTGGACGACAGGGTATA
>JAWLHF010000042.1:0-26896 GCA_041690515.1 Clostridiaceae bacterium | reverse complement strand
GTATTTGAATCAGGAGGCATTTCCTTCGATTATGAGAGAATGATGAGGGAAGCCGGGTATACTTTGGAGGAAATGCAGCAGATACAGGCTGAAACCAGTGTAGGGAATACACCCATAGTAGAGTTGAAAAACCTGACAGAGCTGGCAAGAAAGATAGCTCCCAAGGGAAAGGGAGCGAGAATATTCATAAAGGATGAAGCTGCAAATCCTTCGGGAAGCTTTAAGGCCAGAAGAGCTGCTACTGCAATATATCATGCAAAAAAGCTTGGTTATAAGGGAGTGGTAACAGCTACAAGCGGGAACTATGGTGCGGCTGTTGCATCACAGGCAGCAAAAAGAGGACTTAAGTGCATTGTTTTGCAGGAGTGCTACGACAGCAGGATGATAGGACAGCCTGAAATACTTGAAAAGCAGCGCGCCTGTGAAGCATACGGTGCTGAAGTGGTACAGCTTACTGTTGGTCCTGAACTGTTCTACACCTTTCTGACACTACTGGAGGAGACAGGATATTTTAACGCATCCTTATATACTCCTTTTGGAATAGCAGGAGTTGAAACTCTTGGTTATGAGCTTTCGATGCAGTTCAGAGAGAAGATAGGCAGGGATCCGGACAAGGTAGTCATTACTCATGCAGGGGGCGGCAATGTGACAGGCACTGCAAGGGGACTAATAAAAGCGGGAGCTAAGGATGTAGAAGTCGTTGGGGCAAGTGTGGATCTTTCAGGTCTCCATATGGCTTCAGACAAGGATTTTAACAGAAAATCCTTTACAACCGGACATACCGGATTTGGTATACCATTTGCTACATGGCCGGACAGGTCGGATGTTCCAAGAAATGCTGCAAGACCGTTAAGATATCTTGACAGATATGTACTTGTAAAACAGGGGGAAGTATTCTACATAACAGAGGCTTTGTCAGTACTTGAAGGATTGGAAAGAGGGCCTGCGGGAAATACATCCCTTACAGCAGCTTTTGCTTTGGCACAGGAAATGGATGAGGATCAGGTCATAGTGGTTCAGGAAACTGAATACACAGGTGCAGGGAAGCATCCTCTGCCGCAGCTTAGCTTTGCTAAAAAGAATGGAATAGAGATACTATTTGGAAATCCTGACCGCGATGAGCCCGGAAAGAATATAATACTTCCTGCTCATCCATCGGATATAAAGGTAAGAGATTTTGACATCAATAGAGCAAGAGCTTCTTATATAAAGAATTGCATTAACAATTACAAGGTCAGTGAAATAACGAAAGAGGACTTTGATTTCATTGTGAAGGATGCAAAAGCTGATGAAAAGTTCGTTGAGAACTCTCTTAAGGAATTGGACGTAAAAGTTAAATAATTGGAGGGATGAAAATGGCTGTAAAACGTGCTGATGATTACGAGGTAAGAAGGAAGCATCTCGCAAATCTTTCTGACGAAGAATTGAAGCAGAGATTTTGGGAACTGGCTGAGAAGATAGTTGAGCCAATGCTTGAACTGGGTTATAAGAACACAACTCCTGCTATAGAGAGAAGTATATTATTGAGAATGGGTTTTTCCAGCCTTGAAGTAAAGCCAATTGTCGAGGGTGTTATGAAAAAAGGTCTTATGGGCAAGGGTGCAGGCAATGTGGTATGGAGACTCTCAAAGAAACTTGGAGTATCCGTAAGAGAAGCCGGAGTCGGACTTGCAGAAGGCAGATACTGGGATGAAGTCGACAAATTGTTTTAATAAAGGAGGGAAAGCACATGAAACTAGATCCAAATAAGAAGATAGATATTAAAGAACTATTGCAGGACCTTGAAAGCTATAGGCCAAGAAGAAGAGGCTGGCACTGGAGAGACGGAAGGGATGAGAAGAGAACCATCGGTGACTTTGAATTCCATGAGACCTCGGAGAGCCTTAAGAATTCAATTCCTCTTCCTGGCAGCAGAGGCTTCAATTATATAGATCCGCAGCCGGACTGTGTAGTGACTACAGAAATAGCTTCAGGAAGGTTCGAAGATGATATAAGAAGAATGCGAATGGCAGCATGGCACGGTGCGGATCACATAATGGTAATAAGAACTGCCGGCCAGTCCCATATTGACTCACTTATAGAAGGTACAACACAGGGTATAGGCGGTATTGCAGTAACAAGAAAGCAGTGCAGAGCCACAAGAAAAGCTCTTGATATGATAGAGGATGAAGTAGGAAGGCCAATCAACTTCCACTCATATATTTCCGGTGTTGCAGGACCTGATATAGCGGTAATGTTTGCTGAAGAAGGTGTAAACGGAGCACACCAGGACCCTCAGTACAATGTACTGTACAGAAACGTAAACATGGTCAGAAGCTTTGCAGATGCTTGTGAAGCTAAGAAAATCATGTCCTGGGCAGGTATATTGCAGATAGATGGAGCTCATAATGCCAATGCAACAGCTATGAAAGCCTGGAAGGTAAGACCTGAGCTTATGGTACAACATGGTATAAACAGTATATTCTCGAAAAAGGTAGGCATCAAACCTGAGAATATAGCACTTTCGACAGTGCCTCCTACGGCGCCTCCCGCACCTCGTATGAGGATAGACTTGCCTTATGCTGTTGCACTCAGGGATTTCTTCAGCGAGTATAAAATGAGAGCTCAGCAGAACACCAAATATATGGAATCAGATATGAGGGAAGCAACTGTTACCCATACACTGGACCTTATGATATCAAGACTTACAAGTGCTGATATACAGTCAACAATTACTCCTGACGAAGGTAGAAATGTACCGTGGCATTACAACAATATTGCCGCCATCAATACAGCCAAACAGGCTTTGAACGGTATGGACGGACTCCGTGAAATGGTGAAGCTGGATAGAGAAGGACCTTTAGGCGAGGAAGTAAGAGAACTTAAGGAAAGAGCAGTACTATTTATGGAAGAGATACTTGAAGTAGGAGGTTACTTCAAGGCTGTGGAAAACGGTTTCTTCATCGACAGCGGCAATTATCCTGAAAGAAACGGCGACGGTATACCAAGACAGATCGACGGAGGTATTGGCGTAGGAATGATATTTGAGAGGGATAAGGATTACTTTGCACCTGTATCAGTACACTACGGCTACAACAATATACCTGCAGAATTTAATGGAAATGCTTCAGCTGCAATTGGCGGAGATACCTTTGAAGATCCTTCAAAGATTGTATATGTTGATGAGTTGGACGAATATGATAACGTAAATACAAGACTTAACGAGCTTGAGAAGTACTATGACACAAATATGGTTAAGCCTGAAGTTGAATGGAGAGCAGACGGGGTTGTTGCAACTACATTATTCCTCCCGCTGGACGAAAGAACCGCAGAATTTGCAGCAATCAAATGCGGTGAGAAAATGGGCCTGGAGGATGTTACAGTAGTTCACAAGCAGGCTATGCACCCTTCGGAAGGTACTCTGGTAGAAATAAAGGGAAAAGTAAAGTTCGATATAGATGTCAACGAACTTGTCATACCTGAAAAGGTTCCGGTTATGTCCGATGAAGAAATCAGAGCAGATATAGCCGAAAAACAGATGTTCGTAGTTGCAGCAACAGTAGGAAATGACGAGCATTCTGTCGGTATGAAGGAAACTCTTGATATTAAACACGGCGGAATTGAAAAGTACGGGATAAAATATCTGTATCTTGGAACCTCCTGTCCAGTTGAAAAACTGGTTGACGCAGCTATAGAGACCAACGCTGATGCAATACTTGCAAGCACAATCATCACTCATGATGATGTTCACACAAAGAACATGAGAAAGATACATGAGCTTTGTATTGAAAAGGGCATAAGAGACAAGGTTATGATCGTTGTCGGTGGTACTCAGGTTACAAATGAAATTGCTGTGGAAGCAGGTATGGATGCCGGCTTCGGAAGAGGTACCCATGGAAACGATGTTGCAAGCTTCCTCGTGAAGAGAAGAAGGGAAAAGCAGAACAATGGAAATTAGTGTATTGGTGGCTGAAATAGGCAGCACCACTACGGTAGTTAATGCTTTTGACAAGATAACAAGCCCTTGCCCGGTATTTATCGGGCAAGGGCAAGCTCCTACTACGGTGCTTAATGGTGATGTTACCGTAGGGCTCAGGGGTGCTGTTGAGAATCTGAAAAGGAATCTGAACACAGAAGATTTGAAATGGGATGAATTCCTGGCAACCAGCAGTGCAGCCGGAGGACTAAGGATGACAGTCCATGGACTTGTCTATGATATGACGGTTAGGGCAGCCAAAGAAGCGGCCTTGGGTGCAGGAGCGATTATTAAGCATGTGACTGCGGGAAAGCTCAGAAGAACAGATCTGAAGAAAATTGAAGAGATAAGGCCCAATATCATATTGGTAGCAGGTGGAGTGGATTATGGCGAAAGGGATACAGCTCTTCACAATTTTGAGATGATAGCCTCCATGGGTCTGGATATTCCGATAATTTATGCAGGGAATATCGAGAATCAGGAGGAGGTAAGGCTGATATCAGAAGAAACAGGTACAAGGCTGTATGTTGTGGAAAATGTATATCCCAAGGTGGACATGCTGAATGTTGAGCCTACCAGGAAAGTCATTCAGGAGGCCTTTGAGGAGCATATTATACATGCACCCGGAATGAGCACGGTGAGGGATATGGTGAAAGGTCCAATTATACCGACACCCGGAGCGGTGATGGAAGCGGCAAAGCTTCTGAAGGATGATATTGGAGATCTGGTGGTGTTTGATGTTGGAGGTGCAACAACAGATGTTCATTCAGTCACCGAAGGTTCTGAAGAGATTGGATTGATGCTTATAAGTCCTGAGCCGACAGCAAAGAGGACCGTTGAAGGTGATCTTGGAGTATTTGTTAATATTGCACATATAGTTGATAAAATAGGTATGGAAGATTTGAAAAAGGAATTTCCTGATGCTGAAGAGCTTATAGCAAATGCAAAACCTATTCCTGAAACAGACAGAGAAAGGCAATTTATTGAAAGGCTGACCCAAGAGGCAGTACTTACCGCTTTAGAGCGCCATGCAGGAATACTCAGGCATCTTTACGGCCCGACCGGGAAGAAGACAGTAGCAGAGGGAAAGGACCTTACAAATGTGAGGTATATAATAGGAACAGGTGGAGCGTTGACCAGGCTTCCTAAGAGAATAGAGATATTGAAGGCGGTAGGACTTCACAGCAAAGGGACTGAGCTGTACCCGGGAAAGGAAACCGAGATACTCATAGACAATCAATATATAATGGCTTCATTGGGAGTGCTTTCTAAGAGATTTCCGGAGGCTGCCCTTAATCTTATGAAACAGAGTATGGGATTTAAGCTGAAAAAGTAAGGGAGGGTAATTATGAGCTATCCTGCTGTAAGAATTGATTTAAAAAAGCTTACTCATAATACTAGGGTTTTGATGGATAAATGCAATAGACTGGGTATGGATGTAGTACCTGTAACCAAGGTGTACTGTGGTATGCCGGAAATAGCGAAAGCCTCTGTGATTGCAGGGGCAAAGATGCTTGCTGATTCAAGAATTGAGAATATGATCAAGCTGAAGGACCTGGATGTGCATAAGCTGCTTCTTAGAATTCCAATGCTGTCGCAGGTTGAAGAAGTTGTTGATTATGTAGACATAAGTTTAAATTCGGAATATCAAGTCATAAAAGCTCTTTCTGATAAGGCGCAGGAAAAAGGTAAAGTCCACAAAGTAATACTCATGATCGATCTGGGGGATCTCAGAGAAGGTGAGTGGAGCGAGACAGCTGTAGAACTGGCAGGCAGAATATTGGAACTTAAGGGTGTAAAGCTTGTTGGAGTAGGAACCAACCTGACCTGCTATGGCGCAGTTATTCCAAGCAAGGATAACCTGGGCTTGCTGGTTTCCCTGGCAGAAGAAATTGAGAATAAATATAATGTGAAGCTGGATATCATATCCGGCGGAAATTCCAGCAGCATACATCTGATAGATAAAAAAGAGATGCCAGCCCGGGTCAATCAGTTAAGGCTTGGTGAAGCATTGGTACTTGGCAACGAAACAGCATATGGTGAGAGAATTGAAGGTACTTTTGCAGATGTATTCACTTATATGGCTGAAATTATCGAACTAAAGGAGAAGCCGTCTGTACCTATAGGAGAGACCGGTGTCGATGCTTTTGGAGAAAAGCCGGTATTTACTGACAGGGGTACCAGGAAAAGAGCCATTCTGGCATCAGGAAGGCAGGATATCAAGGTAGACGGTATAACGCCCAGGGATAGAGAAGCAATAATACTCGGAGCGAGCAGTGACCATCTGATAGTTGATGTAACCGACTGCAAGAAGGATTACAAGGTAGGAGATATCTTGGAGTTTGACATGAGCTATGGAGGGATACTTGCAGCTTTCACTTCGGAATATGTGGATAAGATAATAGAATAAAAATCTGTGACTAATTTTAAAGAAGAGACAATAGAGCAGCCATGAAATAGCACGGTATGAATATACAATGCTTGTATAAGCCATACCTAAGCTATTACGTGGCTGCTTTCATTAGTGCATACCGTTAATATCTTTTATTATCCAATGCAGTTTTCACCAGTTATATTTATGTACTAAACCCCACAACCCCGAAGCCTCGCAACCCAACTTTGAATATACAGGTATTATTGTAAGGATTTTTCTTTTATTTTGACATCGTATGTTATACAATGTAACTTAGGAGGTGAGGTCGCTTTTGAGAAGAAAAGTTGCAGTTTCTATCATCTTCCTTATACTATGTATACTGCTGTCTTCCATATCTGCTTACTGTGCTGATGACAGGAGCTATTATATGAGCAGATTCAAGATAGATGCTGAGTTGGACAGCTTCGGCAATATGGAAGTGACGGAGAAGATAACCTATGAATTTGACGGCAGCTTCAGAGGGGTGTATAGAACACTCAAAAACAAAGGCAGCAGCGGTATGGAAGCTATCGAAGTATATAAAGAACTTAAAGGAGAGCTCTATCAGTTCGTACAGGATGATTCTGAGGGAGAGAACTCCTTCCAGCTGACGGTAGAAAGAGATGGCATCAGACTGAAGATATTCTCTTCTGCAGAAGATGAAAGCAGAACATTTGTGATCAAGTACAGAGTATTGAACGTAGCTTCCAAGTATAACGACATCGGAGAACTGTATTGGAAGTTCATGGGGGAAGATACAGAGGTTAATATAGAGAACTTTGATCTGAGAATAATATTACCAGAGGGCGCTGACAGGGATCAAATAAGGGTATTCGGGCACGGCCCTCTTTCGGGTGTGTCGGAGATCGTTGATTCCGGGAGCGTAGAGCTTAAGGTTGAGAAGCTTTTACCCCACAATTTTGTTGAGGCGAGAGTACTGTTTCCGGTAAGCCTTATAAAGGATTCGACCAATAAAGTTGATAAAAATGCCCTTTCGGATATTTTGGACGAAGAAAAGGGGCTTGCAGATGAAGCCAATGCAAAAAGGGCAAGGGCAAGGACTGCAGTGGGATTTTCTCTTGTTTATGCATTGTTGGAGTTTTTCATGATAGTCTTCCTGTACATAAAGTATGACAAAGAGTATAAGGCTGTATTTGATGGACAGTATTTCAGGGAGCTGCCGGGCAGCTATTCACCCGCTGTTCTTTCTGTGCTCTGGAATTTCGGCAGGGTAAATCCGAGAGATATTACCGCTACAATAATGGATCTTGTCAGGAGGAAGTATCTCAAGCTGATTGTGGAGCAGCGTGAGCTGAAAGGACTTATAAAGAACAAGGTGGAAAATGATTATGCTTTTGAATTAAAGGATGATGCTGATCTGAATTTGCTGTCCTCTCACGAGAAATACCTTATAGACTGGATGATATCTACAATTGGGAATGGCAAAAGAGTATCCCTTGATGAGATAGAGCAATACTCTAAGACTATGAAAGGCGCTGAAAACTTCAAGGCTGACTATGACGCCTGGGTACAATATGTCAAGAATGAGGCGGAAGGACTTTCCTTCTTTGACAGGAGTACAATAAAGGGGCAGATATTTGGTGTTGTTGCAGCTGTCATAGGAATGATATACGGAGGTGTCACAGCAGCATTACATGAAAATTTCATTGGTCTTATTGTACTTATGTTTTCTTCATTCATACTATTGATATATTCTCTACTGATACGCAGAAGATCCAGATACGGGGTAGAACAGTTCAAGCAGTGGAAAGCCTTTAGAAAGTTCCTGCGGCATTTCAGCCGGATTGATAAGGCGGAATTGCCTGCTGTGACACTTTGGGAACATTACCTGGTTTATGCCATCACCCTAGGTGTTGCCAAGGATGTAATAGGTCAGCTGAAGCTGGTATTCTCCGAGGAGGATTTTAAAAATTCATCCTTGACTTATATGTATTACGGGTATTATGGACATAACCGCAGCTATTTCGATGCAATTGACAATGTGACTAACAGGATGGTTAAGACCACCGAATCAGTCTATACACAAGCCGTATCAAAAATGTCCTCAGGAAGCGGAGGCGGCGGAGGGTTCTCCGGAGGCGGCGGAGGCGGCGGCGGAGGCGGTGGAGCCGGCGCTTTCTAGACATATAAATTGGGAAGCATATAAAGAGTGGGGGGGTTCTCCCAAAGTTTTCCTGACAGAGAATTTTGAAGGAGGTAATATACTCATGAAAATCATTATTTTTGCTGTGTTGCTGGTGTTGATACTATTTGTAATAAGCACCTATAACAGTCTGGTGGTAAAAAGGAACAGGGTAAAAAATGCATGGGCACAGATAGATGTACAGCTTAAGAAGAGATTTGATCTTGTACCCAATCTTGTTGAGACAGTAAAAGGATATGCAAAGCATGAATCAGGGACTTTAGAGGCTGTTGTAAAAGCGAGGAATCAATACATAAGCGCAGGAACTCCTGAAGAGATGATGAAGGCGAATACTGAAATGACCGGAGCACTGGGCAGACTGTTCGCATTAGCAGAAAGCTATCCTGAGCTTAAAGCCAACACAAATTTCATGGAGCTTCAGGGCGAGCTTTCTGAGCTTGAAGATAAGATAGCCTATGCAAGGCAGTTCTATAATGATACAGTAATGATATTCAACAATGCAATACAAATGTTCCCATCAAATATAATTGCAAGTGTTTTCAGCTTTAAGGAAGAGCCTTATTTTAGGGCTGATGAAGCTGAAAGACAGAATGTTAAGGTACAATTTTAGTCAGATGTCATGAAATTGTCTTGTGCCTCGTGCCACGTGGCTCATGCTTTGTGCTTACTCAGGGTAATTCTTCAAAGTCTTATCCTGATGTACGGAGCTTGCAGCACGATGCCCGCGGCATTTTTATTGTGAATATAATAAGGTTCCCTGGACCCAACAGCAATCTTTGATTGCGTTATTGGGTGGGGTTCTTATTTATTAGCATTCCAATGTGTGATAAAATATGTCTAAGTCGGATTATACTTGATATGAAATAATTAAGGTGGTAGATTCAAATGAAGAACGACATGTACAGCCTTTTTGATATGAACAGGGAACAGGAGATGAAAAAGGAAAGCCCTTTGGCTATGAGGATGAGACCGGAGACTCTGGAGGATTTTGTTGGACAGGAGCACATAGTAGCTCCAGGGAAGCTCCTTTATAGGGCAATAAAAGCAGACAAGCTGGCCTCCTTAATATTCTTCGGCCCTCCGGGCACAGGCAAAACAACCTTGGCAAGAATAGTCGCAAATACGACTAAGTCATATTTTGAGCAGCTGAATGCGGTAACATCGGGAGTAGCGGATATAAGGAGAGTTGTGGAAGAGGCTAAGAACCGAAAGGGCATGTATAGCCAGAAGACAATTCTTTTTATTGATGAAATTCACCGTTTCAATAAGTCCCAGCAGGATGCCCTTCTTCCATATGTTGAAGACGGGACTGTCATTCTGATTGGTGCAACTACAGAAAATCCATATTATGAAGTGAACGATGCCCTTATTTCACGTTCTACCATATTTAGGCTGAATCCCCTTGCCGAAGTTGATATAAGGAAACTGGTAGAAAGATGTATTGCCGATGAAAAAAAAGGTCTTGGTACTTATAATATAGAAATTTCAGAGGAAGCTATGCTGCACATTACAAATGTCGCAAACGGAGATGCAAGGTCTGCCCTTAAGGCTGTTGAACTGGCAGCATTGACAACTGAAAGAGGAAATGATGGCAAGATACATATAGATTTGAAGACGGCTGAAGAATGTATACAAAAAAGGGCGGTAAACTATGAAAAGAAGGGTGAGAACCATTACGACACCATATCTGCCTTTATAAAAAGCATGAGAGGTTCTGATCCGGATGCAGTCCTTCATTATCTGGCAAAAATGCTATATGCAGGTGAGGACCCCAAATTCATCGCAAGAAGAATTATGATATGCTCATCGGAGGATGTAGGAAATGCAGATCCTAATGCGCTGGTGGTGGCCACGGCGGCGGCCAATGCAGTCCATATGATTGGCATGCCGGAAGCCAGGATCATCCTTTCCCAGGCAGCTTTGTATGTGGCTTGTGCGCCAAAGAGCAATTCGGCTGAAAGCGGAATTGACAAGGCGATGAAGGATATAGAATCCAGAAGAACGGGTGCTGTTCCGCTTCATCTCAGGAATGATGCCTTCAAAGGCGCAAAAGAGTGGGGATATGAAGTTGAGTATAAATACCCTCATGACTATGAAGGTAATTATGTAGATCAGCAGTATCTGCCGGATGAATTGAAAGATAAGCAGTATTATTTTCCGTCAGATAATGGTTATGAGAAGAGGATGAAGGAACTGCCGAAGCTAAAAGGCAGGAAAAGTCCCGATCGTAAAGGAGTGTAGTCTTGTGACTGACATAAGCAATGTTGAAGTAAAGAGTTCCTTGGATTTTATTTCTGAAGGCATTATCATACTGGATAACGATGGAGTGATCCGCAAGTACAACAGAAGAGCAAAAGAGATATTGGGGTTTGCGGAGAAGGTTGAGAAGCATCACCATGCCGGAAGGATAAAGGAAGGGGATGTTGTCTTCATCATTGATACTATAGTGGGAGAGGATGACGGTGGTCTGGAGACAGCGGATCTGAGGAAAGTCGGAGTTGACTGCAATGATATTCAGTTCGGACAGGGAGTATTATGCTGTGGCATTTACGGCAATAGCCACGGAGGCTCCTGTAAGGCAATAAATCATGAGTATTTGGGAGTGTATGCTCTTGAAGGTGTTATAGGCGGATTGTCTTATTCACTGGTTTTGAACACTGCTGAGAGATACACACTTATAAAGGTCAATAATGAGGAATATCGCCTTGATTATATAAACTCCATATCAAACATAGTGATTTTCAGGGATGGTAATATGGTATTCTATCAATCAAAGGGATATTCAACCAAAGGAGAGGACCTTAGAAATATATTGGAGGGTGCTGGTTTTCAAGCAAAGAATGCGAGAGAGGCATTCGATCCTGAAGGGAGGATGATCACTGAGGTACATTCTGAATCAATGAGCCTTTATATGGAGCTGATCAATCATAAGGCTGAGGGAGACATTATTTTTGAAAACAGGTATATCGAATTGAGCAAAGTACCGGTATTAGCCAGTTTTTATGCTCTAAACCACGAAAATACTAGAGTTGGAGCACTGCTTAAATTTAAAGGGATAAAGGAACTGACCTCCATAAGCAAGGAAAGCGGCGAGGCGTCCAGGATACTATCAGAGTTCACAAGAAAGTATCATAGTTTAAGCAGCTTTTCAGAAATATTTGGTATAAGCGATAATATGCAGGAGGTAAGAAGGCTGGCTTCACAAGCAGCAAAGACAGATTCCAATGTGCTTATACTTGGTGACAGCGGGACTGGTAAGACATTTTTGGCAAGAAAAATACATGAGAACAGCAGAAGAAAAGGCAAACCTTTCATAACAATCAATTGCGCTTCAATACCTAAGGAACTTGTGGAAAGCGAGCTTTTCGGATACGAGAGGAATGCTTTTACCGGAGCTTCTCAAACTGGGAAGAAGGGCCTTATTGAGCTAGGTCACGGAGGGACAGTGTTCTTCGATGAAATAGGTGATATGTCCATGGATGTGCAGGCCAAGCTGTTATCTTTTATTCAGGATAGGAAGTTCTTCAGGGTAGGCGGCAATAAAGAAATTGATGTTGACATAAGGATGGTTTTTGCTACTAACAGGGAGCTTGAAAAGGATGTTAAGTCCAGACTATTCAGAGAGGATCTGTTTTACAGGATAAATGTGATTCCCATCCATATCAAACCGTTAAGAGAAAGAAGAGAAGACATACCCGCTTTAGTAAGCGACATTTTTGACAGGCTTAAGGAAAAGATGGGCCTGCAGGATAAGATTCTGTCGGAGGATGCTATGAATCTGTTGCTTGTATATGATTATCCTGGTAATGTTAGAGAAATGGAGAATCTCATTCAGAGGGCAATCAGCTTAAGTGAAGATAATGTAGTGAATGCAAAGAGCTTTATGATAAGAGAGTACTCTACGGTGCTTAAGGGTGGTACATTAAAGGATATCCTGACAGAGACTGAAAGAAGGGTGATAAACGATACCCTTGCCAAAAACAGGGGCAATGTCAGAAGAACATATACGGAGCTGGGAATAGGCAAGACCAATTTTTACAAAAAGGTCAAGCAGATGGATATCTCACTGGATAAATACAAATAGTGTAGGAGTAACAATAGCTTATTTAGTATGAACAGTATTTAAGCTTTTCCGACGTTCAGCTTTACGAACCTACAGTTCACTTTTGCGAACTAATCATAAATAATGGTTCCTGGTGTCCGGATATGAATGTTCCCGGGTGTATGAGCTCTAAAGAGTCTGAAGCTAAGCAAATGAATCAATTAAGGAGGCATTTGGCCTATTGTATGGTACAAGCTTTAAAATTGGCACGGAAGTTGCTTCTTCAATAGTTCGTATACTATTGCAGAAGAAGGAGGTTCTAGGATTGAATTATTATTTTTCAGATGCTGATACTGTACAATTGGCAAAAGAATACGGCACACCGCTTTATGTGATTTCTGAGGATATCATTATGGAGAGACTCAACGAAATAAAGCATTCTTTTTTGGATAAGTACGAGGACGTACAAGCCTACTATGCTTCCAAGGCGTTTTTACCCAAAGAAATGGCAAGGATCATTAACCGGGAAGGATTTGGTTTGGATGTTGTTTCTGGAGGTGAGTTGCATACCGCAAAAACAGTAGGTTTTCCCATGGACAGGATAATGTTTCACGGCAATAACAAGACCCCTGATGAGATTAGGATGGCACTTGAGCTGGGAGTAGGACGCTTTGTAAGCGACAGTGTATATGAGATTATGCTCATTGACGGTTTGGCAAAGGAAATCGGAGTTAAAGCGGATATACTAATACGCATCACTCCCGGTGTTGATTCTCACACCCACAGGTATATCTCTACAGGAGATGTTGATTCAAAGTTTGGTGTGCCTGTTCCGGTTATAAAGGAGGCAGTCATACTTGCACAAAAGCTTGAGGGAATAAACCTTAAAGGCTTCCATTTCCACGTAGGATCACAGCTTCTGGAGAACACCTCCCATATAATGGCGGTGGAGATAATATTGAAGCTTATGAAGGAACTGAAGCATGAGACAGGCTATACAACACAGGAATTGAACCTGGGGGGAGGTTATGGCATCAAATATGGAGATGGCGAGGATAGAAAGGCATTATCGTATTTTGTAGATCCCATGGTGGCAGCCATAGAGAAATTCTGCAATGAAAATAGTATTATAAGGCCAAGGTTATATATAGAACCGGGTCGCTGGATCGTTGGGGAAGCTGGAATAACCCTTTATGAGATAGGGAGTATAAAAGAGATACCTGAAGTAAGAACATATGTAGGAGTTAACGGTGGTTTTCCGGACAACCCGAGACCGGCATTATACCAGGCAAAGTATGATGCAGTAATAGCCAATAAGGCGGATGCCCCATGCAGTGAGTGCGTGACAATTGCAGGCAAGTGCTGCGAAAGCGGAGATATTCTTATATGGGATATCCTGGTTCCTAAGCTTGATTCAGGTGATATACTGGCGGTCAAGTCCACAGGGGCATACAACTACTCAATGGCGAGCAACTATAACAGAATTCCGAAGCCGGCGGTTGTGATGCTGAAAAACGGTAAACCAAGACTGATTGTAAAGCGTGAAACATATGAAGACATAATGAGAAATGAGCTATAATAAATTTTATGTAATATGTTCAAGGTGAAACATATAGAATATCATAAATATTAATATAGGAAAGAGGGGATCTGAATGAACGTTAAAGCACAAAAGGTATGGGAGGCTTATCGTTTTCCTATCATTCTGCTGATTGCAATTATAATTGGTAGTATCACAGGTATAATAATGGGAGAAAGTGCTGCAGTATTCAAGCCATTGGGTGATATATTCCTGAACTTGATGTTTACTGTGGTTGTGCCTCTTGTATTCTTTACTATATCAAGTGCTGTTTCAAACATGGTCAATATGAAAAGGTTGGGCAGCATTCTTAAGAATCTTCTCCTTGTGTTCGTCGTCACAGGGTTGATTGCATCCGTCATAATGATATTTTTTGTAACAGTTTTCCCACCTGCACAGGGAGTTGACCTGAGCGTTAATGCAGAAGAGCCTTTGGAGCAGATAAGCCTTGCAAATCAAGCAGTTAAAGCAATTACAGTATCAGACTTCCCTGAACTGCTGTCACGCAGGAACATGCTGCCTCTTATAGTATTTTCCATATTCTTCGGCTTCTGTGTCACAGTGCTGGGGGAAAAGGGTAAGAAGGTTGCGGAAGCATTGGACACCCTTTCACAGGTAATGATGAAAATGGTGAGCTTTATCATGTACTATGCACCTATAGGCTTAGCAGCATATTTCGCATCTCTTGTGGGTGAGTTCGGACCGGAGCTGCTTAAGGATTATGCAAGAGCTATGGCGGTATACTATCCTGTTACCATAGGATATTTCTTCATTGCATTCTTCGCTTACTCCTTTTATTCCGGAGGAATGCTTGGAGTAAGAAGATTTTTCAGAAATATAGTATCACCCGCTTTCACTTCTCTGGCAACCCAGTCAAGTATAGCAACCTTGCCTGTGAATCTTGAAGCTACAAGAAAAGTAGGGGTTCCCAAAGATATAAGGGAAATAGTGCTTCCTATGGGAGCTACGATGCATATGGATGGTTCATGCTTATCGGCTATATTGAAAATATCCTTCCTGTTTGGTCTTTATGGTAAGGATTTTGCAGGAATAGGAACCTTTGCAACAGCAATACTGATATCAGTAATGAGTGGGGTTGTCATGTCAGGGGTGCCCGGAGGCGGACTTATAGGAGAAATGCTTATTGTCAATCTCTATGGTTTTCCAGCAGAAGCATTCCCAATTGTAGCAACAATAGGATTCTTGGTCGATCCTCCTGCTACTATGGTCAATGCATGCGGTGACAGTGTGGCTTCCATGATGGTAACCAGACTTGTAGAAGGAAAAGACTGGCTGGTAAAAGTGGTTAAAGGAGAAGCTCAGGGGCAATTCACAGAGTAAAAGCTTTTGAAACTATCTATAAGCTTTTGGAGGCGTTAAATGAAATTTTACAAATACACAGGTCTTGGAAATGACTTTATAATGATGGATAATAGAAAAGAAGATATATGCATTGACGGTGGGATTGCAAAAATTATGTGCGACAGGTATTTCGGCATAGGTGCAGACGGTGTGGTATTGGCGTCGCCAAGCGAAAACTGTGATATCAAAATGGAGATATTCAATTCCGACGGAAGTGTGGCTGAAATGTGCGGAAATGCTTCCCGCTGCTTTGCCAAATTCTGCTTTGAAAAGAGCATTGTAAAGAAGGAAAGCTTCACAGTGGAAACACTGGCCGGTATTATAGAGCCCAAGTTAGTCACAAATGCAGATATTGTAACGGAAGTCACTGTGGACATGGGTGAGCCGAAGCTTAGCAGCAGGGATATTCCCTTTGATGTTGATATGGACAGGGTAGTGGATTATCCGATTATAGTCAGCGGAATAGAGTATAAAGCTACATCAATGTTTATGGGTGTACCTCACACTGTCATTTTTACAGACAGCATCGGAGATGATGATGTCATTTCCCGGGGAAGAGAAATTGAATCAAGCAGTTACTTTCCGAGAAAAACCAATGTGAACTTTGTATCTGTGCTAAGTAGGAATGAGATAATACTCCGTACATGGGAAAGAGGAGCAGGCTATACACTTGCCTGCGGAACCGGTGCATGTGCTTCGGTTGTTGCAGGTATTATAAGCGGCAGGCTGAACAATAAAGTCAGAGTTCATCTCAGAGGCGGAGACCTGGTTATTGAATGGAATGAAGGGGGACACGTAAAGATGACCGGGGAAGCTAAAGAAGTGTTCTTTGGGGAATACGAAGTATAAAAGTTTAGGAGAATCCTATTTAAGGAATTCTCCTATTTTTTTCATTATGCTATTGTTATTATCATTATCTTCTGCCGGTTCAGAGGGGTTGGTCCGGCTCTCATTTTCCGGAGCTGATTCCGGGGAATTATCAGCTTTCTTATTGCTGTCTTCAGCCATGGCTTTAGGTTTATTTTCCTTAGGAATCTCATCGGGAGCCTTGCTTGCCCCCGGTTTTCCGACAAAGGTTGTGATATTGTCCTGCTTTATCAGCAGATTATCGTATTTGGGAACCTTAACGCTTTTCATGAATTTTTCCTTGAAGTTGCTTTTATGCAATACAGGAGTCCTGATATCATCACTGCCGGCAGTTCTTTGCTTTGAAGCAGGTAATGCTGCGGGGCTCCTATCATATTCCTTCTGCACATAGGAGTTGCTTTCAAGGTCCTCTATCCTGCTGTTCAAATGCTGCACATTCTCGGTAAGCCCTTTTATCTCATTCAATATGCGTTTAAGATAGTCGTTTGTTTCAAGAGAACCTGCACTGCCCTGTTTTTCTTTGTGTTGATCCCCATTGCTTTTTTTAGCGGAGTGTTCTATTGGTTTGGATATATTATAGTTCCTGTCCAGAAGGAAGTAACCTTTGGTAACAGGATTGGCAGATGAATTTCTTATGATTTTGACAGCCTGTATGTTGGACTCTGGTGTAACCGGAAGATCTATCGTCTTTTTCCACTTGATAGAAGAGTCATCGAAGGTGTACTGATGGAAGGTATGATCTTTTACCCATGTCATTTGTATCGACTTATCATCTGTGTAGAATAATGGTATGATTCCGCCGGCATCTATAATTGTGTTGCTGAGCTCTTTGAAGTCTATATCTGCACTTCCCGAAGACTTACTTATGAAATGCAATATCCTGCTGGCCTGAAGCTCATTGTAGAAGCATAGCAGATTGATTTTCTTATTATGATACACAAGCTTGATGAAAACCTGGCTCTTAAAGGATGCGTTCAGGCTCTTATGCATCCAGGCTTTAGTGGAGCTGTCATAGCAGTAGTAGTTGACGTAGTAATTGGTTCCATCATACCAGACACTTGCATAATGTATAGTGCCCCCCCTGGAGGTAAGTACGGAAAAAGAGCTTTCAATATTCTGAGAGTAGATTTCTGAGAGGCTGTTCTTCTTCCAGGAGTATTCCAGGTATGGAACCTGCTCCTTCATATTCTTCTGAATATGATAAACGTTGTACATATTGGCAATTGGAAGCTTTTTTGAGAAGAATATGTGTATAGAACCGTTCATAGCAATCATGTCCATTATATATATATTGGAGCTGTTATGTTGATTTATTACAGGCTCGAATTTCCAGCCGAAATTGGTGTAGATAAAAAGGAGGACACCTTTATATCTGCTGTTGCAGGTCAGAAATATTGTATCATCAGTATCTATGGAGGCAGCGAAATCGCTGTTTGCCTGGCTTATAAGGATGGTGTCCTTTGCCTCTCCTGAGCCGCTAACCTCTCTGTAGTATATGGAGGAATCTTTGTAATAGAAGAAATATCGATTACCTTTAGAATCCTCAAGTATTAATGAAGGTTTTATATCAATCAAGAAATCACCTCCTTAAAGCTTAATATCGTTATAATATATGGGTCTGTATAAACTTATATGTTAATGTAAAAGGAAATAATAAATTTTTTCGTAAACTTGTTCACAAAAATTACAGCAAATCCATATTATAAATTAGGCAGCAGAGAAATCTATGAAAAAGGAAGGTGAGAATATGACAAATAAGAACACTACACTGCCAACAGTGCTATGTGCAGGAACCACCAAGGTTGAAGTGTGTGTAGGCGGCAGAAGCGAGTGTAAAGAATTGGTATTTGAATGCCTTAAGGTAAAAAAGGTATTTGACGAATTTGTATTAAGGGACTGTGTAGAAGGCATCAAATTTAAGGTATGCGGTGATTATTGCGGAGAGGAGATAGAGCCTGAATTAATACTGAGGAACTGCAAGCTGAGCAATGTAGAAATCAAGAATGCATCCACAAATACGGATAAGAGGCTGAAATTTTCGGGGAAATGCTGCTGCGATGTATTTGGAAAGGATGAAAAGGGTAATATCGTAAGGCTTGAAGTAATCAACGTACCTGAAGGAACTAATTTATCAGAAGGGCCAAACGGAGAGCTGTGCTTTAAATTCAGTGTTAGAAGGACTTACCCCAATGTATCGGATGAGAATTTTGAAAGGCTGCTGCACTTCCTGGATCAGGGAAGATTTGAGCTTCAGTGCCTTGGCGAAGCAATCATAGATGAGGAGAACAACAGGACTATAGGTGAAATACTGGTTACTAACCTAGGTGCATTCATTGCAATAAAGTTCGATGCTGAAGTACAGCTTTGCATACCTGTCCTGGGTTACTGTGCAATAGAAGAGGATGTTGCTCCTATAGATGTTGACTTCTGTGAAGAATTCGAGATGGAGGATGTTCCGTCCTTCAATCCTCCACAGCTTGGAGTGCCTACTCCTCCATATGTGCCTATCTCCTAGCAAATATGATAAATGAGGATATGAAAATCAAGGAAGTCATCAAGAGCCATCCTAATACAAAAAAGTTATTGAAGTATTATGGATTGTTGACTGCCGGATGCGGCTGAGGAGGCTTCCAGGAGAGAACCCTTCGGCAGGCTGCCGAAGCAAGAGGAGTTGAACTGGATAAGGTAATGAACATGCTGCACAAAAAGGTAAAGGGCTAGTTATTGTGACTAGCCCTTATTTATGTCATTTTATAGTAACTTGTCATCACCCAGCAGCATATTCTGAATTAGAGACTTCTGCCAAAAGGAGGCTTCTTAATAGGATGATACACTACTACTGTACCATTGCAAGCCGCTTGTATATGTACAAGGTCCTTGCCCTATACAATTCAATGGTCAAGTATGATAGGAACTTCAAATTCCTTATAGTATGCATGGATGAAAGAGTACTGGATATATTTATTGCATTGAGGCTGGAAAGTATTGAGCTTATCTCAGCAGCTGATATAGAGGATGTCTATCCTGAATTGAAAAATATAAGGAAAACGAGAAGTGAAAAAGAATATGCCTGGACTTTAAAACCTTCTGTATTCTTATATGCTTTTCAAAAATATGATTTCCTGGACCATCTAATATGGCTTGACGGGGATACCATGTTCTTGTCCTCGGCCGACCCCATATATAAGCAATGGGGAGAGCATTCAATACTGCTGACTGAAGAGGGGTATTCGGGCAGGTATGAATACATGAGTCAGATGTATGGAGTTTACAATACAGGTTTGATGGGTTTTAAGAGAGATCCTTGCTCTCTTCCGTGTCTCGGATGGTTTCAGCATAAACTCAATGAATGGTGTTATGACAGAATGGAGAAGGGACTTTGGAGCGACCAGATGTATGTGAATGATTGGCCTCAGAGATTTAAAGGGGTAAAAGTCATTAAGGACCGGGGTATAAATATGACTCCATTTATATTGTGGAGGCTTACAGGAGAAGGACAAAACAGCATCAAAGAAAACAACCAAGGGGTATATGTAGGAAATACAAGACTTGTTTTGTTCCATTATTATGGTTTCAGATATGATAATGAAAGTAAACATGATATCTGCACATATAAGGATTGGAAATTCTCAAAGGCGGTAATCCGGGATGTGTATGAGCCATATATTGGGGCATGTGATAAAGCAAATCTTCAGCTGGAGTCTGTTAATGGTACGAAAGATGCAGTTTTCCTAAAGGAAGGGGAGGAGTCCAGAGAAAATAAGCCGGTCTGCTGCTTTTGTACTCTGGTGACTTATAAATACCTGCCGAAGTGTATTGCATTACTGGATTCCATTAAAAAGCATACAAATAGCTTTCATTTATGGATATGTTGTATGGATACTTCTGCCTATAATCTGCTTAAGGAGCTTAAATTAGAAAATGTAACACTGCTTGAGCTTTCTGCCATAGAGGATGAGAGACTGAAATCTGTAAAAAAAAGACGCAGGGAGCACGAATACTGCTGGACACTAAAAGCTCCTTTGCTGATGCATATATTTGAGAACTATGAAGCTGCTGATTCCCTGATATATTTGGATTCTGATTTGTTTCTGTTTTCAGGGCCTGAAAAATGTTTCAAATATCTTAATGACTACTCTGTGTATCTCACCTGCCACAACTTTTCGCAAGAGTTCAGCCACCTTGATAAAATCAAAGGAAAATTCAATGCAGGTATTATTGGATTCAAAAGATGCAGCTCTGCATTGGGTTATCTGAGGTGGTGGGGGAAGAAATGCATAGAATGGTGCTATGATGCAGTATCAAAAGGGAGATTTGCTGATCAGAAATACATAGAAAGGTTTGTTAAATCCAATGGCAGCACATATGTGGAAGGAAGCGCCGGAGTAAATGCCGCAATCTGGAATATACGCAATAAGTCTGTACAGAAAAGGGATGAGGGGGTATATATTGGTGAAGATATGCTGGTATTTTACCACTTCAGCAGCTTTATGATATTGGGAGAGAGTGAATTTGACTTATGGAAATGGCAAGAGCTTGGTGTAAGCAATGAGGCAAGGGAATTTATATACCTGCCATATGCAAAGGCAGTGAGTAAAGGCTTAAAGACAATAAAACCGCAAATAAGGGATATGTCTGAGCTGATTGTTGATACAGGAGCCGGATACAAACCGGCAAACCCCTTCAACACGAGAATTGAAGATTGAATATTTATCCGGTGGTGTTAGCATGGATATTAACAGTATGAAGGGCAGAAAAGTACTGGTTACAGGGGGGAATGGCTTCATAGGGTCCCACGTTGTAAGCCGGTTGGTAGAGAATGAATGCAATGTTTATGTTATGATCAGGGCTTCCTCCGACACATGGAGGCTTGATGAGGTAAAGGATTCAATAGTACTTATTGAAACTGACATAAGAGACGGTGAGACTCTGAATAAGTGGATGGCACAAATAAAGCCCGAGTATTTATTTCATCTGGCTGCTTACGGCGTGGATTCGAGATTGGATGACTACAAGGCAGCAGCAGAGATAAACATTATTGGCACGGTCAATATGGTAAAGGCCGCCGCTGGAAACGGATGCAGAAGGTTTTTAAATACAGGCACCAGTATGCAGTATGGTAACAAGGATAAGTCAATAAAAGAAGAAGATTGCTACAGGCCTATAAATATTTACGGCAGCACAAAGGGAGCAGCAACAATTGTAGCACATCAGTTAGCTGGTGAAACGGATATGGAAATAGCAACCATCATACCCTTCGGAGTTTTCGGTGAAAAGGAAGGCAGTCACAAGTTTTTTCCCTATGTGATACTTTCCGCCCTAAGAGATGAAGATATCCGACTTTCACCCTGTGAACAATATAGGGATTACTGCTATATCGAGAATATCATAGACGGTTTTATAACGGCGGCAGTAAAGCCCGGAATCAGTAATGAGATATTTAACATCGGCTGCGGGAGAGTATATAAACTGAAGCATTATGTTGAATTAATCATGAAACAGCTGGGCTTGGGGAAGAAGGTAAATTACGGTGGTTTAGAATACCGAAAGAATGATTTATGGAGTCCGGAGCCGGATCTTGAGAGAATTACAGAACGGCTGGGGTGGAAGCCAATGATCGCACTTGAAGAAGGAATAGAAAGAACTATTGAATGGTTCAGGGAGAATCATGAAAAGTATTCGGTAAAGGGGAGATAAGAGTTGGCCATAAATAAGATTATAGAGGAGGATGTAAGGGATATATATCTTGAAATAGGAGGAGCTCTGAAGGTCATCGAAGGAAGCAGCTTTCTCATAAGCGGAGGAGGAGGATTCCTTGGCTCTTACTTCATGGACCTGCTTGAATTTTGCAATGAGAATATATTTTTGGAGCCTGTTACAGTTGTATGTATTGATAATTTTTTGACAGGTATACCGGACAGAGTAAAGCATCTTATGGATAATGACAACTTCCTCATACTGCACGGGGACATTTCAAGGCCTTTGAACATTAGTTATGACGTTGACTACATCATACATGCAGCCGGAATAGCTTCGCCTACCTACTACAGGAAATATCCTATAGAGACCATAGAAACAAATGTCATTGGACTTAAGAATCTGATTGATCTGGGTAGGAAGAAGAATATAAAGAGCTTCCTAAGCCTTTCCAGCAGTGAAATATATGGTGATCCGGATGCGAGGCATATACCAACAAAGGAGGATTACAACGGAAATGTATCCTGCACAGGCCCAAGGGCATGCTATGATGAATCTAAAAGACTGGGAGAGACAATGTGTGTAAATTATAATAAACAGTATGGGGTGCCCGTAAAAATCGTAAGACCCTTCAATGTATATGGTCCCGGATTGAGATTGGATGACCGGAGGGTGATACCGGATTTTTTCAACGATGCTTTTCATAAACACAATATATCAATACTGAGTGATGGAACCCCAACCAGAAGCTTCTGTTATGTAAGGGATGCAATAAAAGGCTTTATGTTGGCATTGCTATCAGAGCTTGATGGAGAAGTCTTCAATATAGGAAACAATCAGACAGAGATAAGCATGAAGGATATCGCCGAAATGATAGCAGGTATAGTAGGGAATGTTTCCATTGAGTATAAGAAAAGTAAGGAAAAAGAGTATCTTACCGATAATCCCCAAAGAAGGTGTCCTGATATTACAAAAGCCAGGAAATTCCTGAACTATATGCCCAAGGTCGAACTGAAGGAAGGTCTTGAAAGGACGTATATATGGTATAGGCAGACTTATAATCTGTGATTTATAGGAAGGGATATTATGGCAGGAAGATATGAGATAATGACAATCAACCCTTATAAGGATACCAGAGGTGAATTGAAAAAGATATTCACAAAAGCCCTGCTTGATTCGGACAGGGAAATTGAAGAGATATATGTGCTATATACCAAAAAGGGCTGTATAAGGGGAAACCACTATCACAAAAAGAATCTGGAGTTTTTTTCAGTAATGAAGGGTACGGCGACAATAGTGCTGAAGGATCTGGAAAATGGTGAGTCTGAATTGCTTATAGTCTCTGCTGAGGATGATATAGTGATAAAGGTGCCTGAAAATGTTGCTCACGGGTTTAGGAATGATGAGGATGAGGAACTGGTGATACTTGCTGCAGCTACACATCAGTACTGTCCGGAAGAAGCGGATACCTATGCTTTCGAACTTATCTGACAATATGATATAAGCTCTGTGCATAAAGTAGTATGAGACAGTGGAACTGCATGAGGAGCACCATATGAACAAAGAGAGATTGTCGGAAGGCGGGGTGACAGATTGAAAGTAGTGATACTTTGCGGCGGATATGGAATGAGGATGAAGGAACTGACTGAGAATATCCCAAAACCCCTTGCGATAGTGGGAGGCAGGCCGATATTGTGGCACATAATGAAAATATACAGCAGGTACGGCTTTGATGAGTTCATACTGCCTTTGGGATATAAGGGTGATAAGATAAAGGAATACTTCATTAATTGTGATTGGATGCACAGTGATTTTGTTCTTGAACTGGGCAGCAGTATGGACAGGATGCTGCTTAATAATCAGCCTGAGAATTGGCGGATAACCTTTGTTGATACAGGAATAGATACAATGACCGGAGGCAGATTGAAAAGGATACAGCCTTATGTTGGAGATGAGACCTTTCTGATGACCTACGGAGATGGAGTATGTGATGTGGATATTGGAGGGCTTGTGGAATACCATAAGCGCATGGGGGTTACTGCTACTCTTACAGGCATAAGGAAGAGGAGCCAGTATGGATTATTAAGTGTGTGTGAAGGGCTTGCAGCATCCTTTAGCGAAAAATCAGAGACGGAAGGTTTGATAAATGGAGGTTTTTTTGTTTTAAATAAGGAGGTATTCAAATATCTGACCGATGACGGCTGTGTTTTTGAGAAAGAAACTCTGTCCCAACTGGCATCCGAAGGACAGCTTGCTGTATACCAACATAAGGGATTGTGGAGGTCTATAGATACCTGCAAGGATCTTCAGCAGTTGAATTCTGAGTGGGGTTCCATAAAGGCTGTTCTGAATATTTAAGAGTGAAGTGGTGAAATGATATGGAAGTATTATTCTGTACTATAGTGTCAAAGTACAGGTTGTTTCAATGTGTGGCAATGTACCGCTCCCTGAAGCTCAGAATGAAGGAAGCAGCCCTGGCAGTCCTTGCAGTTGACGAAGAGTCCGCAAGAGTATTGGAGACATTGAGGCTGACTGATTTGATAGTCATTACTGCGGATAAGCTGGAAGATAATGAACTGCTGGAATTGAAGAAGGAGCGGACTTACAGTGAATACTGCTGGACTCTTAAGCCGGTTCTGCTGCTTTATTTATATGAACGATATGAAGAGGTAAGAATATTTACTTATCTTGATTCAGACCTGTTTTTCTTTGATAATCCTATGAAGCTATTTAGAATAAGGGACAAATGGTCAGTACTTCTTACGACACATAAAGTCAATAGGAAGACAAATGGCGGTTTTGCCGCTTTTATGAGGAATAGCCAGGCTTATGAAGCATTAAAGTGGTGGGATGAAAAATGCAGGGAATGGTGCTATTACCGGCATGATAATGGAAGGTTTGCAGATCAGGGCTATCTTGATGTGATGAGGAAAAAATACAGAGGTGTATTATATATTGATATTCCAGGCTCAAATGCGGCTTCGTGGAATTATTACAAATATGATTTTGAAATTAAGGACAATAAAGTATATATAAACAAGAACAGGTTGATTTTTTACCATTTCAGCGGCTTAAGGCTGAAGCGTCATGAAACCACAGTAGCAATCCATGGAGCTGAGGCACCCTGCATTTTATGCGGAATATACATGGATTCTATTAAGAAGGCAATAAAGGATATAGAAGAAGTAAGTCCTGAAGTGACGGAATATTTTTATCTTGGTATATAGGGGTAGGGGTATGAGAATATCAATTATAGGAGCAGGATATGTAGGACTTGTCAGTGGTGTGTGTCTTGCAGCAAAAGGGCACGAGGTAATCAGTGTCGACAGCCGGGAGGAAATAATAGAGAGCATCAATAATGGTAAGGCTGCTATCTATGAACCTTATCTTTCGGAGTATTTAGAAGATGCAGTACAAATGGGACGACTCACAGCGACAGCAGATCTGGAGAAGGCGGTAAACAACAGTGAGGTATCTATAGTATCCGTAGGAACACCGTATGAGGGAAACGGCATTGATCTGAGCTGCATTGAAAGGGTATCCATAGATATCGGCAGACTGCTTCGAAAGAAAGACGCATATCATGTAGTCTGCATCAAGAGCACAGTAATACCGGGTACTACGGATACTTATGTTAAGAAGCTGCTTGAAGAGGAATCAGGGAAGAAGGCTGGAGAATTCGGCCTCATTATGAATCCCGAGTTTTTGAGGGAAGGAGAGGCAGTAATGGATTTTATGCACCCTGACCGAATTGTTATCGGTGCTTATGATGATAAAAGCTATGAGCAATTTTTAAGAATATATGAAGGATACTTTGATTCACCAATATTAAGGGTCAGTTTGAGAACCGCTGAGATGATAAAATACACTTCGAATTCATTCCTGGCAATGCTAATTTCGTTTTCCAATGAGATAGCCGCAATTTCAGAGACAGTTGGAGACCTTGACGTAGAAGAAGTGCTTCATGGAGTATCCCTGGATAAAAGACTATGTATGAGAGTAGATGGTAAACTTATAAAAGCAGGAATAATCAATTATCTTAAGGCAGGAAGAGGTTTCGGAGGAAGCTGTTTTCCCAAAGATGTAAAAGCCCTGTCAGCATTTTCTGTGCAGAGAGGATATATGCCGAGGCTTCTCAAAGCTACTATTGATATAAATGATGAGCAGGTAGGTCGGATAGTATATAAGCTTGAAGAGAAACTGGGCGTATTGGAAGGCAGGCGGATATTGATACTTGGCCTTGCTTTCAAACAGAACAGCGATGACATCAGGGAATCTCCCGGAATAAAGCTTGTGAAGCTTCTTGTGGAAAAGAGTGCCACAGTAAGTGTGACTGATCCAATGGCGATGAACAATTCAAGAAAAGAACTGGATGGATATGAAAACGTATGCTTTTTGGAAGACTACAAGGATATTAGCAACAGCTTTGATGCTGCAGTGCTGATGACCCCATGGCAGGAGTATTTGGAAATATTGAATGGATCTGATTATGAACCATTGAAGAATGCCGTATTGTATGATGGTTGTAGAGCTCTGCAGAAGAATATGTTCACCGGGTCCGGCATAAAATATATAGGTGTAGGCTTATCCTGAAGTCTGGCTCTACAAGTCGGTGTTTTATTATATCATCATTAACATTTTTGAGGTATCGGCATAGTATATACTAAGAATTGCCGATAAAGGCAGTAAAAGCGAATAACTGTTGCTTTCCGGTATAGTGATATATTGGAATGCAATTTATATAAAGGGGAGTGTCGCAAAACTACTGAATAAGTGGTTAGCGGTGCTCCTTTTTCATATTTGTAGTAAAATGCGAC
>JAWLHF010000041.1:0-27137 GCA_041690515.1 Clostridiaceae bacterium | reverse complement strand
TAAGGCAGGTGCTGATCTCAGTCCTTGCAGGGGGCAACGTACTGCTGGAGGGGGTTCCGGGACTTGGCAAGACCCAATTGGTAAAGACTCTTGCAAAAGCAACGGACCTGACCTTTTCCAGGATACAGTTCACTCCGGATCTGATGCCTGCAGATGTCATGGGAACAAACATAATAATGAAGGATGACAATGGCAACAGCCGTTTTGAATTCCAGAGAGGACCGGTATTTGCCAATCTTGTGCTGGCTGATGAGATAAACAGAGCAACACCAAAGACCCAGTCAGCTCTTCTGGAGGCGATGCAGGAGCAGACAGTTACGGTAGGGAATACAACCTATCATCTGCCTCAGCCATTTCTGGTGCTGGCTACTCAGAACCCCATTGAGATGGAGGGGACATATCCCCTTCCTGAAGCTCAGATGGATAGATTTCTGTTCAAGCTGAGCGTCCGGTTCCCAAGCTTTGATGAATTAAGGGATATTGTTGATATTACAACCACCAATAAGGAAGTTGAGCTTGATAAGGTAGTTGATGGAAATACCATACTGCATATGAGGAAGATAATAAGAGAGATTCCCATAGCAAAGGCTGTGAAGGAATATGCATTGCGGGTAGTGATGGGTACCCATCCGGAGAGTGAAGAAGCTCCTGAAAACGCCAGGAGATACATAAGATTCGGAGCAAGCCCAAGAGCGGCTCAGGCGATAATTATTGCTTCAAGGGCCAGGGCATTGATGGAAGGCAGATACAATGTATCCTTCGAGGACATTAAATATGTCGCATATCCCTCTCTGCGTCATAGATTTTTCCTGAACTTTGATGCCATAGCCGACGGAATTAATACTGACGGATTGATTTCAGAGCTTTTGGAATCAGTCCCCAAGGAATAGCGGGTGTTTGTATTGGGAGAGAGAATTTTTGATTCTGATTTTTTAAAGAAGCTGGATACCATGGTCATAAATGTGAAGATGATTATGAATACAGGCTCCGGGGGCAACAGAAAATCCCGCAGCAAGGGCAGTTCTGTGGAATTCTCAGATTTTCGTGAGTACTCCCTGGGCGACGATTTCAGGCGTATAGACTGGAATGCGTATGGCAGGTTTGATAAGCTGTTTGTCAAGCTTTTCATGGAGGAACGGGAGGCTATGGTCAATATATTTATTGACAGCAGTCGATCCATGTATTTCGGAGAACCGAAAAAATCACTGGCAGCCATAAAGCTTTCCGGAGCCTTGGCATATCTGGCATTGAACAATCTGGACAGAGTATGCATAAACAGCCTTTCACAAACTCTTTTCAAGCAGTCCCCTGCTTTAAACGGCAGAGGGATGTTCCAACGCTGTGCCGATTTTCTTGAGAATATTCAGTTCGGCGGCATCACTGATTTGAATTCCGGCATCAAGAAAAAGGATTTCAAAGGAAGCGGGATCTCGATTGTTTTTTCTGATTTTTTTACATCAGGAGGGCTTGAGGAGGCTGTAAAATATCTGCTTTATAAAAAGCAGGAGGTCATCCTTGTTCACATACTGTCTCCTGAAGAGCTGGATCCTGAGATGGAGGGGCAGATAAGGCTTATAGACAGTGAAACCGGTGAAGCAAGGGATATATCAGTTACTCCTGTATTGTTGAAACGGTATGATGAGGAATTGAAAGCATTTGTCAACAGCATAAGAGAATTCTGCAGCAAGATGGGAGTTGTATATATACAGGTTTCTTCTGCAGAGCTTATGGAAAAGGTAGTTTTTGAAGAGTTTACCAGAGCCGGTATCATAGGAGTGTAGATTTATGATTTTATTTTCGCCTTGGGCATTGTGGTTCTTATCATTTATGCCCCTTGTAGTTCTTATGTACATATTGAAGCAAAAATTTGAGGAGAGGCAGATCGGAAGCATATATCTTTGGCAGCAGGTATTGAAGGATATCGAGGTCAATACCCCTTGGCAGAAGCTGAAAAAAAATCTGCTTCTTTTTCTTCAGCTGCTCTCAATACTTTTTCTGGTATTTGCACTTTCGGATCCATACCTTTATACAAAGGGCGCAATGTACAGTAACCTGGTGATTGTTATTGACAACACAGGCAGCATGAATGCCAGGTATGATGACGGGTCAAGGCTGGACAGAGCAAAGCAGCTGGCAGAGGATATGATAAGGAATTCAGGTACAAAGGTCAATATCACTTTACTGACTATGAAAAGAAGTCCTAAGGTTGAACTAGGGAATACCACTGACAAAGGGGAGGCAATAAGCAGACTGAGAGCCATTGAACCGGGTAATTCCTCGGGAAGCATAAGCGACTCCGTGTCTTTGGTGAAGGCTATAGTAAAGCCGTATGAAGGAAGTGACAGCTATAAGGCAGTCTTTTACACTGACAGTGCTTTAGATACTGCAGACCTGAATGCAGAAGTGGTATCACTGGCTTCAGAATTGAAGAATGTAAGCCTGGATTATATAGCCTATTCTGAAGATGATGGCAGATTGACCGCTATGGTTCGTGCAACCAACAGATCAGATGTTCCTCTTGAAAGAGAGGTATCCCTTTATGGCAGTGATAAGCTTATGGATATTAAGAAAATTGAGCTGCCTGCAGGAGAGACAAGGACCATATATTTTGAAGAGGTCTCTTCTGATGCTTCATATATATGGGCGGAGATTACAGAGAAGGACGACTTGGAAGCAGATAATCAGGTTTATTGCATTGTGAAGTCATCAAAGCCAGGCAAAGCCTTGCTGGTATCCGACAGCAATCTGTTTATTGAAAGGGCTTTTGCCGGCGTAAAAGGCTTGGAATTGTATAAAACAAACTCCAATGAGGATGTTGAAGAGGGGTATGATCTATACATATTTGACTCAATTGTCCCGGAAATACTGCCGAAGTCAGGAAGCGTACTGCTGTTTAACCCACCTTCCGGAAACGGGCTGATCGAGGTAGGAGCAGAAATCCAAGGAGGATTTGGAAGCATAGAGATTCATCCTATTACCAAGTACGCGGAGAATGCTGACTTTGCAGTATCAAAGCTTAAGCATATGGAGGCACCCTTCTGGGCAGATGTGCTAATGAAGGTCGGGGAGAATACAGCGGCTTTTACCGGAGAGTATAAAGGCAGAAAAACTGCAGTAATAGGCTTTGACCTGCATAACAGTGATTTTCCTTTGACTACTGAATATCCAATATTCATATATAACCTGGCTGTATATCTTGCCGGAATTGATACGGGTATTGAAGCTTCGTATTTTTGTGGTGAACCCATATACCTCAATCTAAACCCCGATGCGAAGGAAGCCTCTGTGAAGGATCCCTCAGCCAAGAGTCACAATGTGGAGCTTACATATCCGATACTGCCCTTTGACAAGACAGGACAAATCGGTGTATATGAACTGAATCAGAAATTAGAGGGGAATGAAAAGGTATCGAGCTTTGCCGTCAACTTCCCAGTGGAAAGTGAGTCGGTGAACAGCAGGTCAAGTGAGGATGCTGAAGGAACAACGGCAGAAGCAGCTTCTGCACTGGGAGGAATGAGGCTGCGGGATTGGCTGTTAGGTTTGCTGCTGCTTGTGGCAGCTATAGAATGGGTGGTGTATACACGTGGTTATTGATATTCAAAGACCTATACTTCTTTTTCTTATTCCTCTTGCATTTGTCTTTGTGCTGTATACTGCTCGAAGGCTTCGTAAAATGTACAACCTGAGAAGGAAGCTGGTGTTATTTCTCCGAAACAGTGTATTTATAATGCTTATTCTTGCTCTGTCCGGTGTGAATATCAAGTGGATTGTGGATACAACTACTACAATATTTGTGGTTGATGCTTCGGATAGCATGAAGGAATATAGGACAACTGCAGAAGAGTTTGTGAGAGAAGCTTTGAACAAGAAAGGCTCCGGGGATCAGACCGGGGTTGTGGCTTTTGGGGATAATTCTTTGATAGAGAGCTTTGTATCTAAAGCTTCAGTTTTTAATAAGATAGAAACTGAGCCAATAGGCATTTATACAGATATAGAAAACGCCTTATCAACAGCTGTGTCGCTTCTTCCTCAGGATAGCAGGAAAAGGATCGTGCTTATAACTGATGGCGAAGAAAATACCGGCAACAGCTCCAGGCTGTCCTCAAGTATTATAGAGCAGAATATTGACTTGAAGGTGCACAGGATAAATCGTGAAATAGGAAAGGAGGCGGCTGTTGAAAGCATTGACCTTCCTAAAAGACTCAGGATAGGCGAAGAGTTCAGTATAGTGGTAGTGGTTGACAGCACCATACAGACTGGAGCGAAGCTTACACTTATCAGCGGTAAGGATAAGGCTGCAGAAGAAAGAGTGGTACTGCAAAAAGGCAGTAACAGGTTCGTATTTCGTGATAAGGCATCTGTTGGAGGCTTTAAAAGCTACAGCGCGCTTCTTGAGCCGGATATTGACACTGAGAGAAGGAACAATGAGGCTTCAACCTTCACTAATGTAATTGATAAGCCCAAAATACTTGTCGTTGAGGATACGGAAGGCGAGGGGGGCGAAATAGTCAGGATGCTTGAAGCTGCAGATATAAGCTATGACAGGGTCAATGCCGCTTCAGTCCCCGGTACTATGGTAGGATTGTCTGAATATAAATCAATTATAACCTGCAATATATCTGCTGAGAATCTCAGCGACAGCTTTCTGAACAACCTGGATTCCTATGTGAAGGACATAGGAGGAGGCTTCATAGCCACCGGAGGTGAAAACTCCTTTGCTTTAGGAGGATACTACAAGACAGCGTTAGAAAAGGTACTGCCGGTACAGATGGAGCTGAAAGGGAAAAAGGAAATTCCTGATATGTCCATAGTGCTTGTCATAGACAAGTCAGGAAGCATGACTGAGGGCAGTGGAGGAATAATGAAGCTGGACCTTGCCAAGGAGGCTGCAGCAAGGACTCTGGATTCTTTAAGACCTAATGACCGTATAGGGGTGCTTGCTTTTGATGATACCAACTATTGGGTAGTGCCGACCCGCAAGGCTGATGATGCAGAAAAAATAAGGGATGATATAGGAACCATAAGACCGGGGGGAGGTACCAGTATAATACCTGCATTGCAGGAAGGCTATGACTCCATAAAGAAAACCGATACAAAGATAAAGCATATAATACTTCTGACCGACGGCCAGGCTGAAAGATCCGGCTATATGGAGCTGGTAGATAAGCTTAAAGTGGATAGTATCACTGTTTCTACTGTGGCAGTAGGACAGGGTTCTGATTTAAGTCTCCTTGAGGATATAGCCAAGGGAGCGGATGGACGTTTTTACTATACAGATGATTTTGCAAATATCCCGAGGATATTTGCAAAGGAAACTTTTATGGCTGCAAGAGCATATCTCAACAACAGAGAATTCGTACCTGCAATTAACAATTACCACACTGTACTTTCAGGTGCTGCAGAGAAAGGGCTTCCGTCTCTTATGGGATATGTGGCAGCCAGCCCCAAGACCACTGCAAGAGTAGTGTTGTCAAGTGACCAGGATGATCCTATACTGACTGTCTGGCAGTATGGTTTGGGGAAAACAGCTGCCTGGAACTCCGATATAAACGGAAAATGGAGCAGGAATTATGTGAATTGGGAGAACAATTTAAAGCTATGGCAGAACATTATCAACTGGACCATAGAGAAGTACCCCGAAGACGATATTACCGTTGAGATGGAAATAAAAGGTGGTAAAGGCATTATTACACTCAGCAATAAGCTTGATAAGGGTGAGTTTGATACAAAAGCAGTCATTGCATTACCGTCCTTGCATATAAAAGAGGTTGAACTCTATCCTGTGGCACCGGGCAAATACAGCGGTGATTTTGATATTACAGAAACAGGTGCATATTTTGTAAAAGCCATTCAGCAGAAGGCTGGAGAGACGATAAATGCCGCTAATACGGGAATATCTGTCCAGTATTCTCCGGAATACAGGATACAGCCGCCCAGCGGGTACCTTGAAAGGCTTATAAAGGAAGCGGGAGGAACGCTTATCGATGCTCCGGAAGATGTGTACAAAGGAGATATAAAAGACATATTTGGAGCTGTTGACCTGACTCCGGCGCTTCTTATACTGGCTCTTTTAATGTTCACCCTTGATATTGCATTAAGAAGACTTAACCTGCCTTATTCAGTACTGAAAAATAGAATGTCAGTCTTAAAAGCAAAGCTGATGAAGGGTCCTAAAAAACCGTATCCGGGGAAAAAACATAATGAAATTAAGGATCAATCAGTAAAGGCATCGAATAATGAAGTCCGATCGGAAATTGATACAGAAGGGAAGAAGGAGTCAAAGCCTAAAAAAGCTAAGGGAGAAAAAACAAAGGATGAGAATCTGGATACATCTGTACTGCTGAAAAAGAAGAGGAAGAGAATGTAGAGTATTCATAATAAAAAGTATATATTATGGGGGTGTCGATATGTCAAAAATATCAAAAGAGAGAAAAGCTACCTACTATATTGGAATAAGCATGATGGTTCTGGGGTTTATATTATTCATTTCAGTATTCTTTTCCGCAGCCAGTCATATGAATGATCCCTTCGGGAGCGGCGGAACTCCATCATTTTCAAATTCGGTGGTGGGAATGGTTCTGATTATTGCAGGTTCCTTTGTTGCAAATATTGGAGCCAAGGGTACTGCAGGCTCAGGACTAATCCTTGATCCGGATAAGGCCAGGGAGGACCTGAAGCCTTTTAATGAAGCAAAGGGTGATATGATAAACGATGTTATCAGTAATATTGAGGTTGTTGACAGAATTGCCGGCTCCGATAAGGTTAGGGAAGTAATAAAGGTAAGATGCAAAAGCTGCGAAGGGCTTAATGATGAGGATGCGAGGTTCTGTAAAAACTGCGGGGAAGAGCTCTAGTGCAGTGTCGGATACTGTGAAAAGATGGTGATTTTCATGTCGGAGAAGAATAAAGGTTTTTTTAAAAGAGTATATGATATTGTTGCAATGGTTCCTGAGGGCAAGGTGGCTACTTATGGAGGAATAGGAAAGATCCTTGGATATCCAAGGGGAGCAAAAATCGTAGGCTGGGCTATGAGAAGCGTACCGGAGGATTTGGATCTTCCCTGCCACAGGGTGGTTAAGGCTACAGGAGAGCTATCCCCGGACTATGTTTTCGGTGCTTATGAAATTCAGCGGGCAATGCTGGAAGCTGAGGGGATAACCTTCAGAGAAGACGGGACCATCGATATGGTGAAACACCTGTGGCAGGGTAAATAAAGCCTGCGGGAATATTTTTGGAGGTGGGAGTCAATGCTGTGGGGTGCTCCTATATGGCTGAATGAGATAATCGTTACCATTATGAAATTTGTGGTGGGGGTTTTAATAGTAATTTGCTTTTCAGCTCCTATTGCTTTGGCCTATTGTATTATTCGGAAAATCAGAGACAAAAGAAGGTTTTTCAGTGCAATCAAAGACAGGGACATATTGGTTATGTCAGGAGCGCTTATGGCTGCTTGTATCGGTTTGCTGCTGTTCTACCTGCCCCAGCCTGTGCTGCATGACAATATTAGCTTTAATGAAATATCGGTGCAAAAGTATGGAACCTTGTCAGAGTCAAAAAGGATTGTTCTCAAGGATGAAGAGGCTCTTGATGAATTCAGAGAGCTGTTCAGTGGACAGAGATGCAGGCGAAGCTTTGACAGCGGAAGCACTTTAATTGACACTGATACTGTTTTTATAGACCTGGTGGCGTTTGAGGATGACAAAAGGGCTTTTCCCCTTCACTTTATAGTTGCCGGAGACCGTATAAGAAGGTATAACGCAGGAAATACGGATTTCATATATGTAGTCGAAGATAAGGAGAAGTTGTTGCCGGAGAAGATATTTAAATACATTAAAATACATGCTGAGGATAAAAATGAGATTTCCATAAAGATCGATGACATTGATATAGACTACTTCCTAACAGCAGAGCCTTTCAGGACAGGAGAGGATTTTGAGAAGGCCTGCATGTACATAGAGGGAAGTGAACTGATTTATGTCCCCCACGGATATCAAATAGAAATGAACCTTGGTGACTGGGAGGAAATTGCAGGCATTAAGGTCTACTGGATAAACGATAAAGGCCGACCCAACTACAGGAATGCCAATGGAGGACCTTTGTCCATGGAGATTGAAGCAAACAAAAGGGAGGACAAAAAATACGTTTTCACTGTAGAACGGCTGTTGCAGGCAGCTCTTAGTTCACATTACGAGGTGAACGAAAAGATGACAGCCGGCTATGTGGTAGAATTAATAAAAGGTGATGAAACGCAATACTGTTATTTCATGATCAGAACAGATAAGAATCTGCGTAACAGATAAGTACTTTCATCATAGAAGGGGGAAAAGTTATGACACGTGATACCGAAGCGATACTAGACTTTTTAGTAGACAGGATATCATCAATTGAAGAAGTGCAGTCGATAGGAATCAGCGGAAGCAAAACTCCTCTTCCTAAAGCAGGGGAGGGAGACATTGATATCTTCATATACTGCGATACAACACCTGAATTCAAGAAACGGCAGGATCTGAGAGATATAATGGGTGATCTGATGCATGAATGGGAGATCAATGCCTTTGAAGGAGGCCATTGGGGTACAGGGGACTATGCTCTGATCAACGGAGTTGAAACCTGGATGATGTATTTCACTACGGACAAAACAATATCAGACATAGAGTCCATACTTAACGGGAATTATCCGGACAAACTTGACAACTATTATTACCCGGTAGGCCGCTGTGCCATGCTGGAGAATATAAGCATTTTATATGACAGGGAAGGTTTTCTCCAATCAATGAAGGATAGACTGTCTGAATATCCTGACAAGCTTGCGGAGAGACTTATCAGATATCACATGGAAGCACTTGAGGATACAGAAGATCTGGAACGTGCAGTCAATAGAAAGGATGTACTCTTTTACCATTTTTCTCTGGATATTGCAATTGATCATTTTCTTCAGGCTTTATTCGCCATTAACAGGACTTACTTTCCAAGCAGGAAGAGATCACTTGATTTTATAGAGAGATTTGATAAAAAACCGGACAGATGCAGTGAGAGGCTGCTAGAGGTCGTAAAGCTTGGAGGATTTGATGAAGGCATTGAAAAGTCTTATGAAATATGGTGTAATTTGGTAAGCGGGATAAAAAGCCTATGATGGAAATGTAGAAAAATGCGACATAGTCACGTTTTCGGTTGCGAGATGCAGGCACAGGGTCATGTCTCAGGGGTCCTGTTGCGAGTTTCGGGTGTTTATGCAGGGGCAGGTTTCCATGCCTGCCCTGAAGAATGTACAAGATGCGGACGGCCAATGGCCGTCCCTACGGATTGCCATTATTATACTGTAGGGGCGCGCATTGCGCGTCCGTTTGTTGCGCATCATTCAATAAATGAGAAATATTGTTAAAGCTAATTGGAGGTAATCAATGAATATAGAGATAAGGCAAGAAGAGGAAAGGGATCGTACCCGGGTGGAGCATGTTGTTGAGAAAGCCTTTGAAAAGGCTGAGTTCAGTGATCATAAGGAGCAGTTGCTGGTTAGGAGGCTGAGAAGCAGCAGTGCATTCATACCGGAGCTTTCGATTGTAGCGGAGGTTGATGAAAGAGTAGCTGGACATATCATGCTAACAAAGCTCCATATAAATGACGGTGAAAAGAGCCATGAATCCTTGGCGCTGGCTCCTGTTTCAGTATTGCCGGAATATCAGAACGAAGGCATAGGCAGTATTCTTATTGTTGAAAGCATTATAATCGCGAAGGAAATGGGATATAAGTCCATAGTCGTTCTTGGACATGACAAATACTATCCCAGATTTGGATTTAAGCCTGCATCAAAATGGGGCATTAAGGCTCCCTTTGATGTACCTGATACGAATTTTATGGCATTAGAATTGGAAGAAGGGGGACTTGAAGGCATCTCGGGAATAGTGGTTTATCCCAAGGAGTTTTTCTTACAGGATTGAATATACAGGGGGTAAATGATAATGAAAGAGAGAATTGCATTTTTTGCAATAACACTGATTTTCTATATTGCGTATTTTAAAATACTTCAGTGGGGATGGGATAAATTTATACCCTTCAACCGTATTTCAAATATAATTGTTCTTTTTATACTGGTGGTTGTCAATATACCCCTTTCGCTGATAAGTGCAGAAAAGACTATAAGGTTAATAAAAGCATTATAAGAGCTTGCGGATTGTATGAACAATATTTTACTAAAGGAGAGGAAAATGGGAAGAAGAGTCAGTATAATTATCCTTATTGCTGTTCTTTTATTATTGATAGGGTGTTCAAACAGTGATACAAGACTTCGGCCGGGCATAGAAGTATCCAGTATAACATCAAGTATAGGAGCGGTTGGAGAAAATACAAAAAACTTTGATATACAGAGCTTCAAGTACACTATAGCTTTGATTAATAATGATGTTGTTGATATAAAAATCATCTCTGTCGAGCCTGAGCTGTCGGAGGAGTTTGCAAAAAGAGCTGAAGATAGATCCACAGCAATACAAGTTGATAAGGTAATCTCATCCGGTAGTAGTATAGATGTATCCGGTGAGATTATATTTGATGCAAAAGGGATGTCCAAAGAGCAGATAATCGACATGGAGCCCTTTGTTATAGATATAAAGATTGTTGAAGAGAGGATTATTAATAAGTCATTTTAGCATATTAGGGGTGAATCATGGAATTTTTGGCGGCACTATTTGTCTTTCCTATATTATCCTTTTTGGTTGGTATTATAGGAAAGCTATTATTAAAAAATACATATGCGGTTGTATTAATAACCTTTGGAGTGTGGATTATTACTGCCTACATGGTATTTAACAGCTCATTCCTTATATGGGTCTTTGTCTACACAGGGCTCTCTGCTTTGGGAGCAGGTGCGGCAAATTTGGTTAAAAGGTGATAGGAGGAAATATCCATACTAAATGGATTTTCAGGGGGCGATTCAATGAGAGGATATATTAGGGGTTTATCATTTGTTATAGTTGGCATATTATTTTTTATGATGGTTCTTGCCAACTCCGGACCTGTATTCTGGCAGGGGTATCCTTCTTCAGAGGTGATGTCCATTGAAGAGAATTCCCCAATAATAGTGAAAAATGAGAATCTTGTTTTTGATTTTTCCGATAATGATGACTCCCATTATACAATCAGCGGAAAAGTCACTGCAGCCTATGATATGGTCAACCCAACCAATGAGAGTCTTTCTGTGAATATGGCATTTCCTTTTGTGGGAGTTATGGAAAAACTCTCAGGAGATGATATAGTCATTACTGCTGACGGCAGTACGATACCCTATACCATATATGCAGGGGATGTGGTCAACAATCACGGGAGCCCCAGAGATGATGAAAAGGGGGCAAGCTTTGAATTCGCCGACATATTAGGTAACATCACAGATATTCCATATAAGGCTGAAAGCTTTAGAGAAAATGAAAAGGGAAAGCTCTATACCCTGCATGTAAGGCCTACTACCGACCAGAGAATAAATCTGGCGGTTGACTTCAGACTTGACCATAGGAAAACAAAAGTGCTGACAAGAGGTTTTAACAGGTATGAGCGGGAGGCTGAAAAGACAAGGGTCGCTTCCTGGTGTTATGAGCCTGAGGTTTTGGAGATATATGTCCTGGGTGAGGATATAGATTTAAATATAAACGCCTACTCCGATGGGGAGCTCAGCAAAAAAACCGATTTGTTTGATTGCCGCAGCTTCAAACAGGAGGTGGATTTAAGAACATATTTAATGAGCTATATTGAAAAGGAAACAGATATTGACAACAGTGTTATCTCTGATGCTCAATTATATAACCTGTATGCAGAAGCTCTGGACAGATACTTTACAAAGCATATGGGTTTCTGCTCGGAACATGACCTTATGGCACAAAGAAATTACGAGAGGATATTCACCCTTGTATATACTGTGGAGTTTCCTCCGGAGGAAGAAAAGGAAGTAAGCGTCACATACAATACATCGGGAACCATGGATATGAGAGAGACTTCAAAACCGCTGTACACCTTTGACTATATATTGAATCCTGCTGAAAACTGGAAGGATTTTAAAAACCTGAACATCAATATCATACCGCCCGAGAAAGCACCATATATTGTCAGGAGCAGTATTGATCTAATAAAGGGAGAAGATAACATATATTCGGCGGTATTGGCGGATTTGCCTGAGGAGGACCTATTTTTTACCTTATATGAAGATAGTGAAATCACAATACTGGACAAGGTCGCTGGAAAGCTGCATAAGAGCTTCGGCTATCTATATCCCTTTGCAGTCGGTATATTCATACTTGCTGCAGGAATCATAACAGGGGTTGTTTTCAAATTATTAAGGAGGCAGAGATATGATTCAAAGTAACAAATATTTTGCCATAGGGCATAAAAGTTACAAGAGTACATTGATACTTACTGCTATATTGATTATGGCGACTGCCGTTTTGGGTACGGCCTGTACTGTAACTGAAGTGGCTATGAATACTGATGAGAAGGATCCCCTTAACAGCTTTGCATGGGAAATAATCAACAGAGATATTGAGACTCATGAATCAAACCCGAAGGTGGATATAGTAGACAGTAAGATAACCCGTCTGGAAAAGGTGGAGACCTTTGATAAACTGGCTGATATGACGATTCATGTATATGCATTGGAATACCGGCTGCTTCCCAAGGATTTAAGCAAGGTTGTAATGGCGGGAGGAATGGATGTTGACGAGGATGGATGGCTCAAGGAAACCAGCAGCATGGGCAGTCCGCTACTGGTGGTGTCTGATAATGAAGGAAAGCTGAAGTTTTTAGGTACTCTTTGGACTGGCGGGGTAATAGAGGATGGAGGAATGGAAGCATCAATAAAGGCTATGCTGGAATGCAATGAATAAAACCCGGTTTGCAGCCAATCTAGGAGTGAGATTTTGAGAAATAAGGACAGGACTTTCATATTTTTGGTATTGTATCTTATCCTTTTGGTTATATTTTTTATATCCGGCAGGAATTATTATATACTGGTTCTTGCATGTATATTACCAATAATAAAAGCCATTCTTGACTATAGGGATAAAAAGAAATAAATCAATCTGTATGTGCATAGGGTGTCTTTTATCAATATTGGGTAGAGGTGAGTAAGATGAAGTCGAAAAATACCTTAGCTATTGCCTTGATTATTGCAGGGGTTGTTTTATTTATCGCAATACAAGGGGGCATCACCCCCAGAACTGCCCTAAATAACCAGCAGGATGATTCAAGTGAAAGGAACCCACAAACGCAGGATTTTGAGATCATATCAAAGTACAAGAGCAGATATATGGGGGATGCTCCAAATCTGACAGGCCTTTTTTATGAGCTGCCTTTGAGGGACCTGGAAATGTCCTTCAGACTGTATCCGGAGAAGTACACGGCTGAGGTCAACTATAAAGCTTTAGCCTCTGACATTGGAGAAAACACCCTTGACAGGGCAATCGCTTATAATGCCACTGCTGCTTTTGCCTTAATTGATAACCTTGAAGAGGTGATATTCAATTTTGAAGGGTCTTCCTTCAGGATTCTTAGGAATGATGTAGAAGAATGGTATGGCGTAGGACTGCAGGCTTTAGCTGAAAAGACCGCCTGGAAAGAAGAAGTTCAGAGCAAGCTGGATGATACTGATTATTTACAAAGCTGCCTTAAAGCAATAATATCACATGAGGAGAGATCCACTGCCGAGACGCTTTTGGATTTTTATGACAAGACTGATGAGCCAATAGTCATATATGATGAGATGCCTTTTGAAGATGGTACCCTGGTGCTTGCTGAAAAGCTGACTGATGGAGAGCATTATCCGGACCTCCATTTCATTGATGAGGACTATAAAGTCACATTCCTTACAAGGGGAAGCTACTGCTGGACACTAAACTATACAGAATTCAAAGGACATTATATATATTTCGGGCTGGCAGGGGTAGAAGCACGTCAGTACGGTGAGAATGACGCATCTGTCAACAAAGTTGAAGCTCTGTTTTCAGATAGGATAGCAAGTGTCATACCCAGGGAAAGAATAATAGGACATGTTAATCTTAAGGAAAATGACACCCGAGTATTTGCTGATTCCCAAGGCTATATACTGTCAGCTGAAGGTAGAGAAATACCACAGGATTTTATTTTTATTACTGAAAAAGAGGAAAGAAAACCTGTTTTGAGAATGCACATTGAGCGTAATAAAGAATATATGCCTGAATACCTCAAGTCCAATGATGCAAGGATCTATAACTCCTATGCTTTTACATTTACCCCAATGCTTACCCCGACAGAATGGAACAAAAGCTATAAGGAGGGGGAAATCTGTCTTGAGGGCAAGACAGACGCAGATGGAAACCGTAACCTTCTAAATCTCAGACCTGCAGGACATATGAATATGACGGATTCATTCATAATACCTCAGGATATCAGACCTTTCTACTTGTCCGATAATAACTCAAGACTTGCATACTTTTCTCCCGGGGAGACTGTCAGGGTAATATATCCCGGTAATAGGGAGCTTATGGATTGTCGTATTCTAGGGCTGACAAAGAATAAGGCAGAAAAGGGGATAGGGCAGGATAGCCTCGGAATAGTTGAAAGCAGTGAAAATAGGCAATTGACACTGCCAAAGGATACGGGGTATTACTTTTTTCTTCTGAGGACAATGGAAGGTAGCGCAATACAAACCTATAGCGGAATAATCAGAATAGAAAGTACATCAGATTAAAGGTACACAGATTGGAGGTCAGGGAAGTGAAAGACAAGAACAGGATAAAATTGACTAAAGAAACAAAGGATGATATGATTTCTGCAATAAAGAACTATTTTCTAAAGGAAAGAGATGAGGAACTGGGTGACCTGGCTGCCAGCATGGTTTTGGATTTTATAACTGAAGAATTGGCACCTGAGTTTTACAATCAAGGAGTTTACGACTCCCAGAAATATATGAATGACAGGGTCGAAGAACTATTGTCCATTCAGATATAGGACAAACACCTAAAGAGCATAGGAAAAGAAAAGGAGAATTGTTATGCCATTTTGTTTTTATGAATCTAAAGCGGGCAGAATAGGGATCACAGAAAAAAACGGACAAATAACTAGAATATGTATAACCGGTGATGATTTGCCAAAGGGGGAGGAGTTGTGCAAAACACCTCTTCTTAAGGAGGCTGTGAGACAGCTGGACAGCTATTTTAATGGTGAGCTTAAGGAGTTCAGTCTGCCTCTTGCCCCTGAAGGAACAGACTTTATGAAGCAGGTATGGGCGGCTCTATGTGAAATACCCTATGGCAAAACAGCTACCTATGGAGAGGTAGCTGATAAGATAGGCAGGCCAAAGGCTGCCAGGTCGGTAGGCCTTGCCAACAACCGCAACCCTATTCCCATAATAATACCATGCCATAGGGTCATAGGAGCGGACGGCTCTCTCACAGGCTATGCCGGAGGGTTGGATATGAAAAAACGATTGCTGGATTTGGAGAAGGCTGAATAATGCATATATTCGAATATGGAAAGAAAGAATTGGATTACTTGAAAAGCAAAGATAAGAGGCTTGGAGCGGCCATAAACAGAATCGGTATGATAAAGCGTAAGGTTACCCCTGATCCCTTTACTGCATTGATATCAAGCATAGTTGGACAGCAGATATCCAGCAAAGCTGCATACACTGTATGGAACAGACTTATGGAGTTTTTAGGAGATATTACACCGGATAATATAGCCCAGGCTGCCTTATTGGATATTCAGAGCTGCGGTATGTCGGTCAGAAAGGCGGAATATATAAAGGGTATAGCTGAGGCAGCTCTAACCGGGACGGTTGATTTTAGAGCCCTTGACACCTTATCTGATGAGGAGATCATTAACAAGCTTTCATCTTTGTATGGAGTAGGAGTATGGACCGCTGAAATGCTCCTTATATTCTCCCTCTGCCGCCCTGATGTAGTAAGTTATAAGGATTTGGCAATACGCAGAGGAATGATGAAGTTGTATGGTTTAAAAGAGCTTACCAAGGAAAAGTTTGAAAGATACAGAAAAAGGTACTCACCTTACGGTACTGTGGCATCCTTGTACTTGTGGGCGATTTCTGCAGAGCAGGATTGAATCTGATGCAAATGAAAAAGCCTTCACGGTTTATACTCCGTGAAGGCTTTTATGTCGGTTCTTATATTCCGAGTTCATCCAGTATCATAGGCCCCAGCTTGAAAACGTCTCCGGCACCCATTGTAAATACGAGATCGCCGGGTTTTGCTTCCTTGGCAATAAAACCGGCAATGCTTCTGAAGTCGTTGCTATAAACAGCATTTGCACTGTACTTGTTTATACTTTCCACCAGATCGGCAGGATTGACCAGCCCAGTATCTTTTTCTCTTGCAGCATAAATATCGGTGATAATGACACTATCCGCATCGTAAAAGGCTTCAGAAAACTCATTGAAAAGAGTCTTTGTCCTTGTATAGGTATGAGGCTGGAACACACACCAAATCTTTTTATGGGGGAATTGCTTAGCTGCATGCAGGGTGGCTTTTATTTCCGTAGGGTGGTGGGCATAATCATCAACAATGGTTATATTATTCCGAGTACCCTTAATATCAAATCTTCTGTAAGTACCTCTGAATTCTTGCAAACTCTTCTTGACAGTATCTATGTGTATTCCGGCATTATAGGCTATTGCGATTGCTGCCAGGGCATTTAGCACATTGTGTTCCCCCGGGATGTTAAGAGAGAAGGTGCCTAGCTTCTTATTCCTAAGGCTTACCTCGAAGCTGGGATGCCCTAAACTGTCATACCTTATATGTTTTGCCTGAAAATCAGCTTTGTTTGTTATACCATAGGTAATCACATTACAGGTGACTTCCTTGGAAATATTAAGGGCATGCTCATTGTCACTGCAGACGATAAGACTGCCGTCTTCCGGAACCAGCTTTGCAAATTTTCTGAAAGCAGATATGATATGATCCAAATCCCTGAAATAATCGAGATGATCCTTTTCTACATTCAAAATTGCTGCTACAAAGGGGTAGAACTTCAGAAAACTTTCACAATACTCACAGGCTTCTGTCACGAAGTATTCACTTTTGCCTACTCTGACATTCCCGTCTATTGCTTCTATCTCCCCGCCAACAAGTATCGTAGGATCCAGTTCGGCGTTCTTAAGTATAATTGAAACCATCGAGGTAGTTGTAGTTTTTCCGTGACATCCTGCAATTGCTATGCCGTACCCATAGTTCTTCATAATCATCCCAAGAAATCCGGCCCTATCGATGATAGGAATATTCAGTTCCTTTGCCCTGATTATCTCACAATTGTCCTGCTTCACTGCAGCTGTGTAGACTACAAGCTCGACATTTTCAACATTTTGTGGATTGTGAGGGATGGAGACCAGGGCGCCATTATTCCTGAGTTTGATAGTTATGTTGCTTTCGTTGATATCAGAACCTGTTACATTATAGCCGGACTCAAGCAGTATTTGAGCCAGACCACTCATACTGATACCACCAATACCCACAAAATGGACATTCTTTACATCTTTAAGGGAAATCATAGGATACACTCCTTAAAAAATATTGCAATGAATTTGTATTATATTTGGACTAGAAATTTAATACAGTATAACGTATTGATTTTACATTCTTATGCATTTACTGTCAACTTATGTTTTAAGCATAACATACATAATATAATAAATGATATAATATCCATATTATTATTATAGCCAAATTTTTGTTACCGCATAAGTTGTATGTAAAATTATTACATTGTATTGGGCAAACATCACCACGCAGTCGGTCTTACTCCAGGATGTCTGTGAAGATAGAATGTGCTGGAATTCTTATAACTTATACAGATGAAATGCAGACAGAAACTTCCTCATAATTGATAATACTATTGTTTTTTATCGCTGGATAAAGACTTTAAAATTTGAAAAATTATGATTGATTTAAAAAAAGAAAAATACAGATAATATCATTGATAAGATTTTTTGAACTATATAATAATAATGTAGAAATGTCTTTCGCTAAGAAGTTCTATCGCTTCGCTGCTACAGCTGCCACACGTGGCATCCGCCAAGTGTTCTCGCTATAGAGAACTTCTAAGCTCAAGACAAGTCCGAATGTAGAAATGTCTTTCGCTAAGAAGTTCTATCGCTTCGCTGCTACAGCTGCCACACGTGGCATCCGCCAGGTGTTCTCACTATAGAGAACTTCTAAGCTCAAGACAAGTCTTGCATAATACTTATGGAAAATGAGTAAAAATACGGGTAATGCCAGGCTTTCGATGATTGCGGCAATAGCCTGTATTATTTACAAAAATGTTTGTTAGAAAAAGAAGGAAAAAACTAATATATGACGAAATATTATTCAAATGACAAAATGAACGACGGGAAGGTGGTGAACTAGAATGGAAATAACAGACGTAAGAATCAGGAAGGTTAATGCAGAAGGTAAGATGAAGGCGGTAGTTTCAGTAACCTTTGATAATGAATTTGTTGTTCATGACATAAAGGTTATAGAAGGCCAGGAAGGCTTATTCATAGCTATGCCTAGTAGAAAGACCCCTGATGGAGAATTTAAGGATATAGCCCATCCAATAAATTCTTCAACAAGAGAGAGGTTGCAGACTTCAATTTTGGAAGAGTATGAAAAAGTAAAGAACGAATAATCTGATTTTAAGATATCCACCTAACCCTAGGTGGATGTTTTCTTTTAGCGGGAGCCACATGCGACAGTTGTAGCAGCGAAGCGACAGAACTTCTTAGCCCAAGAAGGTTCTATATAGAGTATCTTCATGAAGAACATTTCTGTCACTGTTTTGTTATTTTTTGTCTTACTCCCCTATATAATTTAATAGACTCATAAATGTGTATAGGGAGGTTAAGTGATGTCGGATAGAAAGAAATCAGGCCGTAAGACGGGAAGGATGGATATTGGCATACCGGATACGGAGATACCTGAAATTGAGATGCCGGAAGTAGAAATGCCGGAAGTAGAGATGCCTGAGATGGAAATGCCTGAGATTGAAGAGCCAATTACAGGTGGAAAATGTCCGATGATGAATGGCTGTCCAATGATGTGCCCAATGATGTGTCCAATGATGTCGAATCAAATGATGCAAATGTCTGATGACGACCAGAGGATGGAAATGGAGTATATGAGAGTCCCTTACTGGTACGATGATGATGACAGCGATTACAGCAGCGATGAATCTGACGAATATCCCGGCCATTGGAAGAAAAAGAAAAAGCATAAATATCAGCCATACCCGGGTTTCTGGCCTGCCTTCTACCCTCCGAAGCCATATAAGAAAAAGAAGAAGAAGTGGTAAAAATATTTTTCGGTAAGAAATTCTATCGCTTCGCTGCTGCAGCTGCCGCACATGGCGTCCGCCAAGTGCTCTCGTAATAAAGAATTTCAAACTTCAAAACAAGTCTGGGTAGAAGAATTTCATTATTTAAGGAGCATCATTATTTGCAAAATGCAATGGATGAATGCTCTTTCTTAATGTTATTGAGCCTTTTTTAACAATATTGAAAAAGGGTATAATAAGTGATATATTCAACTAAGAATATCAACAAAAGGTTTTTAATGAAGCTTATTCAACAAGCAGCGCAAATCTTGTTTTCTTAATGAAAACCGACAGAAAACAATACTGAATGAAGAAGGTAGGTTGTAATGCAAAATAAATTGGCAGAAGAAATATCAAGGTTGAAGAAAGAGAGGAACGCTATCATATTGGCACACAACTATCAGGTGCCGGAGGTACAGGATGTGGCTGATGTGGTAGGAGACTCGTATTCCTTAAGTCAGCATGCGGCTGATACAGACAGTGATGTTATAGTGTTCTGCGGGGTACATTTCATGGCGGAGAGTGCAAAGATATTATCTCCTGATAAGACAGTACTGCTGCCTGTCAAGGATGCCGGATGTCCTATGGCGGATATGGTCACGGCACAAAAACTTCGTGAAATGAAAGAAGAATACCCTGATGCTGCTGTAGTATGTTATGTCAATTCTTCTGCGGAGGTAAAGGCTGAAAGCGATATCTGCTGCACTTCCTCGAATGCTTTGAAGGTAGTTCAGAGTATTAAGAATAAACAGGTGATTTTTGTACCGGATGAGAACTTGGGGAGTTATGTGGCTTCAAAAGTCACTGACAAGGAAATTCTTCTTTGGAGAGGTTTCTGCATCACTCATAAGAGGGTAAAGACAGAAGAAGTTCAAAAAATAAGGGAGCTTCACCCAAAAGCAAAAATACTCATGCATCCTGAGTGTGAGCCTGAGGTTCAAAAGCTTGCTGATTTTCTTGGAAGCACATCCGAGATAATAAAACATGCGGCTGAAATACCTGAAAAGGATATAATAATCGGTACAGAGGAGGGGGTTCTCCATACCCTTAAGAAGCAGAATCCCGAGAAGAACTTTTATCTGCTTTCAACCGGTTTGATATGCACAAATATGAAGAAGACCAGACTGGAGGATGTACATAGCGCATTATTGAATATGAAACACGAAATCCATGTGGATGAGGCAGTAAGATTGAAAGCACTGAGGTCATTGGAAGAGATGCTGAAGATAAAGTAGGGGGAAGGCACATGACTCTGAGGTACTTAACGGATTTCGATACTCATAAAATAGAAATGGAAAGATGGGATGTTGTGATAATCGGCAGCGGTATCGCCGGGCTCTACTCAGCTGTCAATCTGGACCCGGGGTTGAAGATATGTGTTATAAGTAAGGAGACAATGGCTGAAAACAACTCATATCTTGCCCAAGGTGGGATTGCGGCTGCTATAGGTGAGGACGATATGCCAGTTTACCATTTCGATGATACAATAAAAGCCGGTGCCGGCCACTGCAATGAGAAAGCAGTGTCAGTGCTGGTAGAGGAAGCTCCAAAGGATATCGATATATTGTGCAGTCTCGGTACGAATTTTGATAGAAATGTTGACGGTACTCTAACGAAAACAAGAGAGGGAGGACATGGCCGTTTCAGAATTGTACATGCACTGGGAGATGCCACAGGCAAGGAGGTTGTTGATTCACTTCTCAGGGTTTGCAGAAGTAAAGAGAATATCACAATAAAAGAGAACTGCTATGCTATAGATATCCTTGTAAACGATGGGAGATGTACCGGGGTATTGATAGCTGCAGGTATCGGAGCGGAAGCGGAAAAGCAGGTCCTGTACTGCCGCAGTGTTATTTGTGCCAGTGGAGGTATCGGACAGGTCTATAAGAATACAACCAATTCGGAAGTAGTTACAGGTGATGGAATCGCTATGGCATATAGGGCAGGTGCTGTGCTGGCGGATATGGAGTTTGTCCAGTTTCATCCTACAGCTTTTTACAAACCGGATCAGGAGGGGAGCAGATTTCTGATTTCCGAAGCTGTAAGAGGTGAAGGTGGAATATTGTTGAACAGGAACCTTAAGCCATTTATGCACAAGTATCATTCCATGGGGGAGATTGCTCCGAGAGACATAGTATCAAGAGCAATATTCTCAGAAATGAAAGAGACCGACACTAATTGGGTGTTATTGGATATAACCCACAAGGATGCGGATTACCTTAAAAAAAGATTTCCGACTATATATGGCAGATGCCTTAAGGAGGGTGTGGACATCACCAAGGACCATATACCGGTTTCTCCTGTTCAGCATTATTTCATGGGCGGAATAAGAACCGACCTGAGAGGCAGGACAAATATAGAGGGTTTGTATGCTTGCGGAGAAGCGGCAAATACCGGAGTACACGGAGCCAACAGACTGGCAAGCAATTCTCTGCTGGAAGGTCTGGTATTCGGAAGAAGATGTGCGGGGGATATAAATAACGAAATCCATAAATGGAAGCAGGAAGAGGTACATATATTTAATAGCACTAGAAAGTCGGAAAAATATTTGAACATGAAGAAGATAAGAGATCAGATAAGGACGCAGATGGATGCTTATGCAGGAATAGAAAGAAATGCCACTGATATGAAAAAACTGTCCCAATGGCTTGACAGTACTATTCAAAGCATGGAACGGACAGAACTTGTAAGTACTGAAGACATGGAGGCAATGAACATAGCGTATATTGCTTCACTTATATTGAAAAGTGCTATTATAAGGAGAGAGAGCTGCGGAAGCCATTATAGGGTAGACAGTGAATAATACAATACTGTGGTAGTATATATGTTTAGGAGGATTTTCCATGCTGGAGAAATTAACTGTAGACAATATATTAATAAACGCTCTGGAAGAAGACCTGGGCTGGGGGGATGTGACAACGGACTCTACAGTTCCTGAGTCGACTGTTGTGAAAGGTAATTTCATAGCAAAGGCGGAAGGGGTTGTATGCGGCATCGATATATGCAGGAGAGTGTTTGAAATAGTTGATAAGGATATTGATTTCCAAGCCTTTATGAAGGACGGACAGAGAGTTTACAAGGGGGATGTAATAGCGTCAATCAGCGGAAATGCCAGAAGCATCCTGAAGGGTGAGAGAACCGCACTTAACTTTTTTCAAAGGATGTCAGGCATCGCTACCATGACAGACAGGTTTGTATCAAGTACCTCGGACTTTAAGGCAAGGATCACTGATACCCGTAAAACTGTTCCGGGACTTAGGATTCTTGATAAATACTCAGTAAAAGCCGGAGGAGGTTCCAACCATAGATTCAATCTTTCCGATATGGTGCTTATAAAGGATAATCATATAAAGGCTGCAGGAGGAATAAGACCTGCAATAGAAGCAGCCAAAAGGAACATTTCCCATGCAGTCAAGATAGAGGTGGAAGTGGAATCCATAAGGGAGCTGATGGAGGCTGTTGAAGCAGGAGCAGATATAATAATGCTTGACAATATGTCTCTTGATATGATGAAGGAGGCTGTGAATATTGCAGCGGGAAGAGTACTGCTGGAAGCCTCAGGCAATATGGCTCTGGAGGGAGAGAGGAATGTCAGGGCTGTGGCAGAGACCGGAGTGGATATAATATCGGTAGGGATGCTGACGAATTCAGTCGAAGCATTGGATATTAGCCTAAGATTCTTGTAGATATTTAAGCTTTGGAATAGTTTGCTATTAATTATGCACACTATACTAAAGCTATACTTTTTTATTGTGCTTTTTTCTGAGGTGTCATTATGTTAAAATAGAGAGGGATTAAATCGAAAGGTTATTCAAAAGTGGTAATTGAGGTGATATATTGAGTGGTGTATACAGTATTACATCGATAATACTTGCTGCCGGTGAAGGGAAAAGGATGTATTCCAAAGTACCTAAGGTACTGCATAAGGTGTGTGGGATCCCTATGGTAGAGCATGTGATTAATTGCGCCCGTAAGCTTGGAGACAAAGAACCTGTTGTTGTGATAGGTCATGGAGCAGATCAGGTAAGTAAGGCGATATCCGGTGTAAAGTTTGTAACTCAGGAGAAGCAGCTTGGTACAGGACATGCGGTAATGCAGGCGGAGAGGTATATAAGTGATGGAGATATACTTATACTATATGGAGACACCCCGCTTCTAAAGGCAGAGACACTTATGGACATGCATGATACCCACAGGAGGGAAGGTTACAGCGCTACGATCCTGACAGCAGATTTTCAGGATCCGACAGGATATGGAAGGATAGTCAGAAGCACTGATATGCTGGTGGAAGAAATTGTCGAAGAAAAGGATGCAGACAGCAGTACTAAGCTTATCAAAGAAGTGAATTCAGGAATATACTTTGTAAACGGCGCAGAGCTTAAGGAAGCCCTAGGACAGTTAAATAACAACAATGCACAAGGGGAATACTACCTTACAGATGTCATAGGAATCATGAGAAAAAAGGGTCTTAGGATAGGAGCATATAAAATAGAAGATACTGAGGAAATACTGGGTGTTAACAACAGATATCAACTCAGTCAGGCAAATGAAATCATGAGAGGCAGAATATCCAGGAGGTTTATGCTGGAAGGAGTAACAATAATTGATCCAGCCAACACATATATTGAGGATACTGTAAAGATAGAGCGGGATGTAACAATATATCCCGGATGCATACTTGAAGGGGATACGATAATAGGAGAAGACTCAATAATTGGTCCCGGAGCAAGAGTCAAGGACGCAAGGATCGGAAAAGGAGTGAGCATTCAAAACTCCATAGTACTCGAAAGCTCAATAGGAGATGGCACTTCAGTCGGTCCTTTCGCTTATATCAGGCCTGGAAACAGGATAGGCAGGAATGTCAGAATAGGTGATTTTGTCGAAATGAAGAATTCCAATTTCGGCGATAATTCGAAGGCATCACATTTAACGTATATTGGTGATGGCGATGTGGGCAACAATGTAAACCTGGGGTGCGGTGTGGTATTTGTCAACTATGACGGAAAGCATAAGCACAGGACTTATGTAGGGGATAACTCCTTTGTAGGCTGTAATGCAAACCTTATTGCACCTGTCAGGATTAATGATAATTCATATATTGCTGCAGGCACTACCGTGACAAAGGAAGTGCCACAAGACAGTTTGGCTATTGGTAGAGCACGACAGGAGAATAAAGAGGGCTGGGTAACTGAAAGACAAAACAAATAATATTTTGGGAGGTTTCTGTTGAAATGAATGTACATGGAAAGAGCATAAAGGTCCTAAATTGTAATGCCAATAAAGAATTGGCTAAGGATATAGCCTTTAATCTTGGCATACCGGTGGGAGATGCTCAGGTAAGTACTTTTAGCAATGGGGAGATAGGAGTTAGTATCAACGAATCCATTAGAGGTGCAGACGTATTTGTGGTTCAGTCCACCAGCACCCCTGTTAATGACAACCTTATGGAGCTTTTGATAATGATAGATGCATTGAAGAGAGCTTCCGCAGGCAGGATCAACGCCGTAATGCCATTTTACGGTTATGCAAGACAGGACAGAAAATCCAAGTCCAGAGAGCCAATATCAGCAAAGCTGGTTGCCAATCTGATCGAGGCAGCAGGTGCGGACAGAGTCATTACTATGGACCTTCATGCACCACAGATTCAGGGTTTTTTTGATATTCCGGTGGATCATCTGTATGCAGCACCGCTTATTGTTAATTACTTCATTAACAAAAAGCTCAATGATATAGTTGTGGTTTCTCCCGATGTGGGCGGAGTTACAAGGGCAAGATCCCTTGCGGCCAAGCTTGATGCACCATTGGCCATAATTGACAAGAGGAGACCGAAGCCAAACGTGTCAGAGGTTATGAACATCATAGGTGATATTGCGGATAAAGACTGTATAATAGTCGACGACATTGTTGACACGGCAGGTTCTATTGTGAATGCGGCAAAAGTACTGAAGGACATGGGAGCAAAGGATATTTATGTTGCATGTACACATCCTGTATTATCAGGTCCGGCCTTTGAACGCGTTCAAGATTCGGTAATAAAGGAACTGGTAGTGACAAATACCATACCGCTTCCTGCCAACAAGCCAATGGATAAGATAAAGGTACTGTCTGTTGCACCTTTATTTGCCGAAGCCATAAAGAGAATTTACGAAGGTTTGTCTTTGAGCAAGCTCTTTGACTAATCACATTTTTCCTGGAGGTTTTTATGTATCTGATTGTGGGTCTGGGGAATCCTGGAGAGAAATATAGATATACAAAGCACAACGTGGGTTTTATGGTGCTGGATTATTTTGCTTCTGTCCATAATATAAGTATTAGTAAGATAAAGCACAAGGCAGTGCTGGGAGAAGGCAAGATAGGACAGGAAAAGGTCATCCTGGCAAAGCCCCAGACATATATGAACCTGAGCGGAGAAAGCGTGCAGGAGCTTATGCATTGGTACAAAGGAGATATTTCAAAGCTCATTGTAGTATACGATGATGTGGACCTGGATGTGGGAAGAATCAGGATAAGGCCGTCAGGAAGCTCAGGTACTCATAATGGAATGAAATCAATAATATATATGCTGAACTCTGACGAATTCCCCAGGGTCAGGATAGGTATCGGAAAACAGCCTGATTATATGGATCTGGCTGATTATGTCATGAGCAGATTCTCAGATGATGAGATACCTTTGATGGAAGAGGCGATAAAAAAATCGGCTCTGGCAATCGAGGAGATAATAAAAGAAGATGTTACAGCAGCAATGAATAAATACAATAGGGATAAATAATCGGAATTCCTGTAGAATAGTCCTTTGACTAAAAGGCAAGACTTCGAAGGGAATAGCGAATAGTATGAGGTCGGTATATGATATGCCTGACCTCAAAATTCTTTAGCAACCTTCTTTTGCATAAGTAGCAGTGTTTTCCGCGAAGAGATTCCACTGCTTATGCTTCTGTCCTGCTGTCCTCATAAACGAACCGGCATAAGGGAATTTCCAAGTGTAAAGCAAGGCTGGAGGTGGGAACTTGAACATGAATATTGATAACATGCTGAAGCCTCTTTATGAAATGGAAGAGCTCAATGAACTACTTTCATCTCTTAGAGCAAATCTGAATATTGTGGAGGTTTATGGGATTTCCGATACTCAGAAGGCAATTGTCGCCGCATTGGTATGCAGACATTTTAACAAACCGTGTATTTTTATCACTCACAATGACTTATTATCCAGGAAGATCTTTGAGGATATATCATTCTTTGATCAGAACCTGGCAGCTCTGCTGCCAAGCGGTGAGCTGATGTTCCGCAGGGTCGATGCAAAAAGTAAAGATATCATGCAGAAACGGCTGAAGGTTTACGACAGTATAATAAGCGGTAGAAATTCGATAATATGCACTTCTATAGAGGCACTGCTTCCGAAAACAGTGTCTCCGGAGCTTTTTGCCTCAATGATCAGGGAACTTTCAGTAGGTGAAACTGTCATATTGGAAGAGATGAAGGAATATTTCACAATGGCGGGGTATGAAAGGGTGGATATGGTAGAGGGGAAAGGCCAGTTCTCCATAAGAGGGGGTATTATAGACTTCTATTCACCTATACACCAAGACGCGGTCAGAATTGAGTTATTTGATGATGAAGTTGATTCCATAAGATTCTTCGATGTATTGACTCAAAGATCAGTATCAAAAGCTCAGAAAATAAGGATCACTCCGGCAAGAGAGTTCATTATAACAAAGGGTGAATCTTTAGAAGGGGCAGAGAACCTTCAGGCGGAGCTTTCAGCAAGGCTCAGGACTCTGGGAGCCGACCGAAAGAAGAAGACCTTGGAATCTAAGATC
>JAWLHF010000040.1:5443-27327 GCA_041690515.1 Clostridiaceae bacterium | reverse complement strand
TATTTGCCTTGTTACATCCTCTGCAGCTCCTTCATATTCCTCAGGAAGCTCAAGCTCCTTATAATTCAGTGATGCATAGATCCGCTGCGCCTCTTCCTCAAGGCTTTTGGGTGTCAAAACTGCAATTACGACATTACCATCCATTTCTGCTATTCTGAATACTGCAGAAGGCACATTTTCTATATTCAGTTCCAGCTTCCTGAAATTATCTCCGGATAGTATCAGCAGGCTGAATTTCATAAACTGAAGCTTCTTTATCTCCTCCAACCTTATTCCGGTATTATTGAGATACCCGATATTACCCAGATAAAGCCTCAGCCTGTCTATAGCTGCCGTCCTTCTTCCAATATCCTCGGCCGTGCTTTTCAAGGTATCATGGACATTCCTTAATTCTTCCATTATGTCTTCATAGTCGTCAGTTATATTTAAATGCCTTATGTCTATTTCGGGCTGCAGGCTAAAAAGCTCATAAAAGAACTCCAGCATCTTCTCATCCTTCGAGAAATCTTTCCTATCAATGTACGGCCTGGGGTGGACAAGCTCCTGGAGCGCCTGCATATGCTCCTTTGATGCCGAAAGATTGAGATTATTGTTATTCAACTCTGAGAGCGCATTAAGCACATGAACACTGCCGTTTTTTACAACCATCCGAGAAACCTTGTTCAGGTCCTTGATCTTTCCGATTATACTTATAATCTTCATTTTCTCTATTGCCAACGATTATCGCCTCCCCTTAGAGCTTTCTGATAATGTATTTATGGGCGTTATGCTCCGGTACTTTATACCTTATTGCTTCAACTATTGCAACAATATCTCTGACTTCAAACTCCAGAAATATTATGAATGCAAAAGCGCTTATTATAGAAAGCTTGTTGCTCCTGACCAATGATCTTAGCTCATAATAGATGTGACGGTCCAATCTTCTTTCCATATAAATATCGGTGGTTGAATCCTCTTTGAACACGAAGCCGTATCTGGTGCCTTTGGCAATCCCAAAGAACTCTTCAAGGCTTGGCGCATAGCATAATTCCTTCAGCTTGCTGTAATCAAGCCTGTAGCCTATATTTATTGTATAGTTAATAAGTTCCTCCGGGCTTAGCCTGTAGAATTTTCTGCCTCTGTACAGCCATTGGAGGTTCAATATATCTGCAATGATCCCCTGGGCTTGCTGCAATACTATCCTGTCCTGTTTGGACAGCTTGTTCCATTCTTTCTTCAAAATGGAGTAATAGGACATGTCCAGTACCATCTCAAATCTAAAGGGATTCTCAGTGAAATCGCCGTCTATCAAGGGTATTAGGAATTTATAAAACTCAGAAGCAGACAGTGCATATATAATATCCCTTATACTCCTAGCTTCCAGAATTTTATCCTGATCGATCCTGCTGTACTTTCCTATGAATGCTATTTCTTTTGCTTCCCCTGCATTTTTACCATTGTATACAGTTCTTGCAATGCTCTTCAATTCCGCTATCTCGTATTTTGCATAAAGGCTTTTGATAAAGTCTTTGTATTCTCCTGTGAAATAGTGCATTATCCTGTCAATATTCCTAACCATGTTCTGCTTGATCAGGTTCTCCAGCATACCTCTGTGGATATTTTCCGTATTGACGCTTGCTAGGACTTCAGAATAAGCTGTCTTTTCCTTAAGGTATCTTGCCACCTCAGTAACCGACTCAAGGCTGAGCAAATTCTTATAATCCTCATCCTTCAGGAATTTTCCCTCCATCGCCTTTATTTTTGTGCTGACAGCGGCAAATCTGGTGATATTATCCATATAGGCTACCTCTCTGTATCAAGAAGCTGCATCCATATTTCTCTGGCTGCACCCTCCCTGAAGCTGGAGAATGAGTTCTGGAGCGCAATCATATGCTCTTCTGCAGCCTTATTCATCCTGTCGGCCTCTGTTTCCGCATCCTTTATAATCCTATCATGCTCGTGCTTTGCCAGCTGGGCTGCTTTTCCCACCATTTCCTTCATGTCCTTCAGCTCTTTTCTGATATCCGTTTCCATGTCCATAAGTTCGGAATTCCTTGCTTCCTTAAGCTGCACAGCTTTAAAATCAAGTTCTATCAGTCTTTTAATATATTCTGTCAGTTTTTTTTCCACATGCATCACCTTCTAATGTATTTTAAGACCATTCTTTTATTATTTAACAAGTGCCTCCAAAAGTCAATTTTGTAAAATATATGGGTTTTGACCATTTAAGCCCAGAGTTCCAGTTTCTATTATCTTATACGGATAGTATATAGATTTCCCTTGATTTTTATCATATTCACTCATTCTTTGTGCAATCTTTCAATCCAGTATAGGCCTTTCAATAAGTTGATCATCTTTTTAATCCTTGTAGATTTATATTTGACTATGGTAAAATTATATTATTATTCTGATTCGGGGTGATTGCGTGGAAATATATCAAAATGAATATTTTTCCCTGCTCAGTGACAATGACAGGTTGTATATTTCTGTTTATCGCTCAGGCTATGAGATGCGTGAATTCAATCAGCTGCTTCTTGATATGCCAACATTGCAGCTTGATAATTTTCTGCACCTTAAGAATGCTCTGGATGAAGCCAGAGGTCTCAGGATATGCATAGGGGTTATAAAGCCAAGGGTAGAGGTAATCATTTCCGTTGACGAAATGGAGGCTCGAATAAAGCTTAATATCACAGCAAAAGAGTTTGCTGAAAATAAAATAACAATATCCTCCGAAATAATTCAAGCACTTAACAAAGCCGGGGTGACAGAAGGTCTTGATGACCTTTTCCAAAAACCCATTACCGTACAGAAGGAGATTTCCATTGCTAAAGGCATAAAACCTAAGGACGGCAAGGATGCCGTTATTAAATACTACGAAATCCAGGAAAAAAAGCCTATAGTCAAAGAAGACGGCAGTGTCAACCACTATGAACTAAATCTTATTGATAACGTCAAAAAAGGGGACTGGCTTGGGGAAAAGATCCCCCCTACCGAGGGAAGACCCGGAAGGACAGTAAATGGAAAACCACTGGCCCCCAGAAAAGGAATAGACCTGAAACTCAAATATGACAGAAAAACTGTTGAGGAATTTGAAGAGGATGGTAAAATTGTTCTAAGAGCTGCAATAGATGGTGCCGTAAAATTCGAAGGAGACAAGATAAGAGTAGATAACCACCTTGTTGTTCCCGTAGATGTAGGTTATGAGACCGGAAATATATCCTTTGACGGATATGTCACTGTTAAAGGTACTGTAAAGGATGGTTTCTCAGTCATTGCAAAGAATGACATCGCGATTCAGGGCAGCATGGGTCTTGGAGTGGTAGACAAAATAATATCTAAAGAAGGCAGTATATATATAAAGGGCGGTATCTTCGGAAAGAATGTGTCGCTAATTGAGGCAAAAAAGAGTGTTTTCGTCAAGTACTGCAATGAGTGTAGAATAACCGCAGGTGAAGATATAAATGTGGGCTTCTATGCTCTGGACAGCAGCTTGAAGGCAAAAAAGATAATTATGGATCCTGTACACGGTAAGATCATTGGAGGATCTGTAAATGCCGAGATCCAAGTAGTTACAGGAGTAATAGGCAATAAATTCGAGAAGAAGACCTACATAAGCGTCACTGGTTTTGACCGGGCAGCAATCAAGAATGAGTTTGAACAGCTGCTGGAAAAATATAAGGCCATGCTTACCGAAGTCAACAAGGTGAAGCATGAAATCGAGTCCTTTGAACGCAGTTCATCTGACCCTGAATATATGAACAGCAAGGAATACAACAATTATCTAAGAAAATACGATGAGATACTGGTTGAAATAAAGCTATTGGACGAATACAGGAAACGACTGCAGCAGATCCTCGAAACCAAAGGTGAGGGTGAGGTTGGTGTCTACAAAGCTGCGTATCCTGAAACCTATATAGAAATAAAGAATATGCAAAAGAAAATAGACTCTATAGTAAGCGGCAGCTTTTATGCCGTTGATAAGGAGATTCATCATAATTAAAATGCAAAATGGCTGACCAATGTCAGCCATTTTATATTTTATATTTGCTTCATTTAGAATGAATATTCACAGCCAGTGAACTTTCTGCTGAAAACCTCTACATCCCTGGCAATTACCTCTTCGTCTTCTTTATCAATCAGTGCCCTTTTGAAAAATAAGGCAATGGTCTCCATATCCTTTTCCTTCATACCTCTTCTCGTTACTTCCGGTGTTCCTATCCTTATTTCCGGGCTGTTCCCGGAGAAATCATCAGAGCAGAGGATTCTTGCTCTTTCAAGATATTTAGCCGGGGGAATCTCTACAAGCCTGCCTGCGTCCATTAACAGCAAATGTGTTTCAGTATAACCCTTCTCCTTGCCCAGAATTTTAAAACCATACGCATCCAGAGCTTTTGCGAGAGCCTTGGAGTTATTTATAATCTGAGTACCATATGCTTTTCCGTATTCCTTCATTTCCAATATCGAAGCCGCAAGTGAAGGTATGCGATTCAGATGATGGCTTGTAACCAATGAAGGAGACAGTGTGTTTCCGACTTTTTCAATAAGCTGGGCATTGTTGGATACAACAAATCCTCCTTGAGGACCCGGGAAAGATTTGTGGGTGCTGCCAAACATGATATCAGCCCCCTGGTCCAGAGGATTGGGAAATACTCCTGAAGCAATAAGACCTGTTACATGGGAGGCATCATAAGCCAGCAGAATCCCCTCTTTATCCGCTATATCTCTGAACTCTGAGACTGGTTCCGGAAATAAAGTCCCCGATCCTCCGAATATAATGAGCTTTGGCTTTTTGTCATAAATCTGCTTCATCAGATTATCCACATCTACACAACGGCTGCTGTCAAACTTCATATATTCCACATTTATAGTCTCATCAAACTGTCTTACCTGGCACATCGGCCCCACAAGGCCATGACCCCAGTCCTTGAGACTCACCTCAATAACCATATCTCCCGGATTGAGCAGAGCCAGTACTACCGACATACCTGCCATATGCCCTCCTATAGGTCTGAGATCTGCGTATTTTGCGTGGAATATATCCTTTATAAGCTCATGGGTTGCCAGCTCAAATTCATTGATATACTTGTTGCCTGTATATTCTCTTTCCTCAGGTTTCATAGTCACATAGCAGCCGTACCTATTGCCAAAATCACAGCTTAAATAGCTGCGCACCTTTTCACTGGAGTAGTTCTCGGAAGCTATCAGGTTCAAACACCCTTCCCTGTAGTCGTTATGTTTTTGAAGAAGATCATCTATATCCTTTAGTACCTTGAGCATTATTACGTCCTCCTTTTATAAAAATTGCATTTATCCTCCGCCCAATATCCGTATTATTTTTACAACATCCCTTTCATTAAGTCCAAAATCATCATATTCTCCAAGCAATACCTGCCTGCCATTAATAAATACAGCCACGGACTTAGGATAGTTCATATGGTGTAAAAGCATGCTCACAGTATAATCCTCAGGGATTGATTGGGGTTTGCCGTTTACTTGTATATCCATTTCCTTACCTCCGACCTAATACACGGATTATACTGTCTGTTTATTATCAATGAGCCATCCTAAGGATAGTCTTTTTAAACACGCTTTTGTAGGATTCCCTGTATCCTTATCCCATCCGGCAAGTTCATAATATGTTTCAGTTGCTCTTTCAAAGGAAGTCTTATCAAGACTTACTCCTTCAGAGGGTCCATCTATAAAAGGCTCAAACAGCCTGTCAGGAAGCTTGTCGTCCTTCTTGTCAAAGCCCTCTCTTGAGTTGAAGAATCGCATCATGTTGATCCTTCTCTCCCCAATAAGCATCAATTCATGCAGAGAGGTATCCCATCCTATTCCGTTTCTGCATAATTCAACAATGTCATCCGGTCCATATAATTCCCAGGAAGGACCCCATACAAACTGACAAAGGCATAAGGTATCCAGTATAGAAAAGTACTTCTGGCTTTCCAGAGCAAACCTTACTTTCTCATCATCCAATTCGAAGGGATTGTCATAACCTTTCCATATGCCGATTTTTAACAACCGCTGTCTCTCTCTGCTATCCGGCGGCATAACAAGGAATACATCGTGCTCACTGGACTGATGGTCTGCCCCGAAAGGATTCACTGCGTAAACCAATCCTACTGAAGGTTTGTACTGCGGCATATGTGCAGGCAGCTCCTGTCCTTTTACAGATATGCTGAGTTTTTCAGCCCCTCTGCCTATTTTACGGGCTGCCCTCAAGCTTCCCTCTGCAAGCAGATCCCCAATGCCTTCTCTGTTTGCAATTTTTTCAATCACTTCAGCTATCACGCTGCTGTTTCCAAATCTCAGTAACAAACCTTCTGCAGCTTTATCATCTATGAGTCCTTTTTCATAGCATTCCATAGCAAAGGCTATTGTAGCCCCGCAGGATATTGTATCAAGGCCGTACATATTGCAGAGCTGGTTTGCCAATGCTATTGTCTCAAGTTCTGTAACCCCGCAGTATGAACCAAAGGTGGCACATGTTTCATATTCAGGTCCTCCATATAGAGGATCCACCACGCCGGGAACCTCCACCACTCTTTTACAGCGAACAGCACAAGCATAGCAGGTATCTCTTTCCTTTAATATTGTTTCATACATTGTAGTTCCCGTTGTATTACCCGCTCCCTCAGGAAAATATCCTGTAGTCCAGTTCTTAGTAGGAAGAAACCCTTCAGTGTGAAAACCTTCAAGGTCTCCGTCTGTTCCATATTTTCCAAGACCTGCAACAGTTTCATTCTTCTCAAGCCTTTCCTTGACACTTTTCGCCAGCTCGCTGAACCCTTCCCGGTTGTATGGTTTTACTCCTTTAGCCTTTTTCACCACAACAGCTTTGAGATTCTTTGAGCCCATTACCGCACCCATACCGTTCCTGCCGTTTGCTCTGTTGCACATATTTATTATACAGGCATATTTTACAAGCTTTTCTCCGGCAGGACCTATCTGCGCAATTTCTATATCATTATCACAAAGTTCTTCTTTAATAAGGGCTTCTGCCTCCCCGGTCACTTTCCCCCAAATGTTCTTTGCACTCTTTATTTCAGCCTTATCTCCATCGATGTATAGGTATACCGGCGCTTCTGCCTTACCTAGAAATACTATCGCATCCCATCCGTTGGCTTTGAAATGGGATGGAAAGAAGCCTCCTGATTGACTGTCCCCAATTGTGCCTGTCAATGGACTTTTTGCTGTAACAGTCAATCTGCTGATACCACTTATAGGCAGCCCTGTAAGTGCAGATACCGAAAACACAAGCATATTGTCAGGGGAAAGCGGATCGATCCCTGCTTTCATATTCTGAAGCAGCAGATAAACCCCTAGGGCAGATCCCCCCGGATAAAGCCTGTAGATTTCTCCGGGTATGACTTTTGTTGTTATTTTCTTATTTGCTAAATCGACCTCCAGAACTCTTGCATCAGGAAACAAATTCATAGACTGACCTCCCTGTAATTACTATCATAACAACTGACCTTGATCTTTGAAGATCCGTTATTTATTGCTGCTGATAATACTTCCTTTACCTGTCACTCAATACCACAGGTGCTAAAAGTATCACAAGGGATATATCCCTTGTGATACGACACCCATCATATTACTTAGCTTCAATTGCCTTTACTTCTTCTATAAGTGTATCAAGAATTTTCTTACCGTCTGCTCCAACCATTTCTGCATACCTGTCATATGCCTTCTTGCTTGCTTCTCTAAATGCTGCTCTTTCTTCTGCTGTCAACTCAACTATAGGAATATCACTTGCAGCTCTGATCTTATCCAAAGCGGCACCATTGAGCTCTGCTTGGATCTCAAAGGAATAATCCCTTATTTCATCAACTGTCTCAAGTATCATCTGCTGCATATCCTTCGGAAGTGAATTGAAGAAATCAGGATTGCATGCAGTAGTAGTCACATAAAGATTGGAACTTGCCAGTGTCAGATACTTCTGAACTTCATAAAACTTCATTTCTTCTATTGCAAAAAGAGGATTCTCCTGGCCTTCTATCATATTAAGCTGAAGACCGCTGTAAACTTCCATGTATGGAACAGGAGTCGGATTGGCACCATATGCCTCATATGCTGCAACAATCATTGGTGAAGGCATAGTCCTCATCTTAAGACCCTTCCACTTTTCAGGTGAGTTTGCTTCTTTACTGGTAGTCCATTGCATTGCACCCTCTGTCCAATATGCAAGTACCTTTATATCCTTCTCCAGATACTTTTCAGTGAGCATTTCATTAAGTGCTTTACTGGTTTTGAATATTTCAGCATTTTTATCCATATCGTCTGTAAAAAGGAAGTGAAGTGAGAACAGCTGATTCTCAGGTACTATGGTTCCTGTATTACCTGGTGATACAATTCCGAATTCTATGCCACCGTTCTGCAATAATTCGCACTGCTGAGTAGCGTCACCTATCTGCCCCACCGGATAGATTTCTATATTTACTCTTCCGTTGGACTTCTTTTCTATTATTTCTTTGAATTTCTTAACATACACGTCTTGAACACTGCCGTCAATCTCTTCATGTGCAAATCTCCAAGTATAGGCTTCTTCTGCAGCGGCTGGTGTACTTCCTGTTTCCCCACTTGCAGGTGCCTTTGGAGCACATCCTGCTGCAAGAGATAGTATCATCGTGACCAATAATAGTAGAGCAATAATCCTTTTCATAATATTCCTCCTCATTTTTACTTTCTTATTAAAAGCCGTATTACGACTTTCTAAGACTCCCGCATAAGAAATTAACAACAGACCTTACATGCATCTCCACCCCATAGATCAGAGTATCTTCATCTATATCAAACATTGGATGATGATGAGGATACTGTGTATTCTTCTCTGCATTCCCCGTACCGATGAAATAAAACGCACTTGGAACCCGGTGGGTGAACTCTGCAAAATCTTCTCCTGCCATACACTTGTATTCAGATATATTGTCTGTAGTCCCATAAGTCTCTGCCGATGCTCTCCTTACCAGTTCAATCATTCTGTCATTATTCTTAAGGGATGGATTACTAGGAATATACTTAAGCTCATATTGAACCCCCATAGCTTCACAAATGCCCTTAATAACTCTTTCAAACTTATCAAGGAGAATCTGTTTTTCCAAAGCCTCATTCTTGAACAGGAACCTTATGGTACCTCCTATATCAACTCTATCTGCTATTATATTGCGCCCAGTGCCTCCCTGAACTCTGCCGACCATAATGACTATAGGAAGCAATGGATCTATCTCTCTGGTCTGAATGGATTGAAGGCTTTGGATGATATTTGAGGATGCCAGTATAGTATCCACCGCTGTATGTGGTGCCGAGGTATGACCTGCCTTTCCTAAGACACTAAGCTCGAACTCTTCCATTGCAGCCATTATAGGTCCACTTGCCAAACCTATCTTTCCGCTTTCTATCGGCGTCCATAGATGTAATCCGAAAGCTGCATCTACCTTGGGATTCTCCAAAATGCCCTCATTTATCATGTTCAGAGCCCCGGCTTCCTCTTCGTTAGGTTGGAATACAAACTTTATGTTACCTTTTATATCATCCCTATGCATAGACAGTATTTTCGCTGCAATCAGAAGCATTGCCGTATGCCCGTCATGACCGCATGCGTGCATTATTCCTTTGTTGACTGACTTATACGGCAGCCCTGTTTTTTCTTCCTGAGGAAGTGCATCCATGTCAGCTCTGAGTAAAACAGTCTTTCCTTCACCATTGCCTCTCAGCAGTCCCACAACACCGGTTTTTGTTACTTTGGAGACTTCCATGTCAAGTTTTTTCAAATACTCATAAACAATCTGAGAGGTCCGATATTCTTCATACCCCAGCTCAGGGTGCATATGAAAATCTCTGCGCAGAGCTATCAACTCTTCCTGAAGATTCTGAACTTCTTTTTTTATATCAAACATATCTATCCCACCTTAATCATTTTCAATAATTATGATATAAGCATCAGTGAAAGCTGCGGGAAAAGAATGATCAGTGCGGATACTATTATAAGCATAATTATATAAGCCGGCAGCCTCTTTATTACCTTCATAAAAGGCCGTGAGAATATAGCAATGGCTGTGAAGATATTGCATCCAAAAGGAGGTGTTATCGAGCCAATTGCTGCCTGAAGAGTAACAATGACTCCCAAATGTATCGGATGAATGCCCGCTTTCATAGCAAGTGGGTAGAAGATGGGTGTAAGGATTACTATAACGACTATAGAGTCAACAAACATACAACCGATGAAAAAGAAAGCCGTAACAGTAAGTAGTATTGATAACGCACTCGGATTGGGTCCTAATAAAGCGGCTGTCATCATCTGAGGTATCTTTGCATATGAGATTGCCCAGGAAAACAGTGACCCCGCTGCCACAAGGATAAACACTGCCGAGGTTACAACAGCTGTAGACAGTGCAATCCTTGACAGGTCCTTGACCTTGATGCTCTTAAAGAGGAAAAGCTCCAGTATTAGAGCATATAGTACTCCCATAGCAGCTGCTTCAGTGGGACTGAAGAAGCCTGTATATATTCCTACGAATATTATGACCGGGAAACCTAGGGGGGCAATGGCTCTCTTCAGCGATTCCATACGTTCGGCCATGGTAAGATTCCTTGACAATGGTATATGCTTGCGCTTTGCATCGAAATAATTGTATACCGCAAAGAACAACAGAATAGTCAAGCCAGGAATTACACCTGCTACGAACAGGTCTCCTACTGAAGCGCCTGTAACAACACAGTACATTATCATTGAAATACTTGGTGGTATAAGTAATGCAATAATAGCAGAGCATATAATCAGTGCTATTGTATCTTCATCCTCATATCCTGATTCCATCAGTCTGTTTCTCATGGGCTTTCCAATGGCAACAACTGTCGCCTGGGTAGAACCTGAAATAGCACCGAACAAAGTACAGGTAGCGGCTGTAGTGATTGCCAACCCTCCATGTATATGACCTACAAAAGTCTCAACAAAGTCCAGAAGCCTTCTTGATGTCTGTCCTGCGCACATGATATCTGCAGCAAGGATGAACATAGGAACAGCCAGCAGCACATATGGCTGCACTCCTGCCACTATCTGCTGTGTAGCCATCAAAGGATTTACATTGGGAAAATATTTCATCATAACTGCAAGGGGTGCCATAGTCATAGGTATCATCATGGGGAAGTTCAACAAAAGCATAACTACCAATATGGACATCAATAAAAGTACCATTACATCCCCTCCTTGACAGATACTTCATCTGAGTTCTGCTGACTGTATTCGTATGCTTCACCTATTTGATCTATTGTTCTCTGTGTTGAAATATAAACATCCTTTTCACAAATATTTTTAATAAATGTTCTGGCATATTCAACAGCTCCCAGAAAAAAACCAAGAGGCACAAAAGCCATTATCAGATACATAGGTATCCTTAGAGCAGGAGTAACTCTGCTCAATTCATGTACTTTCAATGTATACTGTAATCCAAGGTATGTAAGATAGAACAGACAAAGGGAGGTCACACTCGTTATGATAAGCTGAAAGATCTTTTTACCCTTTTCACTCATCAGATCGAATATAGCAGACATTGTAATATGCTTTACTTTTTTTGCCGCATAACCTATGCCCACAAAGGTTACTATGATTGTAAGCGTCTGTCCTACTTCTTCTGCAAAAGTCCAGCTGGAATTCAGCAATGTCCTGCTCAATACACTTCCGATCAGTACAAAGGCCATTAACAATACTGAATACCCCAATATAGCTTCTTCAACCTTCTCAACTATTTTGTCCAGAGATTTCATTCTCCCCCTCCTTTACATATTTAAGATATGGATTGTAATAGAAGATTCGGTCATGAGTCCCTATTATGCCCATAGGTTTATGGGGACTCATGGCCTATATTACGGGGTCCCTATGAAATTGTTATTTAACAAGAAGCTTCCTTGGGAAGTTTGTAAAGGTCTCTACACCGTTTTCAGTGATCCTGATTGATTCACTTATATCTACACCGCAGTCTTCGAGCCAGATGCCCGGCATGAAATGGAAGGTCATGTTTGGCATCATAACCGTCTTGTCCCCAGGTCTCAGACTTGCAGTATGCTCACCCCAATCCGGGGGATAATTAAGTCCCATGGAGTAACCTACGCGAGAATCCTTAATAAATCCGCTTTTTGCAATACTTCTGGCCCAGACACGCTCGACCTCTTCACAGGTAATTCCTGGTTTTATTGCAGTCAAGGTCTCTCTAATACCTTCAACGACTACAGAAGCCAAATCCATGACCTTCTGAGGAGCATCTCCTACTATGACTGTCCTTGACAGAGGACAGTGATATCTTCTATAACATCCAGCTATTTCCACCAGTACAGTATCTCCATTCCTATAAGGCTCATCAGTCCAGCTCAGATGAGGTGTTGAAGTCCTTACACCGCTTGGCATCAAAGGAACTATTGAGGCATAATCTCCCCCGTATTCTTTGGTTCCGCTGATTTGAGCATGATACACATTCGCTGCCACATCACACTGTCTTACTCCTTCAGCTATTGAGTCAACAGCTGCCTGCATAGCACCTTCTACAATCCTCGCAGCTTTCCTCATGTAGTCCAGTTCTGTCTCCGACTTTATGATTTTCACCCAATTAACCAGATTTGTACCATCTTTGAATATTGCATTGGGTAGGCCCAATACAAGCCTTTCCTGACATTTTGCAGTATAGTAGTATGTATCCATCTCTGTAGCAATTATCTTCTTATCATAGCCTTTTTCCTTGATGATATCTGATACAAAATCCATAGGATGCTTTACCAGAGACTGTACATAGTCATCTGTATATGCCCTTATGTTTTCCTCACTAAGCCACGTTGTCAATCGTGCTGCATTACCGTCCTGACCTCTTCCGAACCAAATAGGCTCCGGCTGGTCAATCATTACTATCAATCCTTGGTGAACATAAAAGGACCATCCGTCAAAACCTGTCAGATAGTTCATATTGGCGGGATCAGTGACAATTAGCAATTCAATACCTTTTTCAATCATGCTTTTCTTTGTTTTTTCAAGTCTCTCCTTATATTCCCAAACATCGAAATACAGGACCTTTTCCATTACTAAATCCCCCTTTTCATTTTTGTGTTGATTGTCTATTGTCGACACGTTATCCCATAAAGGGACAGTGTTTATTTTTGTGACATCCCCTCCTTATAAAAGCTGATGTGTTCTCTCAAAGCCCGCTTACATTTATCTATATCCTTGTTCCTTAAGTATTTAATAATCGCATAGTGATCTGTTGCAGTTGCAAATAAATCACCTGTCCTGTTGGTATCATAAAGCATGGCCATCCTCAACTGAAAGAATATCCCGCTCAGGAGTTCAACCCTTCTTCTGCTGCCTGACTTCTGCCATATGAATTTATGGAATTCCATATCCTTCATATTTATCATAATAGCTTTGTTCATATTCTCTTCTTTGCTGTTAGCTATCTTGACCATGTCATTTACAATTTTCTCAAGGGTGTCAAAATCTTCTTCCATCATTTTATTTTCATTTATTAATATTTCAAGAATATTATCTTCAAGGAGAAGTCTGATATCAAAAACTTCTTTCATATCTTCCAAAGTGAATTTCGTAATGAATGTCCCTTTGCGTGGAAGTACAGTTACAATCCCTTCCTTTTCAAGCTCCTTCAATCCTTCACGTACAGGTGCCCTGCTTATGCCAAGCTTTAAGGCAACCTCAGACTCCAGGACATGGTCTCCGGCTCTATAGGTTCCTGACAGTATAAGCTCTTTGATATAGTCCACTACCACACTGCATAAGTTGTCTCTTTGATAAGTAGATGAGCTAATTAACATATTCCGCCTCCAATATAAATCTATCCAACCCACACTTATAGAATATTTATGCCGGACAATTCAAATTATAACCTTTATGGCAATTAATTGTCGACAATCTACAAGTAGTTGATATAATTATTCAATATGTATTTAAAAAATCCTTCAAGTTTTCTAAAAATTTTAATTATTTTTTCAAAGATAAAAAAGCTGACATATCATAATCGATTGATATGTCAGCTTTTTTTATCCTTCTATTTTTATCCTGTGGTATGTTTTCTTACCCTTCTTTATTATAAGCTTGCCATCTTTCAGATCAGCTGTGCCGATCGTAAGCTCAAGACCTTCTACCTTAGCGTCATCAACATAAACTCCGCCCTGGGTTATCAGCCTTCTTGCCTCTCCTTTGGAAGGGGCAAGTCCTGCCATGACCAGAAGATCGATAATATTTATGCCTTCATCCAACTGTTCTTTAGTCAATTCAGTGGTAGGTATGGATTCAGAATCCCCACCTCCTCCGAACAAAGCTTCAGTAGCCTTCTGTGCCTTTACTGCCTCTTCTTCCCCGTGTACTATCATGGTTATTTCAAAGGCGAGAGCCTTCTTAGCTTCATTTATTTTCTCACCGGGAAGACTGCCCAATCTCCTTACTTCATCCATAGGCAGGAAGGTTAATAATGCAAGGCACTTTTCTACATCCGCATCATCTACGTTCCTCCAGTACTGATAGAAATCATACGGACTGGTCTTAAGAGGGTCCAGCCACACTGCTCCAGCCTGGGTCTTTCCCATCTTCTTGCCTTCGCTTGTAGTAAGCAGTGCAAAGGTCATACCATATGCCTCCACTCCCTCAGTTCTTCTGATTAGGTCTATTCCTCCCAAAATGTTCGACCACTGGTCGTTTCCGCCCAACTGCATCCTGCAGCCATACCTCCTGTAAAGCTCAAGGAAATCATAGCTCTGCATCAGCATGTAATTGAACTCCAGGAAGGTAAGTCCTTTTTCCATCCTGCTCTTGTAACACTCTGCCGTAAGCATTTTATTTACTGAGAAGTGTACTCCCACTTCTCTCAGGAAGTTAACATAGTTAAGCTCCAACAGCCAGTTGGCATTGTCATCCATTATTGCTCTGTCATCCTTGAAGTCGATCAGCCTTTCAAACTGCTTTTTGAACCTTTCACCGTTGTGAATTATGTCCTCACGGCTGAGCATCTTCCTCATATCCGTCTTGTCAGTAGGGTCTCCCACCATTGTTGTCCCGCCCCCAATAAGGGCTATCGGTCTGTGTCCTGCCCTCTGCATATGTGCCATTGCCATAATTGTAAGGAAATGGCCTGCAGTAAGACTGTCAGCAGTCGGATCGTAGCCAATGTAAAAAGTGACTTTCTCCTTGCCAAGTAGTTCTCTTACCTCTTCCTCATGAGTAACCTGCTCTATGAAGCCCCTTTCCTTAAGAATGTCAAAAACGTTTGTACTATTCATATTATTACCTCCCATATAAGCATTCGTATCCAGATGTTCTCTTTTCGCAGTCACTTATGGATTCTCACCCATGGTACAACAAACCTTCAGAACATCTTGTTCGAACAATCTTTAATTTGTTATATAAAATAAAAAAAGCCCTTCATCCACAAAGGGACGAATGACTCGCGGTACCACCCTAATTGGTCTTGCACTCATATGCTATCTGCAAAACCCTCTTTAAGAATACTTACATATTCCCTTCCCTAATTAACGGAGGAAGCTTCCGGCAAGGCCTACTCGACACCTTTCAGCCCGCAGTTCAAGGGTGTATTTCATAAGCTTCCGCTGCCGGCTTGCACCTTCCGCCGGCTCTCTGGCGGCACAGCCTTTTAAACATCAGCCGTGCACAAGCATCCACATACTACTTATCCCCGTCATTACCTTTTAATATCAATATATATGCTGATTAAATTTATTATATAATCATAGTATTCTTGTGTCAACATAAAAGTATGCATTAATAGAAAAATGCGATGATGTTGCATTCTTCTATTATTATACCCTTAATAATAATCCATTGATTGATATTTAGCACTTCCTCATGTACAATTATCTATATGAATGCACTGAAATTTATACATAGGAGAGGTTATACATGAAAAAATCCATGAAAGCAGATCTGGCTCTGCTGCTTGTGACAATATTTTGGGGAGCCGGATTTCCAGCCACGAAAATTGCCCTTCAGACCATGACACCTTATTATCATATAGGATTCAGATTTGCTGTGGCTAGTATACTGCTGGCTGCATTGTTTCATAAAAAGCTTAAGGATTTGAACAAGGACTTGATAAAACCTGCATTGATACTGTCCTCTCTGCTTTTCGCTACCTATGCCTTTCAGACAGTGGGCATCCAATATACTACAGCTTCAAAGTCAAGCTTTTTCTCCGGTCTGGCTGTGCTTATAGTACCATTATTCTCAATATTCTATTTAAAAGCCAAGCTTGAGCCGAAGACCATTATAAGCGTATTGACTGCTACCCTTGGATTATTTCTGTTATCATATACCGGTAGTAATTTCGACTTCAATATTGGTGATTTTCTTACCATATTATGTTCTGTATGCTACGCATGGCAGCTTCTTTTTACCGGAACCTATGTTCAGAAGCATGATGCGACATTGCTTGCCATTGTCCAGCTGCTTTTTGTATCTTTATTCGGAATGGTGTTTGCTGTTATATCCGAGCCTTTTCCAACAGAAATTTCCTTACCGAGCTTCTGGTCTCTCATGTTCTCGGCAGTGCTCTGTACGGCTTTTGCCTTCTGGATGCAGACTACTGCGCAGAAATTCTCTCCCGCATCTCATATTGCTTTGATTTTTACAATGGAACCTGTATTTGGAGCACTTACTTCTTTCCTGGTATTAGGAGAAGTAATTGGCATAAGGGGAATTATCGGCGGTTTGTTCATAGTGACGGCTATGCTCATTACAGAACTTCAGTGGTCAAAAGGGAAGAAAGAGGATACTACAGCTTCTTAGGCTGAAAGTATCCTCCGAAAGATGACCTTACATCCATTGTTGTGATAAATGCTCCGCATTCACACTTGTCAATTATCTCATAAAGCTTTCTTACCTTTTTCCTGTCCAATATTATATTAAGCATATAGCTTCTGCCTTCTCTTCCTTCACCTTCGAAAATTGTCACCCCAAAACCTGCATCTCTTAAGCTCTGTACAAGTGTATCCAGGCTTTCCTTTACTATTACCTGTGCAAATAGCTGTCCTATGGAAAGTCTTTCTTCTATTTTACTTCCAATGATATTTCCGGTGGCGTAACCTAGGCAATATGCTAAAATAAGCACCGGCTTATCGATATTCCCTACAACTTTCCCAAGCACAATAAGGTATATCATCACTTCAAAGAACCCCAGGACCGAAGCAATCCTTCTCTGCCCCTTAACAAGCAAAATAGTTCTCATGGTCCCTATTGACACATCAATTATCCTTGCTGCAAAAACAAATAAAGCGTGTAAAAAAATACTCAAAGCCATTTCCCCCTGAAAAAAAGTAATTAATATTTATTGTTATATAGTTACTGTAATAATTCTATACTTTTTCGTTTCTTCCTTCTTATTTTGTAATTCTACAAAAATTGGCAGCATTCTACTCAATAATTTATAGCCTATGTTGTCAAAATATATTTAAGAGCGGAATGATTATTGCGTCCGATCCATCTTTATCTTTAAAAAGGAGGAAACTTTTTATGAAAAAGTTCAATATGCTTTTTTATGCCGCCGTAATAATGTTGATGCTTGTCTTGGTATTAAGCGGCTGTACCTATGAACCTGCCAGAAGGTATATGGAAACCGACCCCAACAATCCGGTGGCTCCCAATACTCCGGCCCTACCCAACAATTTAGTAGGCAGCGGCGGAAATAATACCGGTGATACCTCCGGTAGCATGATATCCTCTACCTATGAGATGGTCGATTACAGTTTTTTGAACATTACAGCAGACAGTCTGACTGTAAGATCTGGTGCGGGGCCAAAATACCCATCTATTGGGACAATCAAGTCAGGTCAAAAAATCAGGGCACTGGGAAAACTGGACGGCTGGTATCTGATCAAAATGCCTGACAGCGGTAGAATAGGCTGTATACAATCAGCTTATGCCAAACCTTTTGGATCCGATACTGCAGCTGCTGATACAAATAGAAAAGGTCCCGGTACTGTTGCAACAACGCCCGGACCAAATAATGCAACAGGGATAAACAAAGGCGGCGATAATGTAGGCGGTGGGTCTACCGGTGGGGGAGCCACAGCAGGAGCAGGGGTTATGACCTCTGAAGAGTCAAGGATATTGCAGCTTGTTAATGCCGAAAGATCAAAGACCGGATTGAAACCACTCAGCTCCAACAGTGACTGTACAAAGCTTGCAAGGATGAAATCCCAGGATATGGTTGATAATAATTACTTCAGCCACCAGTCACCCACTTACGGCTCACCCTTTGATATGTTGAAGTCCAACAAAGTAGACTACATGTCCGCAGGGGAAAACATCGCAATGAACCAAAATGCAGATGCTGCCTTTAAGGCTTGGATGAACTCGGAAGGACACAGGAAGAACATTCTAAATCCTAATTTCACCGAGCTTGGAGTTGGCATAGCTCCGAAAGGCAATGGAAGCAATATTTACACCCAAATATTCATAGGGAGATAAAAAAAGCGGCTTAGCCGCTTTTTTTATATTATGCCGATACATTTTGCCTGACCGAACAGCTTCTGTCCAATTCATTTTCAGATGCTGCTATTACAACTGCACAAGCTGAGTCTCCCGTAATATTCACAGTGGTTCTCGCCATATCCAATACCCTGTCTATGCCAGCTACCAGTGCCAGACCTTCAAGGGGAAGTCCTACAGTCTGAAGCACCATAGTCAGCATTATAAGTCCTGCCCCCGGTACTCCCGCTGTTCCTATAGAGGCTAAGGTGGCAGTTAATACTATTGTGAACTGCTGTGATAATGTAAGTTCCAGGCCAAATACATTTGCAATAAAAAGTGCGCACACACCTTGATATAAAGCTGTACCGTCCATATTTATAGTTGCCCCAAGCGGCAGTACAAAACTGCTTATGCTCTTAGGAACACCAAGGCTTTCCTCAGTACACTGCATATTTACGGGAAGTGTTGCCGCACTGCTGCAAGTAGTGAATGCTATAGCCTGAGCCGGGAATATCGATTTGAAGAATTTTATTGGGCTGATTTTTGCAAATAACGCCAATGTGCCGGAATAAACCACAGCTGCATGAATGACGCATCCTGCATATACAATGAGGATTACACTCAATAATGGCAATAATATTTTGGGGCCGTTTTCTGCAACTACAGGAGTAATTAGAGCAAATACTGCATAAGGAGCAAGCTTCATTATCCCTCCTGTTATCTTGTATGTTATCTCAGCAAGTGAATCAAAGAAGTCATATACGGGTTTACCTTTATCACCCAGTACTACGATGCCTCCCCCCAGTATCAATGCAAATGCTATTATTTGCAGCATATTGCCGTCAGCAAGGGCTTTTATAGGGTTTGTTGGTATGATATTCAGAAGTGTATCCACAAACTTTGGTATTTGGCTGGCTTCAGCAGGCTTGATCTCCGCCGGGAGGGTGAACCCTGCCCCTACCTTGAAAATATTTGCAAGTATAAGTCCCAGTGTTACTGCAAACGCAGTTGTAAAAAGGTAATATGCCAGTGTCTTTCCGCCTATTCTGCCAAGTTTTTTTACGTCCCCCAGACCGCAGGTTCCAACTACCAGAGATGCAAGCACCAATGGGACTATGATCATCTTGATAAGGTTGAGAAACATCGTCCCTAAAGGTTTGATCCATGTAACAGCTATACCCGGTGAACCCTGAAGAAAAATACCTGCAATAATACCTGCAGCCAATCCGATGAGGATCTTTGTTGATAATTGCACCTTTTTCATTTTGACACCTCCGTTTTTTCTTATACTTAAATTATTATATTAAATAAACAGTTTGTCCATGATATTTTTGTAATTTTTTAAATATTTTTACTTCATAATACATTTATTACATTTTATAACATATTGCCTGCTTTTGTTTATATTTACGACATTCTTCAGTATTACTCCGTTGACAATCCTCGAATCATGAATAATAATTGTCATATAGGCGAATTTTATCCTAATAACGACAAGCAGGTGATGTAGATTATGAGAATAAGGAACAATCCCAATGCACTGGCTGCAATTCAACAGCACGAAGATATAGTTATATTCAGGCCTCAGAATTATAGGGGAAAATGGAGAGAGTACTTTGCCGAAAAGAACGGAAAGGGAACTGACGTAAAAATGCATGTGGAGCTAGGAATGGGGAGAGGAAAGTTCATCGCTACCCATGGATTGCTTCACAAGGATATTGGCTTTGTAGGTATAGACCTGCGGCATGAAATAATATTGTCTGCTCTGGAAAAGATATTGGAGAATGAGCTGGACAATGTATTATTACTTCCTTATAATATAATGAACCTCGAAGATGCCTTTGAAATTGAAGAAGTAGATACTTTTTATATAAACTTCTGTGACCCCTGGCCAAAGGTCAGACACTCCAAGAGAAGACTTACCCACAGGATTTTCTTGGAGAAGTACCGAACTCTGCTGAGAGATGGCGGCAGCATAGAATTCAAGACCGACAGCAAGGAACTTTTTGATTTTTCTGTAAAGGAATTCATGGAATCGGGATTTGAGATAACAGATATGACCTATGACCTGAACAATATTGATTATCCTGGGAATATAACCACTGAATACGAGGAGAAGTTCATAAAAAGGGGAATTAAGATAAATAGGCTGGAGGCAGTTAAAAAACCTTAATAAGAACCCCCTCCAACAACGCAATCAAACATTGCTGTTTTGTCCCGGGAACCTTGTTGTACTCATAATAAAAAGGCAATGCATAACAGTTGGCACTTATAATGCTTCTGAATCTTAGAACCCGGCATATTCCAACAGGAGGTTGGGTTTTTTGCAGCTCTGTTCAAAACATTATTTCATGCAGCTGATATGCATTGCCTTTTCTATATCCTACTGTACTTCCTATATTCTAGTTTATTCTGAATGTATAGCTGTATTCAGGGTTCAGCTGATGTCCGACCTTATCCTTCATAGTAATTCTCACCTTGTGCTCACCTTTTGGAAGTGGTTCATCCGGAATATAGCTGATCTTCCCTGTCTCAGCTTCATAATTAGCTTTTACAGCAGCATCATTTATATACATTCTTATGGATGCGGGGTCAATGCCTGCTCCTCTGTCCGCCGCTACAACCCCGATCTCCAGTCTCAGTCCTTCAGGTCCTTCAGTTATTTCAGGCAATCTGGATACAATTACAGGGTCATAGTAGTCTTTGTCCAGCTTGTATACTGCCATTACATCATCTATATATATACTGCCCGCATTTTTCCTGTCCTCTTCAGTCTCCGCCAGATATATCTGCTCAAGAGATATTGGGAACTTCTCATTTGCCGGCACTTCTGCATATACATATTTCCAGCCCTTCCAGTCAAGGCCTCCTGACTCTGTGAAGTTAATTACCTTTTTCTCTCCCGCAGCATTTATATAAGTACCCCTGAGCCAATGTCTGCTTGCATCTCCATGTACCCATGCACCAATTTCTATTGGCTTGCCGATTATTTTTACAGGCTTCTTAAAGGACACGTAGGCGGCCGAAGTTCCTTCAGTATTTTCAAAGTTATAGTCAAATCTTAGTGAAATCTTTCCCAGAAGAACCGGCTCATCCTTTTGGTTGTGCCTGATTGCTGCCATACTTCTTATGGCTTTTGCTTCAACATTGTCAAGAGTTCCAAAATCGGCTATTGTCACAGGATCCTTGCCGGTTCTCGCTCCCACTCCAACGCTAATATCGTTTACAGAAGCACTGATTGTTCCTGATCCTATCTTATCACCCGCTGTATACACCCCTTTTGAATCTACCGTACCTATACCTCCGGTGACAGTCCATTTGACAGCAGAGGGGCTTATAATTATTCCGATACCCTTCTCATCAAGGGCCCTGACCTGCATCTGGACTTTTTCACCAGGATCAAGATGCAGAAAATCATTTGTCA
>JAWLHF010000040.1:0-5343 GCA_041690515.1 Clostridiaceae bacterium | reverse complement strand
GCAAAATCCAGACCTTCCTTGTCAAAATTCACATAGAAGCTTATCTCATCTCCCACTGCAGCACCGGATATTTGTGAAAGGGTTTTCCCGTTGAAGGAAATAACCACTCCATCTGCTGGGATCTCTGTGTTCTTAGTGTTTGTTTTTATATCAGCTATTACTCCCGTATAAACCTTGTTTGCATTAAGGGGAAGCTCTACACCCCTTACTATGATATCCGTACCTGCAGTTGTGTTCAATGTGGTCTTTCCAAAGGAAGGAGTATATATCATCGTCTGATCTACCCATCTCAGCCTGTTCACTGCATGTATCGGAGCCTTCTTATTTCTAAAAACAACTGCACCTTCCATGTTAAGGGTATCTATGAACACCTCACCGCTTTCAGTTACAGCCAATACAGTAGAAGTATTTACCGCTGTCCTTATCTCCCCATCAATTATACTGGTACCATAGGTTAGCCCCTTTATCGTCTTCATATCAAAAAAGTCCCCATTGACAGCACCGATTACTCTCCTGTCATTGTTTGTTTTCTGTAAAGCCTGGTAAGATACAGGTTTGTTGACGACACCCTCTCCCCAACCATCGGCAACCTCTAATTTGAGATATTCAGCATCCAGTCTGCATTCCAACATATTGACCTTAAAATTGCCGTTGGGCGTAATATAATTCATATTCCTGTAATATGTACCTGGACCGATATTCTGTCCGTTTTCGCTGACTTTGTACGCTGCAAGAGCATAAACTGATCCCGGAAATACCATGGATGCAATAACAAGAAAAGTCAGCACCTTCTTGAAAAATGTGTTTCTTAGAATCATTCTTTTCATAATCACTACCTCATTCACTGGTTAATATTTGCGAAGAACACTATGGTTTTATTGATAGTCCGCGCATATGCTGTTTGATTTTTGTTAAACCGCACAGCTCGGTTTATTTGTACCACTCCTTGACCTTCTCCAGGTCAATTATGGTTATGGTATTTTTGTTAATGTCTATGGAGCGCTCCTTTTTAAAGGCTGTCAACGCTCTTATCACTGTCTCCCTTGTGGTCCCTACTATATTTGCAAGCTCCTGCCTGGATATATTGAGATCCAATTCAATACCTTTGCTGCTTTCCTTTCCATAATCCTCAACAAGCTTAACAAGTGCCTGAGCTGTCCTTGCATATGTATCATAGAGTGCTAAGTTCCTGATTTTCATATGAGCCTCTTCCAGCCTTTTATTCAGATACTTTATAAGCTGTAGTGAAAGCTCCGGATTCTCCATCAGGACCTTTTCAAGATCTTCATTCTTTATCATGCCTATTTCCGCTTCTTCAAGCACCTCTGCGGTAGCCGGGTATACAGTCTTGTTGAAAAGTGTTACTTCAGCAAAGATATGTCCTTCATTAAGTATGTGGAGTATGTGCTCCCTTCCGTCCCTTGAGAGCTTCGTGATCTTGACCAGGCCGGACTTGACATAGAAGAAGGCCTCCCCCGGTTCACCCTCCATAAATATTATTCTGCCCTTACCATACTTGCGCAGCAAGGAAATACAATGGATCTTTTCCAGGTACTCATCCCTTAGCTCAGAGAATATGCTTATCTGCTTTAGGTAATCATGCTTAACCATAAGAATCCTCCAGTTGACATTTTTCCTATCATATATATGTCTATTTTACCAAACAATTCTTTACCTTTCAGCAAAGTAACCGATATGTAATATTACAGTTTGTTTAAAGTCAGTTAATCCTATCCTTTTTCTTCTTGAATTTCCTGAATAACCACTACTCCCCTGATTATTAGACGTAAACAGCAGGCGGCAGGTTTCACAAAAACATAAAAAACCGACTTTCACCAATGTGAAAACCGGCTCTGTTGGTACACTCGATACAATTCACTTATAACTCATCTCTGACATAATTGGTTTCCAGTCAATCCCTGAAAAATCCTTTCATATCCTTCCCTGCTATCTCAGAGGCAAGCTTAACAAGTCATCTCATGATACAACCTTGAATTTATATCTTCTAAAAGCAGAAAAGACTGTCGGTTAGGCAGTCCTCCATAAGCTTCATATCAACATTTTTCAGGTGAAATTTCTGTCTTTCTGTCAAGCTTCAAACTTGATGTGTCCACTACTCTTACAACATCAGCCACATTCACGCAATGGTCACTGACCCTCTCCAGATTAGTCAGTATATCCAGGAACAGCACTCCGGCGTTAATGTTGCATTCGCTTTTGTTGAGTCTTTTTATATGTGCGTCCTTAAATTTATCCCTTAATCCGTCGACCTTCTTTTCATATTCGTCAACTTTTTCGACATATTCAATATTTTCCGTGCTCAAAGCCAAAAAAGCACTTTCAATAGCCTGGTCAACGCTTTCATATACTTCCTTCAACTCTTCTACTGCGTGATGGGAGAAGGCTACTTTATTGTCTATCTTATATTGTGCTATCTCAGCTAGATTCTCAGCATGGTCACCCATTCTCTCCACATCATGTATTGTGTTGAAGAGCATTCCTACCTTTTTCAGCTGTTCTTCACCTATTGCCGAATGGGATACTGCCTGAAGAAACTCACCTATGCGTCTTTCAAGCTCATTTATCACTTTTTCATTATTATATATCTCATCAATTATTCTCTCATCACAGTTTATTATTGCCTCAACGCCCTTCTGTACGTTACATCTTGCCACATCACCCATTCTTACTATTTCTTTTACAATCTGCCCTACAGCTATTGAAGGAGTCTCCAGTATTCTCTTGTCAAGATACTTAAGGGCGAATTTATCAGTCACATCTTCACCCGGAATGACCTTTGTTACAAAAGCAATCAGCATTGCTGAAAAGGGCAGCAATACTATGGTGTTTGTCACATTAAAGAAGGTATGAGCATTGGCTATCTGCCTTACAGGCTCATCTGCAGTCAAGATAACAAGTGATGTGACAGGTTTTAATATGATTAAGAATATCCCGGTACCGACAATCTTTATTGTGACATGCAGTATAGCAGCTCTTCTGGCAGTTACACTTGTACCAATACTGGCAATAAGGGCTGTAACACAGGTTCCTATGTTTTCACCAAATAATATGGGAAGTGCGGCTTCTATCGGAACCAATCCCTGTAGTGCCAAAGCCTGCAGTATACCAATTGTTGCACTGCTGCTTTGTATAATGGCAGTCAGCAGCAGACCTGCAAGCACACCCAAAAGTGGATTGTCCTTTAACTCCACCATGAAGTTCGTAAATGCCGGAATGTCCTTCAAAGGCTTCATAGCATCGCCCATCATATTCATACCCATAAACAATATACCAAATCCGATTATCAATTCTCCCAGCTGCTTATGTGATTTTTTCTTTGAAAACAGTAAAAAAAATGCACCAATTATTATTGCATAGGGAACTATATTCTTAAAATTAAAAGCTATTATCTGTGCAGTCATTGTAGTACCAATATTGGCTCCCATTATTACCCCTACTGCCTGAGAGAGATTCATAATACCTGCATTAACCAAGCCTACCACCATTACTGTGGTGGCACTGCTGCTCTGAATGACCGCTGTGATCACAGCTCCAACCAAAACACCAAGTACTTTATTTGTAGTTAGAATCTCAAGCAGTTTTTTTAGTCCATCCCCCGCAGATTTCTGCAGAGCATCCGACATTATCTGCATTCCATACAGGAATAGACCCAACCCGGCGAACAATGCAATAATCATATTAAAACCCAAAACTGCACCCCCATTTTGAATTAGAAAAAATAATACCCAGAATAGTATACACGTTTATCCCTCATACATCAAGCCGCATAATGTATAAATTCTCGACAACAGATATACATTTCCGTTCATATTCCTACTATTCCATAGATTTCATAAAACAATTCCTTTTTTTTAACAAGGAATAATGTTAATCTCAATTCAATTATAAAAAATAATGCATGTTTAGTTTTATTCACACTTTGTCCATAGTATAATATAATAAAAGCAAAGGAGGGAAAAAATGGATACCTTAAACAAAATCGGCAGAAAAATTACTACAACAGCAAAAACTGTAACAAGAAGATCAGAAGATATGGTCGAGATGACAAAGCTCAACCTTGCCATAAGCAACAAAGAGGATAAAATCAACGCTATGTTCTATGAACTTGGCAGCGAAGTGTACAGAAGCTATACAAACGGAGAATCTCTCGGAGATCTGTATGAAACCAAATGCGCTGAAGTAAAGCTGCTTGAGGGTGAAATAAGGGCTCTAAGAGAGAGGCGGCTTGCACTAAAGGGAAACAAGCTCTGTAAAGCTTGTGATCTTGTGGTAGGCTCCCATGTAAATTACTGCCCTAATTGTGGGGAAAAACTAGTTCAAGAGCAGGTAGAAGAATAGCAATAAAAAAGTCACGTGGATCACGTGACTTTTTTATTGCTATAAACCAATTACTCCATCTATACCACACATAAGGTTCATTGTCTGTATTGCCTGACTTGCAACTCTCCTTACCGCATCATCAATCATGGTAGTAATATTGATCTTATCTGAGTCAGCATCTGCCGAAGCTTCTATTTTACAGAAGGCTTTCCTTATATCTTTTTTCCCTTCATTGATTCCTGTACTTCCACTAACCTTAACAAACGGGTTTGACTTGTAAAACTCTTTATAAGCATCAAGTACTCCATTTCCGCGTATACCCGAGTATGAATCGACCTTTATAGTTGTAGTAATCCCTTTTGTACCCGGGACCATATATGAAGCATAAGAAACTGAAGCACTCATACCAAACAAGGTAAGCATTTGATCATTAACCTCTTTTGCATAGTCCCCCGATTCCACTTTATATATCTTAACACCGCTGCTATTTGTCATTCCTGTTTCTATAATCTTATCATTCCTTTTTAGACTTGAAATGCCGGAACTTGATTCTATGACCACCGAGTCCATATCGATCAATTTCTTGGCGGCCAGAGGAACCAATCCTAATAAAGCACCTGCACAATAGCCGCTTGGATTCGCAGCAATAGTCGCACTCTTCATCTTGTCCCTGTAAAGCTCTGAAAGACCATATACCGAACCTGGATATGCCCTTACAGCATTGCCACTATTTATATCTATTATCCTTTTTCCGCAGGATACCGCTTCCGAATATACATCCGACCATATTTCGCCAGACAGTCCGTTAAATATGATATCTGATTTCTTGATGGCATCAATCATGCTTTTATAGCCTGTTCTTGATTTGCTGCTGCCGCACATATATTCATCAGCCTCGCAAAACTCAGGAATATTCATTACTGAGCTGACCTGTGCCGATGGATGTCCTGCCACCAGCTTTGAGAGTGCCTCCCCAAAATACCCCTTTACACCTATTATTCC
>JAWLHF010000039.1:0-27711 GCA_041690515.1 Clostridiaceae bacterium | reverse complement strand
TATACTTATTATTCAATCTGAATTGGTACTCATAATAGCCAAAAAATAAAACACGCAATATTTGATATCACAACAAATATTGCGTGTTAATACACCATTCTCGTTTATGTAAGATTATCATTGATGATTTATAAGTTTGGTGGAGGCGAGGGGAATCGAACCCCTGTCCGAAAGCATCTTGGTCACAGCCTCTCCGAGCGCAGTCTGTAGTTTAACATTCCCTCCGCTGCACGCCTACAGACAGGCTTACAGCTTTAGTAGCTTCATAATGCGTCAGTTACCTCAAAGCTTTGGTAGTGACGTACCCCGCTAAATGACGCCCAATCCCAAGGTGCGGGAACCCCGGGTTGAACGAGCAGCCCTTAGGCTGCTAACGCGTAATTTTCGTTAGCGTTTAAATTTAAGTTCCAGCTTTTTTAGGTGCCTCTGGGACCACCGCTCGCTGCCACGGCCTCAACTACCCCCGTCGAAACCATTACGCCCCCAAATATAACTGCCTTATGGGTATTCCTCTTATGTCCTGCCACGTGGCTCGTGCATTATCAGGGCATTCCTTTTGGGCATAAGATTCTTCACTTCGTTCATAACAATGACAGTTGTTGCACTCTGAACCTAATAATCTTTTCCCCTGAGCTGCCTTTCCATTTCTCTCTTGGCGTCTCTTGCTGCAATATCGTGTCGCTTGTCGTGAAGCTCCTTGCCTTTTGCTATAGCAAGCTGGACTTTTACCAGACTGCCTTTGAGATATATAGAAAGTGGTATCAGAGTATAGCCTTTCTGCTGTACATAACCTATGAGCTTGTTTATCTCATATTTATGAAGCAGGAGCCTTCTTGTCCTCATGGGATCCTTGTTGAATATATTGCCTTGCTCATAGGGACTGATATGCATGTTGTAGACATATACCTGGCCTTTATCCACTGCGGCGTAGCTGTCCTTCAGGTTGACACTGCCCTTCCTTATTGACTTTACTTCTGTGCCTGAAAGTTCTATACCTGCTTCATAAGTATCTTCGATGAAATACTCATGTCTTGCTTTTTTGTTTTGTGCGATTGTCTTGATGCTTGTGTTAGCCATAATATCCCTGCTCTGCAATATATTCTACAGTATTCCGGTGTTTGCTGCTGCATATTTTTTCCACCGGAAATAAACGTGTATATATATTATATCATCCCACATGTTAGTGTCAACTTATATAGTATAATGAAATACAAATGTAATATCAATGGTGTCATATGGCATCTATTCATTATGATTCATTATTTTTAAAATCAACAAGTACAAAATCAATTGTCCTGTTTGCTATATCAGCATTCTGTACCCTTATTCTGACATTGTCACCTATCCTGAAGGTCTTTCTCTTTCTTTCTCCTACCAAGGTGTGATGTACCTCGTCATACTGGTAGTAATCATCCTCCATATTGCTCATGTGTACCAGTCCTTCTATTGTGTTTTCCAATTCTACAAACATACCGAAGGAGGTGACATTTGATATTATTCCGTCGTACTCTTCTCCTATCCTGTCTCTCATGTACTCTGCCTTTTTCAGGTCTTCAACAGCTCTTTCAGCTTCATCCGCCGCTCGTTCTCTTATGGAGGACTGCTCTGCTATGGATTCTATTATCGACTTCAGATGCTTGATCCTCTTTTCACTAAGCTTTCCATGTATATCCTCCTTAATGATCCTATGTATCATAAGGTCGGGATATCTTCTTATTGGTGATGTAAAATGGCAGTAGTACTTTGCTGCCAATCCAAAATGCCCCATGCTTTCTGAAGTATATCGTGCTTTTTTCAAAGAGCGCAGCATCAAAGTGTTTATTATACGTTCCTCTTTTGTACCCTTGATCTTATCTGTAAGCTGCTGCAGAGCTTTTGGATGGATCTCCGCAATTCCCTTTAAATGATATCCGAAATTGAATATGAACTCGTTAAAGGCCTGCAGTTTTTCTGCGTCAGGATCTTCATGTACTCTGTAGACAAAAGGTATCTCCTTCCAGTACATATGTTCAGCAATAGTCTCGTTGCAAACCAGCATGAACTCCTCGATTATCCTTTCGGATATGCCTCTCTCATATGGCTTGATATCTATAGGCTTACCGCTTTTGTCAAGTATGATCTTGGTTTCTTCAAATTCAAAATCAATGCTTCCTCTTGAGCGTCTCCTTTTGTTCAATATATGCATAAGCTTTTCCATTTCTTTAAAGGTAGGTACAAGCTCCTTATATCTTTCCATTACCTCGGGATCATTATCCGTAAGTATCCTGTTTACATTCTTATAGGTCATTCTTTCCTTTGTTTTTATTACGCTTTCATAAATATCATAACTATGAACCTTACCCTTGCTGTCTATCTCCATATCGCAGCTGAGAGTCAGTCTTTCTATCTGAGGATTAAGGCTGCATATTCCATTGGACAGCCTTCTCGGCAGCATAGGCACCACTCTGTCCACCAGATATACACTTGTTCCTCTCTTCAGAGCTTCTTTATCAAGATGTGAATTCTCAAATACATATTGAGTCACATCAGCAATATGAACACCCAGCATATAATTACCATTAGGCAGTATTTCCAGGGAAACAGCATCATCCAGATCCTTTGCATCTTCACCGTCTATTGTTACAATTATCTTGCCCCTCAGGTCCCTTCGTTTTGCGATGTCCCCCTCTGAAACCACTTCAGGTATCTTAGATGCTTGGTCCTCCACCTCAACAGGAAACTCCTCCGGAAGATTATGTCCTCGTATGATAGATATTATATCTGTTCCCACATCATTCTTATGTCCCAGCACTTCTGCAACTACACCCTCTGGATTCCTTCTGCCTTCAGGCCACTGGGTTATCTCAACGACAACCTTGTAACCGTCCTTTGCACCGCCGAAGTCCGACTTTGAGATAAATATATCCTGATATACCCTTGGATCATCCGGCACTACAAAACCAAAGCCCTTGCTGCTTTCAAAGGTACCTACCACCCTCTCATTGGCACGCTTCAATATCTTTACTACTTCACCCTCACTCTTCTTTGTACCTAACTCTCCGGCAGTAAGTCTGGCTATTACTCTGTCATTGTGCATTGCTCCGTTCAGATTCTCTGCGGGGATGAAAAGATCCCTGATCTCCTTGTTGTCGGGTATCAAAAAACCAAAACCCTTTTTATTTCCCTGTATACGTCCGGGAACCATGTTCATCTTTTCTGTCACGCCGTATTTGTTCTTCCTTGTAACTATTATGCTTCCATCCCCAAGAAGGGAATTCAGAACCTCATCAAATTCGGCTGTATTTGCAAAGTCCCCCTGAAACTCCTGTAGCAGCTCATTATATGACAAGGGTTTATAAGCATCTTCCTTCATAAATGATAATAGCTTACTTTTCATTTCAATATTTATTTCCTTTTCCATATTATCCAACATCTCTGCACCTCTTTTCCTTATTCTATTCAAAGGCTGATTTTGCTTTTATGAAGCTGTATATTTCTTCAAATACCTGTTCTTTCTCATTGTCACAGGTAATTACATGTCCGCTTTTGTGTAGGTAGATAATGCTTTTATCCTCTGATCCTATGCTGTTGTATATTATATTTGCACTTAAGGGGCTTACTGTCCTGTCCCCGTATGATTGCATTATCAATACCGGCTTTTTTATGGATACAAGGTTCTCCTTCACATACCGTATAAGTCTGAACAGATTGTGCACACTTATTATTGGTGATTTTTCATAGCTTATTATATTCACATTCTTTTTTTCGGGGCATCTTAATATGTAAGTCCTGAAATTCCTTTCAACAAATGACGCTGCAGCTGTCCTGCCGTGTATCCTGATAGGGGCTGAAAGAGTCACCGCCCCTCTTACATCATAGTTTCTGGCAAGATACAGGGCTAAAAGTCCTCCCATGGAAAGACCTACCGCAAAGACCTCATCACACTCCTGTTTCAATGACTTGTATCCCTCTGCTGCTCCTCTCATCCAGTCCCTGTAGCTGCATTTCTTCATATCCTCAGGAGTCGTACCATGACCTTTCAGGAGTATTCCTCTTACTGTATACCCTTTATCCCTGAGATATTCACCAAGAAAGCGCATTTCTGAAGGAGTACCAGTAAATCCGTGAATAAGCAGTATTCCTGTATTATTCCCTTTATAGTAAAATTCCTTTGCCAATTCACTTTTGATTCCGTTCAAAAAAACACCTCCGCAGCTCTGTACCATGTATAGAAATAAACCTGACAATTGATTCTCTATTTATTATTAGCACATTTTGACCATTACATTCAGAGAGCCGCTTTTCACAAGAGGTACAAAAGAGTTTGAAACAAATGAAATTTTGTTTTATTTAAATCTTTGAACCAGGTAACTTACAGTGACGATATTCAAAATAACTATGAGAGGAACACCTAAAGTAAATTTCAAATGTCTTGTCTTGTGACGAAAAAGAACCATTCCAAAAATTACACCCAGTCCTCCTCCTGCGACTCCCGTGATAAATATGCTTTTCTCACTTATCCTCCATTTGTTTCTTCTTGATCTATGCTTATCTATACCCATAATTAGGATAGCAGCTATGTTTACTGCGATAAGATAAAACACCAGTATCTTCATCATAACCTCCACAACAAAAATAAGAGATGATATTTCTATCATCTCTTTAATATTACATGATTATACCATTATTATCAAATCAGGGTATTTATGGATGTGTTCAAAATTACATGAATAACGGTGCGAATACCAGGGCAACTATTGTCATAAGCTTGATCAGTATATTCATTGAAGGTCCCGCAGTATCCTTGAAAGGGTCTCCTACGGTATCTCCTACAACTGCTGCCTTATGCGCCTCGCTGCCTTTGCCTCCGAACTCACCGGACTCTATATATTTCTTTGCATTATCCCATGCGCCGCCTGAGTTAGCCATCATTATTGCCAGAAGGACCCCTGTGACAACCGCTCCCGCAATAAGGCCACCCAGTGCTCCTTTACCCAGCAGTAAGCCTACTGCAATAGGAGCTGCTACTGCCAAAAGCCCGGGTACAACCATTTCCTTGAGGGCAGCTGTAGTGGAAATATCAACACATCTGGCATAATCAGGCTTACCCTTGCCTTCCATTATACCCGGAATCTCCCTGAACTGTCTCCTGACCTCTTCAATCATCTGGAATGCCGCTTTACCTACTGCTTCCATAGTAAGGGCCGCAAACAGGAAGGGCAGCATACCCCCTACAAATACTCCGATCATGACGTTAGGATCCAATATGTCTATCTTGTCAAGCTTTACAGCCTGGGAGTAGGATACAAACAATGCCAGAGCTGTCAAAGCTGCAGAGCCTATAGCAAAGCCTTTACCAATTGCAGCTGTTGTATTTCCTACTGAATCAAGTTTATCTGTTATTGCTCTTACCGTTTTCGGCAGGCCTGACATTTCGGCTATGCCTCCTGCATTATCTGCTATAGGTCCATATGCGTCAACCGCTACTGTCATACCAGCGGTAGAGAGCATTCCTACTGCCGCAAGAGCTATTCCGTAAAGACCTGCGAACCTGTATGATACAAGTACCGCAGCCGCTATGAAGATTACAGGTGCTACAGTGGATAGCATACCTACTCCAAGTCCGCTGATTATCGTGGTAGCTGATCCTGTACCTGACTGTTCCGCTATTCTTTTTACATATTTATAATCACCGGAGGTATATATCTCGGTAAGATAACCTATTATCATACCGACAACCAAACCCGCAGCAACTGCAAAGAATGCGTCCAGGTCTCCAAACATATAGCGGCTCAATATAAAGGAGGCAATTATTACTATTATTGAACTTCCATAGGTACCATTCCTCAGGGCATTCTGAGGATTGCTCTTTTCATCAGTTCTTACAAAAGCAGTCCCTATTATTGATGCTACAATACCTATAGCCGATAAAAGCAACGGGAACATAACTCCTTCTGACCTGCCGGCATAAAATACTGATCCAAGGGTTATTGCTGATATGATGGAACCTACGTAGGACTCGAACAAATCTGCTCCCATACCGGCAACGTCCCCAACATTATCTCCAACATTATCTGCTATGACTGCCGGATTCCTTGGGTCATCCTCGGGTATGCCCGCTTCAACCTTACCTACAAGGTCAGCACCAACGTCGGCGGCTTTTGTGTATATTCCTCCTCCGACACGTGCAAACAGGGCTATGGAGCTTGCACCCAGACCGAAGCCTGTTACTACACTTGCATCCCGAACAAACATGTAAAGAACGCCTACACCAAGAAGTCCCAAACCTACAACGCACATTCCCATTACGGCTCCGCCCCTGAACGCTATTCCAAGAGCTTCATTCTGACCTCTTTGAGCAGCACTGGCTGTTCTGGCATTTGCCTTTGTTGCTACCTGCATCCCAAAATAACCGGCAAGTATCGAGCATCCTGCTCCTGCAATGAAGCATAATGCAGTAAGCCAGTTGTTTAGGAATATCCCTATTACCACTGTCAATACAACAATGAAAACAAGTAGTACTCTGTATTCCCTAAACAGGAATGCCATAGCTCCTTCATGGATATAACCCATTATCTCCTTCATTCTGTCATTACCTGGGTCCTTTTTAACTATACTGTTTGCCAGTATCCATGCAAAAATCAAAGCAAGTACTCCTGACAGTGGAGCCAGAATTATTAAGTTCATCCAATTACCCTCCTAATACTATGTACTTCTCATAATACTGTATACACGATTTATACATAATATAGCCTAACTTAACGTCAGGCTATTATTATCAAAATATTATTTTACAAGTACAAGTACGACCGACAAAACCATGAAAAGAATGGCACTAACTGTTGTAAGCTTTGAAAACAAGGCTTCATATCCCTTACTTGCTTTCTTTCCGAAAAGCTGCTCTGCACCTCCGGCTATCGAACCGGACAGACCTGCACTTCTTCCCGGCTGCAGAAGCACACTTACAATCAATGTCAGACAAACGATGTACTGTAAAATTACTAAAGCTATTCTCACTCCCGGCACCTCCCATCTTCATGTAGATCTCTCTCTTTGTGCTAAAAGAACGTGCTTTATCATTACTATTCTTTCGCTCTTTCCGCCTTTTATGCGCTCTGAAAGCATACGCATTTCTTACAAACTACATTCTAACACAAAGAGTTATAAAATACAATAATGGGATATATTTATTATACCCCATTATTATATCACATTTTTTCAAATTGTATAGCACTTATAGGTTAAAAAATGCATTTATGCCTAAATATTTAGACATTGTATCCAATCCTTCTTCAATTCTCATAAGCTGGTTGTACTTTGCAACCCTGTCAGTCCTTGAAGGAGCACCGGTCTTAATCTGTCCCGCATTGACAGCAACAACAAGATCTGCTATCGTGACATCTTCAGTCTCACCGGATCTATGGGATACAACAGCGGTGTACCCTGCCCTATTTGCCATTTGAATGGCATCAAGAGTCTCTGTCAAAGTACCTATCTGGTTTACTTTTATAAGTATTGAATTGGCAACTCCCATCTCAATTCCTTTTGACAGTCTCTCTGTGTTTGTAACAAAGAGATCATCGCCAACCAACTGTATCTTGCCGCCAAGTTTTTCAGTGAGAAGCTTCCAGCCATCCCAGTCATCCTCAGAAAGTCCGTCTTCAATGGATATTATAGGATATTTGCCGATAAGGTTCTCGTAGTATTCCACCATCTCTTCAGAAGTCTTTACAACCCCTTCACCTTCAAGATGATACTTGCCGTCTTCCTTGTAGAGCTCAGTAGCTGCAACGTCCATTGCTATGTAAACATCCTTGCCCGGCTCATAGCCTGCCTTCTTTATTGCTTCGATGATAACCTGAAGCGCTTCTTCATTGGAAGTAAGATTTGGAGCAAATCCTCCCTCATCACCTACTGCAGTGTTATAACCCTTAGCTTTCAGAACTGCCTTAAGATTGTGGAACACTTCAGCACACACTCTCAGTGCTTCTTTGAAACTATCTGCACCTACAGGCATAACCATGAATTCTTGAACATCCACATTATTGTCCGCATGCTTTCCGCCATTAAGTATGTTCATCATAGGTACAGGAAGAGTCTTGGCATTTACTCCTCCTACATACTGGTACAATGGAAGTCCCAATGCCTCTGCTGCTGCATGGGCTACTGCCAGGGATACACCAAGTATTGCATTGGCACCAAGCTTTTCCTTGTTGGGAGTTCCGTCAAGCTCGATAAGAGCCTGGTCTATTGCAACCTGATCAAGAGCATTCATTCCAATTATCTCTGGTGAAATGAGTTCATTTACGTTGTTTACAGCATTCAAAACACCTTTTCCAAGATATCTTGACTTGTCACCGTCTCTAAGCTCTACAGCCTCAAAGGCACCAGTGGATGCCCCTGAAGGTACGGCAGCTCTTCCCAGTGCTCCGCCTTCCAGTTCAACCTCAACCTCTACCGTAGGATTTCCTCTTGAGTCCATTATCTCTCTTGCATAAATGTCGGTTATTATTGTCATAAGTCAACCTTCCTCCTTATATTTCATATGCTTATTATACATCAAATTTGACTATTTGGGAAAATTCAGAAGCCTCCAGACTTGCTCCTCCAACCAGAGCTCCATCGATTTCAGGCATGGACATCAGTTCCTTCGCATTGGAAGATTTGACGCTGCCGCCGTATAGGATTCTTGTCTTTTCAGCCATCTCATTCCCAAACAATTCTACCAGCTGTTTCCTTATAAAGCCTATTACCTCATTGGCATCCTGGCTTGTTGCTGTTTTTCCGGTTCCAATAGCCCATACAGGCTCATATGCTATTATAAGATCATCCAGGTTACTGCTTTCAAAACCTGCCAGGCATCCCTTCACCTGAGTGCTTATCACATCAAAGGTCACGCCCGCTTCTCTCTGTTCCAGGGTTTCTCCTACACAAAGAATCGGCTTGAGCCCATGTTCAAGTGCTGCGACAACCTTTTTGTTTATTGCACTGTCATCTTCATTAAAATACTGTCTGCGCTCAGAATGTCCCAGTATCACATATCCAACATTCATATCCTTCAAAAACACCGGTGAAATTTCCCCTGTATATGCTCCGCTGTCCTTGTGGTACATATTCTGTGCTCCTACGCCTATATTGCTCCCCTGCAGGGTTTTCACCACATCGTTCAGACATACAAATGTCGGACAAACAACCACCTCAGCAGCCGCCCCTTCAACAAGAGGCTTGAGATCCTGAACAAGCTTTACAGCATCACCCAAGGTTTTGTTCATTTTCCAGTTTCCAGCTATTACCGGTCTACGCATAGTATACACCTCACATTATATGTTATATTCCTAAATTTCCAAATATTATTTATTTTCTGTCCCTAATGCCTTATTCAGTCGAGTGTCCAACTTCCCAGTGCCCATCTCCTGACACCAAAGCTGTGTTATTTTTCGTTTATGGCATCTATGCCCGGGAGTACCTTCCCTTCCAGGAATTCCAGAGATGCTCCTCCTCCTGTCGATATGTGTGTTATCTTATCTGCAAAACCCAACTGTTCTACTGCTGCTGCAGAGTCGCCGCCGCCGACGATTGTAGTTCCATTGCACTCCGACATCGCTTCGGCAAGTGCAAGGGTGCCTTTTGCAAAGTTAGGCATTTCGAATACTCCCATAGGTCCATTCCATACAACAGTCCCGGCATTCTTAACTATGTCAAAATATACCTCTCTTGTCCGCTGGCCTATATCAAGCCCCAGATAGTCCTCCGGAATCTCATCTACCGATACGGTTTTTCTTGGTGCATCGTTATTAAACTCCGGCGCCACCACTATATCAATAGGAAGCAGCAGCTTCAGACCCTTCTCTTTTGCTTTCGCAAGAATCTCTCCGGCAAGCTCCACCTTGTCAGCTTCAAGTATCGATTTCCCTATCTCGTGTCCCATAGCTTTATAGAAGGTAAAAGCCATCCCTCCTCCTATCAAAAGGGCATCGACCTTGTCAACAAGGTTTTCTATGACCCCTATCTTGTCGGATACTTTCGCACCCCCCAGAATTGCTACAAAGGGTCTTTCAGGTGTTGTAAGCGCCTTGCCCATTATGTCAAGCTCCTTCTTTATAAGAAAACCAATGGCAGAAGGCAGGTAATCGGCAACCCCTGCTGTAGTCGCATGAGCCCTATGGGCTGTACCGAAGGCATCATTCACGTATATATCTCCAAGTGCTGCAAGCTTCTTTGCAAATTCTGCGTCGTTCTTCTCTTCCTGTTCATAAAACCTTACATTCTCAAGAAGAAGCACCTCTCCGTCCTTCAGGCTGTCAACCATTGCCTGAACTTCATCACCTATTACATCCTTGGCAAGCTTGACTGCAGATCCTAATTTCTCTGACAATCTCTCAGCTACCGGCTTCAGAGAATACTTAATGTTGAATTTTCCCTTGGGCCTCCCAAGGTGTGACATCAATATGACTTTGGCATTATTCTCCCTCAGGTAGTTGATTGTTGGCAGTGCCTCTCTTATCCTTCTATCATCGGTTATGCTGCCGCTATCATCTATAGGAACGTTGAAATCGACTCTTACCAGCACCTTTTTCCCATTTACGTTGATGTCCTGTATGGACTTTTTGTTCAGCATGAGAATTCCTCCCAATTAATAATATATGTAAAATCTTCAAATATATAAATCGCACTTCGAGGCAAGCCTCGAATCAATGCGATTTATATAACTAACTGCTCTATTTATTTGCTTTATTTATTTGCCATATATTTTATCAAATCTACTACCCTGTTTGAATAACCCCATTCGTTATCATACCAGGAAATAACTTTTATCATATTGTCTTCAATAACCATTGTTGAGAGTGCATCCAATATTGATGAATGTGGGTTTCCTCTAAAATCAGAAGACACAAGAGGTTCATCACAGTATTCAAGTATACCCTTAAGTTCATTTTCAGCTGCTCTCTTAAGTGCTGCATTTACTTCATCAACAGTTACATTCTTTTCAAGCTGTGCAACCAGGTCGACTACTGATACAGTAGGAGTCGGAACTCTCATTGACAGACCTGTGAGCTTGCCCTTTAGTTCGGGAAGTACCAGTGCAACTGCTTTTGCTGCTCCTGTAGTTGTTGGGATTATAGACAACGCTGCAGCCCTGGATCTTCTAAGGTCTTTATGGGGCTGGTCAAGTATTCTCTGATCGTTTGTATATGAGTGTATGGTGTTCATCAAGCCTTTTACAATGCCGAAGTTCTCATGGAGTACTTTAGCTACCGGTGCCAGGCAGTTTGTTGTACATGAAGCGTTTGATATTACAACATGCTTTTCTGGATCATACTTGTCTTCATTAACACCCATTACAACAGTTAAGTCTTCATTTTTTGCAGGCGCTGATATGACAACCTTCTTTGCACCGCCAGCAACATGGGCCATAGCAGCTTCCTTGTCTGTAAATCTTCCAGTGGATTCGATTACTACATCTACGCCGTATTCTCCCCATTTGATGTTCTCCGGTTTTGTTTCAGCGCATATTTCAATCTCTTTTCCATTAACAACTATTGAATGATCCTTTGCCTGTACCTCTGCGTCGTATCTTCCGTATGTGCTGTCATATTTCAATAAGTGCGCCAGTGTCTTAGGATCAGTCAAATCATTAATCAACACTATCTCCGCATCTTTCCCGAATTTCTCCTGAGCGATTTTAAATACGGGCCTTCCTATTCTTCCAAAACCGTTAATACCTACTCTTAATGCCATTTTTAATTTCCTCCTTTTAAAAGCTTATATATTTCACGGGCAGCAGCTTCATCTGTTACAACGACTCTGTTTTTCCTGCCCCTGTTTACCAATATTATGGGTTCTGCCTTATGAATGCCTCCTCCGACTGCCAGCACTGTCTTTATACTGTCTAAATATTCCGGTTTTATACCTACGCTGCCTGATTTGTAGACTATCCTTCCATTGATGTCGAAATAACAGCCAACAGCCTCTGCTCTAACTTTCAATGATTTAAGATGCTCAACTTCCTCTTCTGTGAAGTTCCTTTTCCTGCATATGGATTCGAAAGAGCTGAAACCATATATCAAAATATCAGTATTGGCTATATAGCCAATAACCTTTGCTATATCAGGATCATCGGACATCCTCTTTATCATATCCTCACTGATATTATCCGGGAGATGCAGCAGATAATAATTACCTCCAATATTCTTTGCCAGCTTGGCTGCAACTATATTTGCCTGACGCTCCAGATCGGCTTTTATCCCGCCTCTGGCGGGTACTACAGTTATGTTCTGCCCATTGACCTTGTATGCATTTTCAGCGACAGATAACGCAGAGTAACCTCCGCTTACCGCTATGATATTGTTGTCCTCTATTACTCCTTTAAGATATTCAAAGGCTACTTTGGATATCTCGATAAGTACCTGAGGGTCCTTCTCGGTATCCCCGGGCACTACGATGAACTCTTTTATACCTAGCATTGCCTTAACTGTATTCTCCAGGTCTTTGAGACCTTTAAGCTCCGATATGTAGTCCCTGAGCTTGTATATTACCTCTTTGCCTTCATCTGTAACAAACATACCAAGTGCCTGAATATCAATGAGGTTCTGGCTCTTAAGTATATCAAGCTCGCTTCTTACCCACCGTTCGCTCTGTCCCAGCGCAACTGCAAGGGCACGCCTTCCGACAGGCTGATTGAACTCAATTGCCCTAAGGATACTGTACCTTTTCTCTGTAATATCTATTACTTCCGGAACCAGTCTCTTCTGCAAATTTATCAATTCACTCATCTTATTACCCCTATGGTCAATTTTTATCCCGCATACTATATTATCGTCCCGTTAAGACAATTATATTATATGTTAATTCCAATTTCAATATATAAATGTATTATTTGCATTATTTTATTAATTACCTACAGAAAAAACTGCACAAGCGACATATGCCACTTGTGCAGTTTACCCTACCGGATTATTTCTGAATACTGTCATTGTCAATAAGTCCAAGCTTTTTAATTACCTCAACAAGTTTCTGCGTATCAATAGGTTTTGCTGCATAAGCCTCACAGCCAATTTCAAAAGCATTCTGAACATATTGCGATTCTGCTAAAGCTGTTGTCATAATTATCTTGCTTCTCTTCTCAGGTAAAATTCCCTTCTGGGTTTCAAGATCCCTTATAGCTTTCAGTACCTTTACTCCATCTACCTTTGGCATCATTATGTCCAGACAAATCAAATCATAAGGTTCATTGTCATTAACAGACATAAGGTACGCATCTAATGCTTCAAGTCCGTCAACAACTACATCACATTCGCCATACTGTGAAAGAAACTTAAGTAGAAATTTTCTGCTGGCTATATCGTCTTCAGCAATCAATACTCTCATTTTCATACCTCCTTTATTACATAACCGACTTTTTAAATGTCTCATATTCTTCTCGTAGTACAGAAATCTTTTTTATAATTTCCTGCAGATTTCCCCTTCTGGCAGCAAGTTCAACCTTAAAAGCTGCGCTTTTGATTTGTTCTACATTTGCCTTGTCTGAGAGAGTCTTCACTTCATTAGCTGCCTTTTCAATTGCACTAAAGTTATCGGACTTCACAATTGACTCAAGTACAACAATTTTCTGTAATATCATCTCTAGCTGTGATAAATCCACAACATGCAGCTCGGCATTATTCTTTCTGGAAAACACTACTTCACCGTATTCATTAATTACAACACCATTGATTGGTTCCATGGACTTCCACTGCAATTTGTGATTTGTAATGCCTTCCAATGTATAAAATAACTCCTCCATATGTACAGGCTTCGAGATATATTCATCAATACCCATTGAAAGGAATCTTTCCCTGTCACCCTGAAGGGCATACGCTGTTATTGCAATTATTGGGGTATGCTTTTCTGCTCCTTCTATTTCCCTAATTTTTCTCGTTGCTTCCAGCCCGTTCATCTCAGGCATTTGAATATCCATGAGTATCACATCATAAATCTTTTCCTGTGACATCTTCACAGCTTCCTGTCCATTCTGAGCAGTATCTACGGAATGACCTTTTTCAATAAGCATTTTTTCTATTACTCTTCGACTTATCTTGTCATCTTCGGCAACGAGTATATTAAGAGCATTTAATGTCTTGTCGAAACTAGGTCTTTGCTCAGACTTACCCTTTACCTTTCTGCCTGCTCTAAATTTAAGAGTAAAATAGAATGTACTGCCCTTTCCTTTTTTACTTTCAACCCATAGAGTACCACCCATCACTTCGACAAGCTGCTTTGATATAACCAACCCAAGGCCTGTGCCGCCATGTTTTTTTGTAAAAGACCCATCCAACTGACTGAACGTTTTAAAGAGCTTCCTCATATCCTTCTGGTCGATACCCATACCTGTATCAGATACTGAAAACTCCAACTCCAGGAAACCGCTATTTTCGTTACTTTTCTTCACTCCTAATGCCACTTCTCCATTATCAGTGAACTTAATAGCATTACTCATTAGGTTATTGAGCACTTGTTTCAGCCTCAGGGGATCTCCCTGCAGATACTGTGGTATACTGGAGGAAAGGCTATATCTTAGGTCAATTCCTTTAATTGCTGCATTTACAGAATGTACTTTGACTAAGTCAGCTATCAGCTCATTAAAGTCAAAGTTGATTTTCTCTATTACCAGCTTACCTGCTTCCATCTTTGAAAAGTCAAGGATATCATTGATTATTTTCAGTAGTGAATCTGCACAGGTTTTCGCCGTGCTTAGATTATCTCTCTGTTCGTAGTCAAGCTCAGTTAAGAGTGTCAAATCTATCATTCCCACCATACCATTGATGGGAGTACGTATTTCATGGCTCATATTTGCCAGAAACTCGCTTTTGGCTTTATTTGCTGCTTCAGCTGCTTCTTTTGCCTTTTTCAATTCAACCTCCGCAGACTTCTTTTCTGTAATCTGTTCTATTGTAATTGCTAAAAAACCCTTTTCCGGCTCGAATATCAGGAAGGAATACCATTGCTGGTATTCTTCGTAATAATATTCATTGATTCTTACACTGTCTATCCTGCCATTCTTCTTTTGTTTTTCCCCTAATAAATTGATGAGGTAGCTGCTAAAAACCGGAAACAAATCCGTACAAGTATTACCCACGATTTCTTCCATGCTCTTATTAAACATCTTCTCAAATGCAGTATTTACTTCTGTTATAACAAAATCCTCAGGTTTACCATTTTCATCATATATTATACTACTATAAGCAAAAGCATCCATTAAGTTCATAAATAAGGAATAATATTTAGCCTGGCTTTTCCTAATGATTGATTCGCTTTTTCTCCTTTCTGTTATGTCTCTGGCAAGAGAATATATGCATTTTTTACCATCTCTCTCAATATAATGTGCATTAACCTCAACAGGAATCTCTCTCCCACTCTTGGTAACGTGCACATTTTCATAGGTATAGTTTCCTTTTTCCATTACTGTATCAATTATTGAGGCTACATGCTCAAAATTATCGTTTTTATTGATATCCATAATATGAAGTTTCAACAACTCATCCCTTGAATAGCCCAGTCTCCAGCAGGTTATGTCATTAACCTCTATAATCCTCCCAAGTTTATCATTATCTTCTATTATCTCATAAAGATATATTGCATCAGTTGCTGTATTAAAAAGTGTCCTGTATTTCTCTTCACTATCCCTCATTGCTTTTTCGGCCAATCTGCGATCTGTTATATCTCTGACTATACTTAAGAGAACAGGCTTCCCATCTATTGTAGTTCCTTGGGAGCTAACTTCCACGGGAAAGAAGCTACCATCTTTACGGAAATGGAATGCTTCAAAAGAGATTCCCTGCTCCTTTGCTTTCTTCATCTGTTGTTTGGTAATACCCCAGTTTTTCCTTATTTCACAAATATTCATAGAACAAAGTTCATCATAGGTGTATCCATATGTATCAACTGCAGCCTTATTGGCATCTATGATTTTGCCGTCCATTTCTATAAACAATATTATATCACGTGCATTTTCAGATAATCTCTGATATCGTTTCAGACTTTCCTCTGCTTGCTTTTTATCAGTTATGTCATATAATGCTCCAACATACCCCTTAAACTGACCATCTATGTCATAGTATGGCGCTCCTACATTGAAGCACCATCTGTATTGCCCGTCATACCTTAGAATTCGGAATTCATGTTCATATTGCCGCTTATTCTTAAAGGCTATACGACTTACTTTACTGCAATCCTCTATATCTTCAGGGTGAACAGATTTTGGCAATCCATTTTCCAGAGCGTCCTTTAGGGACCGACCTGTATAATCTATCCAGCTTTGACTTACATAATCACATTTCATGTCAAGATCTGTACTCCAAACCATAGCAGGAAGCTGATTCAACAGGTTCATACAAAAATCCCTGGATTTTACAATAGATAATTCCTTGTCCTTACTATCTGTTATATCCATAATCGCCACTACCACATTTTGCTTTCCATTTACTGCTATTGGAGTAGCACTTGCCCTAAACCAACAAACACTATCATATCCATTTTTCACAAGAATCTTACTGAATTCAATTTTGCTTGAAGCCTTATTGTCATTAAGAGCCTGTTCAACAGCTATTCTCAACTCACAATACTTACATGCACCACTTTGTCCACAAGTCTTTTCACTTTCCATACTTACCTTACAGTCAAAACTGCCCCCAATGCTTTCACCTATGACCGCTTCCTTCTTCTTTCCCAGTATGGATAAAGCTGATGAGTTAACATGGCTGATTAGCCCGTTTTCATTTAAAGTAATCATACCAACCGGTGCACCGTCCAGTATGTTCTTCAAATTGCTATCTTCATTTTCTTTTTCAAGTTCAATTCTCTTTAGTCTACTAATATCTCTGAACACGACTACAACACCTGAATTTTCATTTTCCACAGCCTTTATCGGAGAACATGAAGCAGAAATATACTTTGTACTTCCACTCTTGGTTATAATACATGTATTTCCGTTCAAACCTATAGCTGAATTCTTCCTTAATACTTCTTCTACAGGGTCTGCCAAAAATGCATCGGTTTTTGCATCAAGCAGAATAAAAACCTTACTGAAATCCTTCCCGCAGACATTATCCAGTTTAAAACCTGTTATTCTTTCTGCCGCTGGATTCATATAGGTTATTTTTCCGGTTGTGTCTGTTGATACGACTCCATCGCCCATACACTCCAGAACAGCTTTTGTAAACTCGCATTTTCTGTTATCCGAACACATGCAATATCACCCCCTCCTCATATATTTATAGGCTGTGTATTTATCAATATCTTCCCGGTAGACACATTCATCTCAAGGGTACGGCTAATAAAACCTCCTGTTTCAGTTGCATCATATTTAAGACTCATATTACTCAATACATCTTTAACCATCATTATATTTTTCCTACCTAACCTAAAAAAGTCCTTTTCTCTGATTGAATCTGCTCCACCAAACAGTCTAGTACTTAGTTCGCTCTTTAAACAACCAAATTCAGAACACAGTCTGGTTATCATAAGTGGAACTCCTGTAATTGCATAATAATAAGGTCCGATTCTGTTCTCCCTGTTTTCTTCGGGAGAAGGCAATACTATATGAACCATTCCCGATACCTTTTTCGCTGTAGAGTATACCGTTACTGCAACGCATGAAGCAAGTGCATATGTAACAAGTATATCGTCAGGGTTATCCGATATTATACATTCTCCAATTCCTACTACCCTTTTCATAGTCACTCCTTGTCCAATAATGAATATATCATCTTTGGCATATCATCCAGTGATACTTGCTTTTCAACAGCACCTACATCAAAAGCTGCCTTTGGCATACCATATACAACACAGGATTGTCCATTCTGTCCTAGTGTCCTTGCTCCTTTCCGCCTCATAGCCAGAAGTCCCTTAGCACCATCATAACCCATCCCTGTAAGTATTACCCCTATAGCATTATTACCGGCTTCTTTTGCCACTGATTCGAAGAGGATGTCCACTGAAGGGCAATGTCCATTCACCTTATCTCCCTCAAAGCATTCAACCTTATACCTGTTTCCCAGCTTCTTTATCCTCATATGCTTGTCTCCGGGTGCTACCAATACCTTTCCTCGCTCAACAAAATCTCCGCTTTTGGCTTCCTTAACATTTAAAGAAGTAGTGCTGCTCAATCTTTCTGCAAACATCTGTGAAAACACAGGAGGTATATGCTGTACAATTACTATTCCCGGAATATTGCCCGGAAGATATCTCAAAACATTAAATATGGCTTCAGTGCCTCCGGTAGAAGCACCTATGGCAATGATCTTATCGTTTGATATATTTCTGTTCTCCAATATCCTTGAAGTTTGGCTTCTGTTTTTCAGGGATGACAAATTAGCTGTAACTGCAATCTTTATCTTGTTTATGATTTCATTTAAAAAGAGTTCAATACTTTTTACAGATGCAAGCTCCGGCTTAGTCACAAAGTCAACCGCACCTGCATCCATGGCATCAAATACAGCATCACTTATTCCGCTCACCATTATTACAGGTATGGGATATTGAGGAATAAGCCTTTTTACAAATTCTATCCCATTCATTTTGGGCATTTCCACATCACATGTCATAACATCAGGCTCATGTACAAGTATCTTATCTCTCGCATCAAAGGGGTCAGAAGCAGTTGCGACAACTTCTATGTCCGGGTCTGCAGAAAGGCCTCTGGCTAGGACAGTCCTCGATACAGCACTGTCATCTACTACTAAAACTCTTATCCTTCTCATAAGACTACCCCTTTCTATACATAGCAGGCATAATGTATTTCAAACGTGTTGTTTCCCGGTTCAGTGATTCTGAGTGTCCTATAAACAAATATCCCCCGGGTTCCAGATGCTTATAGTACTTATTCACCAATTCATCTCTGGTTTTGTTATCGAAATAAATCATAACATTTCTGCAAAAAATCACATGGAATTTCCTCTTAAAGGGAAACACCGGTTCCATCAGATTGAATTTTCTATATATAACCTCGTCGCGTATTTTATCGACAAGTATTGATCTTTCTTTATCATATTTTTTGAAGTAATTAAGCCTCCATTGAGGAGGTAATGTTGCTATTTCTTCATTATCATAAATACCTTTTTTAGCGGTATCCAGTACATTAGTCGATATATCCGTAGCCAAGACTTTAGAATCCCACTGTGTTTTTTCCTTCCCCAAGAATTCATCAAGCATCATTGCAAGGGTATAAGGCTCTTCTCCGGTAGAACATCCTGCACTCCATATCCTTAAGTCCCTATCCTTTACAGTTTCGATAAGGTAAGGAAGAACAGTACTCTTAAAATAGTAAAAATGATCTGCCTCCCTCATAAAGAAGGTATGATTTGTAGTAATTTTATCTATAAGTACTGTTACAGCAGCACCTGTCTTGTCAGCTACAACGTAATCATAATAATCAGAGAAGCTCTTAAAGCCCCTTTGTATCAGCACATTATAAAGCCTTCCCATTACCAAGGCCTTCTTCTCTTCTTTCAGATTTATGCCATAATTGGATTTTATGAATTCTGCTAGCTTGGAAAATTCCTTTTCTGTAATATTAATCATAAGATACCACCTATATATTTTGGGGGAGGACAAATTGTCCTCTCCCTTATAGTACTTCTTGTTACTTTAAAGGCAAATACAAGCTATTCAAATGCATACTTGCCGTCTCTCACCATATATTCTAATATTTACCAAACTCTTTATCACTGAGGACTATTTTGCTTTTTGAGGCTGCTGCTTCAGTATTGGTTTCCTTGTCAGGAGCTGTCGGTGCATTTTTCTTATCAGACATGTCTTCAAGCATTCTCAATATCTCAGGGTCTAAATCATCAAACTTGTTATTATTGAGACCACCTTTTTGTAGTTTGAACTTAGACACCATCTCTCTCAGGAGCGCTGCTTGTCCGGAGAGTTCTTCACTGGCGGCTGCACTTTCTTCAGCTGTAGCTGAGTTAGTCTGTACCACCTCAGATACCTGCATGATTCCCTGATTGATCTGGGCTACTCCTGCTGCTTGCTCATTGGAAGCGACAGCAATATCGCCAACAAGATTAGCTACCTTCTCAATATTTTCAACTATTTCATTCAGAGCTTTTGCAGTGTCATTAGCAATCTTTGTTCCACCCTCCGTCTTTTTGATTGAACCTTCAATCATGTCTGTAGTCTCTTTGGCAGCATTTGCGGAACGAGCTGCCAGGTTTCTCACTTCTTCTGCTACTACCGCAAAGCCTTTACCGTGCTGTCCTGCCCTTGCAGCCTCGACTGCGGCATTTAGCGCAAGAATGTTCGTCTGGAATGCTATTTCATCAATAACCTTGATTATCTTAGAAATACTAGAGGAGGATTCATTGATCTCTACCATAGCTTTAAGCATCTCCTGCATCTGTCTGTTTCCAAGCTCTGCGTTGGTCTTTGCAATTTCTGATAATTCATTAGCCTGGTTAGCATTATCTGCATTCATTTTAGTCTGTGAAGAAACTTCTTCAAGAGAAGCCGTCAATTCTTCTATTGAGCTTGCCTGCTCAGTTGCTCCCTGTGAAAGCGCCATACTGGAGTCGGACATCTGCTTGGAGCCCGAAGCCACCTGTTCAGATGCAGCACTTATATTGCCCAGTACTTCATTATTCTTTTCAATCATTTCAGTCAGTTTCTTGCCCATTAAGTCATTATCTGACTTCACATTTACTTTTACTGTAAGATCTCCGCCGGCTATCTTTTCAACAGCTAAAGCTTGCTCACGGATATTAGACACCATTTTGGCAAAAGATTCCATAAGCTTACCAATTTCATCCTTCCTTGTCGTATTGACACTTACATCAATATCTCCCACTGCTAACTTGTCTGCAGCTTTAGCCAGATCTTTTACAGGTCTGCTTATTATGTTGGATATAAGTATTCCCAGTATAAGTGCTATGGCAATCGCACCAATAACAACCGATATCATTGTTATTGTAGCTGCATTAGCTGTAGCAGTATTAGATTCTGAAGCTGCCTGCGCTTGTGATACTTTCAGATTTACTAATGCATCAAGACTCTTCAAAATTTCATCATTTAATTCAGTCCCTTGCGAAAACACATAATCAAGTGCCTCTTCCTGTGTTACAGTCTGAGCCAATCTTATTACATCATCTCTATATTTGGGGAACTTTGTCGTCATAAGAGTGTATACCGACTCATATTCCTTCCTAACTTCATCATTATTAATTCTTTTTTCAAACTCAACAAGATTCTCATTTATCAAATTTTCATACTGCTTAACTGCGTCTATATTTCCTGCCCTTATATCTGCATCGGTTCTTATGACAATATCCCTAAAAGCAATACGTGTCAACTGATAATTCTTGACGATTTCACTCAATTCACTAATATGAATAGTGTGTCTCTCGTATAATTCTGTATCAAGCTTCTCTATTGACTTCAAGTTAAATACTCCTACTGCACCGACCACACCTGCAATTATTGCTACTATTACAAAACTGGATATAAGCTTAACCGCAATTTTCATATTCAAGAACCATTTCATATATATATCCTCCTTTATGTATTATAGATTGGAAAGATTTTCGGTTTCTTCATCATTTAATAGCTTGTCGCAATCCAATATCAGCTTTACATCATTGCCGACCTTGCCGATGTTTTTTATGTACTTATTGTTATAGCCTTTACTGAACTCCGGTGGCGAAACGATATCTCCCTCCGGAATTGATAACACTTCCGATACACTGTCAATAATGAGACCAATAGAAATATCTCTGATATCGACAACAATGATACAAGTCCTGTCGTTATACTCCCTTGCAGGCTTCTTGAATCTCAGCCTTACATCCATCACTGGAATTATCTTGCCTCTCAAATTGATTATACCCCGGATATACTCCGGAAGCTCCGGGACTTCAGTAATTGGCTGCATCCCTACAATTTCGGTTACATATTTGATTTCTATACCGTAAAACTCATTCCCTAAAGAAAAAGTCAGATATTTGTCCTTTTGAGTATCCTCTTCTTCCCAGAATTCCTGAATTTCCTTTTCAGCCATAATTGCATCTCCTTTCTTTGACAAGTTTCTCATCATCGTTTATCAGCCAGACCTGCTACTTCAAGTATCAGACTTATGCTGCCGTTGCCCAGTAATGTACATCCGGCCAGGCCACGGATTTTCCCTTTATTTCTAATATAAGCCGGCAATGTCTTTACTACCACCTGCTGCTCTCCTACCAGCTCATCAGCAAAGATGCATATACTGTCTTCCTCGTTCTCTACCATTACTATAATTCCTTCATGAATATTGACAATGTCAGTTTCCACTTTAAACCGTTCATGCAGCCTAAGTATTGGATAGCACTGTCCCCTCACCATTATCATCTCATTGCCATTGGGATCCTTTATCAACTCTCTTTCATTTGCTCTGAAAGATTCTTTGATAGAAATTGTGGGTATGGTATACATTGCCTTTCCCACTTTTATATTCATACCGTCTATTATTGCAAGGGTCAATGGGATTTTCAGTGTGACCGTCGTACTTGAGCCAGGTGTGCTTTCAACTGAAACAGAACCTCCCACCATCTCTATGTTCTTCACCACAACATCCATACCAACACCCCGACCTGAGAACTCACTGATATTATCCTTAGTAGAAAAGCCCGGTAGGAAAATCATTGAATAAACTTCCTTATCATGCATTTCACTCTCAGGTTTACTCAATAGTCCATGCTCCTTAGCCCTTTCCAGTATCCTTTCTCGATTTAACCCTTTGCCATCGTCTTTAATAGTTATCAGAACATCACTTCCTGCGTTCTGTGCTGTCAATGTTATGGTTCCCGACTGTGGTTTGCCCTTTCCCAACCTTTCCTCGGAGGCTTCTATTCCATGATCGATCGAATTTCTAATTAAGTGCATCAGCGGATCAGATATGTGTTCAATTATGTTCTTATCTACCTCGGTCTCTTCTCCTATAAGCTCAAGTTGTACTTCTTTGTTCAGCTTCTTGCACATATCCCTTACAATTCTGTGCATCTTATGAAATGTAGCCGATATTGGAAGCATTCTTATCGACATTACCATATCCTGCAACTCGCTTGTTATTTTTCCAAGCTGTCTTGCTGCTTTTTGAAAGTTATGCAACTCCAAACCGCCTAGATCGGGATTCTGGACAACCATTGCCTCTGCTATAACCATTTCTCCTACCAAATCCATCAGCTTGTCCAGTTTGTTCACATTTACACTTATCAAGCTCTGTTGCTGTCCGCTAGAAACAACGACTTCCTCTTTCAGGAGCTTTGGTGCTAATGTCTCTTGTTTTTCAAGTACTATGCGCTTGTCAATCAAGAACTTTTCCTGTGCTTCTGCATTATCGAGTCTTGTCAGCAATAATTCTTTAAGAAAAACGGTCTGTTGCAGGAATTCTTCTATTTCCTCATAAGAAAGGTCGGTTTTCATAAATATGACAAATCCGTCTCTTCTTATTACCTCTACACATTCATCATTGGCCATGATGTTTTCCGGTATGTATTGTAATTCCTTTACTATACCCCTAAGGTTATGTATTACCGAATATGCTCTGATATTTTCCATTTCACAGCCTTCGTCAAAATGTAGGATTGCTTTATATCCATTTTTCCCTGAAACAGCAGCCTTCTTATCCTGACTGATATAGTATTGGGTCCTCATATCTTGTGTTTGCTTCTCGGATTCTGAGATAGCCAGTGGATTCTCGCAGTTCTTCAATACTGACAGGAAATTTCTGATTCTTTTAGTAAGTTCCTCTGCATTTCCATCTGATTCATGCCCATTTTTTATTTTATCTATCTCAATTTTAATAAAATCAATTCCCTCCAGTACCAAATCCGAAAGTCCGGAGCAATCGATATCTTTGGGCTTTTCTTCCCGAAGGAAAAAAAACAAATCCTCTATGGTATGGGATAGAGCGGAAATGTTATCAAACAGCATCATCGCTGCTGATCCTTTTATTGTGTGCATAATGCGGAAGATTTCATTTATGGAATTTTGAGTATAGCAGCTGGATTTTTCATTGCAGATAACAAGCTGTTCCAGCTGTTCTATTTGCTTCAATGTCTCAAAAATAAAAATGTCAAGCATAGGCTCATGTATAGACTTGTCGGAAATAGCAATCACCCCCTGTATATATCTCCCCTATAGCCCTAATACTTTGTTCAAAGTTTGAACTACCAGTTCCTCCTTAAACGGTTTCACTATAAAAGATTTTGCACCACTTACAACAGCATCCATAACCATAGGCTCCTGTCCCATTGCTGAGACCATGATGATTTTTGCCCCTGGATCATATTCTCTAATAATTTTTAGAGCCTCAATACCACCCAGTTCCGGCATTGTTATATCCATTGTCACAACATCAGGCTTAAGTTCTTTATAACATTCAATCCCTTTCAGTCCATTCTCAGCTTCTCCAACAACCTCAAACCCGTTTCTTTCTAACATCAATTTGATAGATGCTCTCATAAATGCTGCGTCATCAACTATAAGTACTCTTTTCATATAGCTCACCTCCCTCTACTTGAATCTTAGTTTATAATATAAGGATCCAGAATTATCTTTAATAAAGATAATATATACTCTTTCAATTCAAAGTCATATCCGCACAGCCTCCATTTGAGGCATACAGCACTGAAGCTTCCCAGTATTATATCAGCCAGTTTTTCACTATCTGTATTGGGAAGAATCTTGCCGTTTTCTTGTGCTTCAACTATTAAATCTCTTATAAATCCCAAACGGTCTTGATAGATTTTCTTAACCTTGTCGGCTAACTCCTTGTCATAGGATAGTACATCATATGCTTGTGTTATTGCCGTTATCTGAGGATAGTTCTGATAGTATTCCGCATAGGCTTTTATAAAGTAGCGGATGGCTTCTATTGGATCTAGTTCCTTCAGTTTGATTGATTCTGCAATATCTGAATCATATTGAGAATAGTGATCCAGTATCGCAAGCATAAGTTCATTCTTAGTTCTATAATGCTTGAATATGGTTCCTTCAGATATGCCTTGGCGTCTTGCCACCTCTCTAGTTGATAGCCCCTGTATTCCAAATTCATTAATCACATCAATAGAGGTCAAAACAATAGCTTCTTTCCTATGTAAAAGTGAATTTACCATTTTATTCCTCCTTGTTGAGTAATCACTTACTTACCTCATATTATAGTTGGCAAATGCTTCTATGTCAATATTTGTCGGTTTTTATTTTTTCATTTTCCTTTCTTATGATACTCATTTACTACAAAAACACAAAAAAGCAGCTTACGCTGCTTTCGTTCTCTTTCTCATATCCGATTCAGTTACTCTATAGAGTTCCCTACGTTTAATATCTTTTCCTTTTGGATGATGACAGTATACCCAGCTCATCCCTGTACTTGGCCACTGTCCTTCTTGAAATCATATAACCCTGCTTTACAAGGTAATCAGCTATATGTTGGTCGCTTACAGGCTTGCTGCTGTCTTCTCCGCTTACATAATCCTTTATGATTCTCTTGATGCTCTCTGAGGAAATGGCCTCTCCATCCTGATTGTCTATTCCGCTTTTGAAAAAATACTTTATCTCAAATATCCCTCTAGGTGTCTGTACATATTTTCCGTTTATAGCCCTGCTAACTGTTGATTCATGTACACTCACCATTTCAGCTATTTTCTTAAGAGTCATAGTCCTTAGATACATGGGGCCTTTTTCAAAGAAATCCATCTGATAATCCAGTATGGCTTTCACTACACTGTATAGGGTGTTTTTCCTGTGTTCCAGGCTTTTTATCAGCCACATAGCGGAAGACAGCTTGTTGTTGATGAAGGATGAAGCCTGGGAAGACTTATCCTCAGACTGCAGTATATTTTTATAATACTGGTTAATCATAAGTTTGGAGCCGTAATGATCGTTTATAATAACCACATATTCTTTACCTATTTTTTCAATATATACATCAGGTATCACATATTTTGTGGAAGCACTTCCCTCAAATGCACGACCTGGTTTTGGCTCCAGGTTCTTCACAATATCACTGTGTCTCTGTGCTTCTTCTATAGTGATGGAAAGCTTCTTGGAGATGTTGTTCAGTCTATTGCAGGCTATATCATCCAAATGGTTGTTTATGATCAGCTCTATTGTCTCATCAAGCATATCCTTATTCTTCAGCTGTATCAGAAGGCACTCTTTGAGATCGGCCGCACCTACTCCATAAGGTTCAAAGGTCTGTATGATGCCCAGAGCATCCCTTATTGCTGCAATATTCACATTAAGCATTCCTGCCATGTCCTCTTGGGTAGTTGTCAGGTAACCATTCTCGTCAAGGCACTCAATGATATACTCCGCTGCATCTCTTATCTTCCTGCTGATTTGAGAGACCCTCAATTGGGATATCAGGTGATCCTTCAATGTGTATGAATAGGTTATGAAATTCTCATATGACGATTCGGAAGCTTCCTCATTATCGAAGCCTTCCATGGAGTAGCTCTTGCCTTGATACTGCAAGTATTCCTTCCAATCTATCTCTTTTTCCTTCAGCTTTTTTTCCTGCTTTTCCTGCTTTTCCTGTGTTTCAGGCTTTTCATCCCTGTTCTCATCCATCAGGTCAAGAACGGGATTGGCTTCCAACTCGTTTTGTATTAACTCTTCAAGCTCAACGGCAGGCAGCTGAAGGATCTTCAGTGCCAGTTTGAGCTCAGGTGTCATGATAAGCTTTTGTTGTTGTTCTATGACCAATTCATATCCCATTCTCATTCCATCACCCCCCCGATCGATGAAATAATATTCTACTATAAGTGTATTATACAAAGCACATATTATATGCTTAATTGCTGCAAACCTAGTTATATTATAGCATAATTATAGTTTTTATCATATTTTTTTGCATTGTAAATAGTTGGCATAAAAAAATGCGCCGAAGCGCATTTTTTGTTCCTACTTTTCACCTTTTTCATATGGAATCCCGCCTGCTGCCGGACCTACAGATTTACCGACAAATCCTGATACTGCCAGCATAGTCATTATGTACGGCAGTGCGAACAGAAACTCTTTTGGCACCGGCAGTCCTGTTGCAACTGTCTCCAGTGCAACGGCAAAACCGAAGAAAAGACAAGCAAGTGCCGCTCCTATAGGATTCCATTTCCCAAATATCAACGCAGCCAGTGCTATAAATCCTTTACCTGCTACCATTCCCTCCTTGAAAAGACTAAGGGAACCTATTGATAATGAAGCTCCGCCGATACCGGCAAGCACACCGCTTATAATTACACATACGTACCTTATTACATATACATTCACACCCAGTGTATCAGCCGCTCTTGGATGCTCACCGACTGCACGTAATCTCAGTCCAAAGGGAGTCTTGTACATTACATAATAGGAAACAATGACCATGGCAAATGCAAGATATGTAAATAGGTTAAAGGGTCCCCATGCCTTGAAGTACTCAACATTGTCCGTCTGACCTGGTCTTCCCCATATTTCAACCAACAGGAAGGTCGTAAGGCTGGCAGCGAGAATATTTATAGCTGTACCTACAATAACCTGATTAGCCTTGAAATATATGCTCAGGAATGCCAATAGCAGGCCAAAAAGACCTCCAACAACCATTGCGCCTAACAGTCCTGCCCACGGGGATCCTGTCTTAAATGAAAAGAAAACCGCACTAAAAGCACCCATCGTCATAATTCCTTCAAGACCTATATTGAACACTCCTGACCTTTCAGAGAAGTTTCCGCCAAGGGAAGCGAA
>JAWLHF010000038.1:0-28319 GCA_041690515.1 Clostridiaceae bacterium | reverse complement strand
TTAGTATTTCCGAAAGTACAGAATCCTGATCCTTTCCCTGTATCATTGCTTCAGACTTCAGAATTATTCTGTGGGCAAGGGTGCATGGCACAAGCTCCTTCACATCATCAGGCAGCACATAATCCCTTCCCCTTATATAGGCTAATGCGCGGCAGTTGCTGTGCAATGCCAGGGTTCCCCTTGGACTGCAGCCCAGGTATATATCCTTATGGCTTCTTGTTGCCTGTACTATACGTACTATGTAATCCTGTACAGAATCATCCACATGAACCCGTTCAACGTCTTTCCGTATCTCCAGCATGTCATTTCCACTGACTACAGGCTCAATTTCCACAGACAGATTTCCAGTATTGTATCTGTTCATAATACTCTTCTCTTCGGCATAGCTGGGGTAACCCATGGATATCCTTATTGTAAACCTGTCTATCTGTGCTTCAGGCAGCGGAAAGGTACCCTCATATTCTATGGGGTTTTGTGTCGCAAGCACCATAAATGGCTCCGGCAGCTTGTAAGTATTGCCGTCAACCGTTATCTGCCTTTCCTGCATAGCTTCAAGGAGGCTTGACTGTGTCTTTGGCGACCCCCTGTTTATCTCGTCAGCCAAAATGATATTGGACGTTATGGGTCCTTCCTTGAACTCAAATTCACCCTTCTTCATATTATATACCGTTACCCCCGTGATATCCGACGGAAGCAGGTCAGGGGTGAACTGTATCCTCTTGAAGCTGCAACCGATGGATCTGGCGATTGCGTGAACCAAGGTGGTTTTACCGACACCGGGCACATCCTCAATAAGCACATGTCCACCTGCCAGCAGAGCCACCAATAGCTTTTCCACAGTATCCTTTTTTCCCACAATAGCTTTCGATACGCTTTTCTCAATCCTTCTTATGGATTCATAATTATTACTCATGCTAAACCCCCAAGCCATTTCTCCATTAATTTTGTTTTGAGCTTACAAATTCTCTACAGCAATTCCACTCACAAAGAGCCATGTGCAACAGCTGCAAAATTTTCTATCATTTCGTTTTTACTTCCAATACTGTAAGCCTTTTACTAATATTTTATTTAATGTTGTCTGACAATTCAATTAATTTAAGGTGAAATAATTTTAAATATTTTTTCACAATTCCTTCAATTTATAAGATAAAAAGCCATGACTGCCTTACCGGCTGATCATGGCTTTTGGGATTATTCTGAAAGATCGACTATCTTCAATTCCTTAAGCATATTGTCAAATCTTACACCGTGTCCCTCGCTTGCTTCAATGAAGTACTTCTGAGTTATTTGAATGGTACCACCTTTACCGTTATCTACAAAGTATTGCTTTATGACTATGTCGGTGCTTTTCTGCCCATTGTTGGCATAAAGTGCATATGCTCTCAAAGGGGCCTCAACCTGACCCATGTCCCTGACTGTGGGATACTTGGATTGAAGCTCAGCCAGGGCAAGCTTCTTAAGTTCCTCGGGTTTCTCATCCTTTAGCTGCCTTATCTCCATGGAAACCTCCGGATATCTGCTGTCTGCCTTGAACTTCGGCAGGATTCTATCAGCTTCTTCTCCTTTTTCCACAGTATATCTTTCTTCATCCACGTATATGGCATAATCAACTTCTCCGTCCCTGGTATGGAGTGAGAATTCACCGCCCTCTTTATCCCCTTCGATTTCCTGAGTAATACTCTTCTGAGGTGCCAGCAAATCACGTATCCTTTTCATAGCGGTCTGTCCGGTAGTTGTTGTTGCCGACAGGACAGCCACCATTACTACAAATGCGGCAGCTATTGCCGCTGCGTTTCTCACAAAATTACGACCCTTACTTTTCATATACATTCTCTCCTCTTCCTTCTTATCATATATACTGTTTTGTATCTTAGTCCATACTTGCTCTTTCAGTTCCTCCGATTCTTTTGTCCCCTTTATCAGGGATTCCTTTATTCTGTTGTTAAAATCTCTTTCATCCATGGATTGCCCTCCCTTCTCCATATCCCTCCAGTGACTCCTTGAGCTTTTTTCTTCCCTTGAACAACCGTGATTTTACAGTATTCAGATTCAGTTCCAAAATATCGGCTATTTCGTTTTCTTTGAATCCATTAAGGTACTTGAGTATAAGAGGCCCCAATAAATGACTTTCAAGGCCTTTATTGCCTCATACAGCTCCTCATACTCTTCAAATCCGTATTCCTCTTTATATGCTTCTCCGGGATTGTTGTCAAAATAGTCACTGAAATACACAGTTCTGAATATATTTTTCATCAGACGGTTGCATTCGTTTATCAGTATTTTGTAAAACCATGGTTTAAAGGACTGATTTATGTCAAAGGAATCCATATTCCTATATACCCTGATAAAAGTCTCCTGCACTGCATCGGCAGCACTTGCTTTACTTTTTGTAACTGCAGCAGCCACCCTCAAAGCATAACCTGCGTATTTGTCGTACAGTTCCCTGAACCCATCCTCATCACCTGCCCTGAACCTCAATATTGCCTCTTTATCATCAAACATCCGGTCACCTCCCACATACTCCGCATAATCACATTCTTTTGAAATCAATCATGCAAAAAGATTTATTGCTCAATTCACAATATATACCCTGGATGAAGATAAAAAGTTTTCGCTTGTCAGAAAAAGTTTTTACACTTTGCTTTTTTATATACTTGGAGTAAAACAAACGGACGGGTAATGGACGCAAACAAAATGAAAAAGCCAAGCTTGGCGCTTGACTTTTCGTATTTATAATATTTCATTATTTGATTTTCTTTATTATTGAGACTTTGCCCTATTCTTATGCTGTTCTTTGGTAAGAGACCATTGTTCTCTGGTCAATCTCTCAATTCTTGGATTATCTGCCCTTTCCGGACTTGCGACTGCTTTTGAGAACCATACTATAGCTTCATCATACTTCCCCAGTCTTCTGGACAGTTCACCCAACAGGTACATCATTGATATTTCTGTGAGGTTGCCTATGGGAAGCGGCTCCTTATCAAAAGCCTCAAGATAATTCTGCAGTGCATAACTCAAGAAGGTCTCCTCCTGCTTGTCCCCTGCAAATCTGAAAAACCATGCAAGCTTAAGACACAGCCCTGCAATGACACTGGCTTTTGCTTTCCTCAGCTCTGCTGTATATATCGCAAGCTTACAGGCTGCTATGGCATCAGTCAGGTCTCTTTCACTGCAAAAGTCCCTGCCTACCGTCCTCTTTGAGAAAACTTCACTGAGTATCTTTTTCTCCTTATCTTCCAACTCGTTGAAAGAGTTCTCAGAAGCCGCATACGCACAGACAGGACAAACGAAAATATCATAAAACATAGGATTCACATCCGTATAGTGCGTACAAAAATCCTCATCTTTTTTATCCACCTTACAGGCTTTGATCTTTGCTTTCACTGAAGAGAACTCTGTGTTGCATATTGGGCAAGTAACCTTCTTTGTATAAAGTGCTTCTTTCATATTTCTCTCCTGTCCCAGCACACAATGATGTAACTTTCTATATCATTGAATGCTCATATGTGCTTTTTTATTTTGACCCTGCTGTCCATATCCAATTCTTAACAGGTAATATATATTTACATTTTACGATATATTAAAAAAATAATCAAATCCGTCAGGACCAAAATAGTTCAGCCAAACGACGGATTCAATATCAGCATTTATTGTGGGATTTCTCCGGTATTCTCAAAAAAAGCATCTTCCTCTTCTATAGGGGCGGGGTCTGCTTTCTTGGTACCTATCCTCTTCACTCCATTGGTTACCCTATATACACTGAGAGGAAGCTCCTCTCTTAAAATCTCCTTGCCGTCCTCCAGCAATATCCTGTAGCTTTTTACAACATATCCCGTATATGCTTTCTTCTCTTCTACTTCCGTTCCTTCCGGCAAAGTGGGATCTTCAATTATACTGATCTGTGGTTCAGTTTTTTTCACAACCTCAGTTACTATCTTAACATTACGGCTGGGATACTCATTGCGCCCGTATATGCTGAATTTGACCCAACTCCCCTTTACTTCTCCATGTATATATATAGGGTAACTGGTTGTATTCTGAAATTTTAGGTCTATATAGCCTTCAGATATAGTGGCATCTCTTCCCAGGGGTATATAGCTGGAAGGGAGCGAATGGCTTTTGCGCTCAACTATCTTCATATTTGACAATAATGCAGCATTATAAAGGGTTGATGAAACCTGACACACGCCTCCCCCTATCCCGGGAACCAATTCGTTGTTAATAATGACATTGGCTTCTTTAAAACCATATTTTGCGAGTCTTGGACCGACAATCTTATCCAGAGAATATATCTCTCCCGGCTTAATAAGTGCATGGGAAGCACTGCTGGTGGCAATTTTTATGTTGTGAGTCCGATCCCCATCCGCAACATTGAACTTTGTTGAATACTCCCCAAGATTGTCCTTTATGTTCTCCAGATCAGCTCTTTTTATTTCAGGTTCAACAACATCAACAACAAGTTCCGCATCCTCAGTCGAAATGCTCTCAAACCGATACTTTATCAGGTCATAGGACTTTTCGGTATTCAGCCTTATACCTTCAGCTTCATCAGTGATGACAAAACCCTTATCTGTCAGCTTTATAGTTGCTTCCTTGGGTTCCTGCCCGATTTCCTCGGAAACCTCTTCAAGCTTCCTGCTTATATACTCTGTGTCAAAGGAGTGGGTAAGCTCTATGTCCTGCCTGTTCAGCTGCGTTGTGATCACATCCGCCAGCTTCTTTACAAAGCTGCCCTTATGTCCAATGTCATATGCCTTGGTTACAGCATCTGAATAATCATATCTAAATCCCGCATCCCTGTATCCCAATTTCCAGGATTTATCCCTGAACTTAAGTACAATAACTGATTTGTCAATAGCCGGCTCCAGCTTTCCCTTCAGCAGTGTTTCAGCCTGAGCATATGTAAGACCGCCAACATTTATACCGTTTATTATTATATTGGAATGTATTTTGTCACCGCTTACCATTGCAATGCTCAAGACTACAATTAATACCAATAGTACAACAATTATTCCGATTCCTATTTTCATACCCCTGCTCATACACTACCTCCACACTATAAATCAGCAACTTCAGCCTACAGGCCGCAAAATACCGTTTATCGCCCATTTCTTGTAAAATACTTGTACATGGGGTCTAATATATTATATACAAATCCCCCTAACATTAATGCCATTGGTAAAAAATTTTTATGCTATTTCTCATCCCAGTGAATTTCTATTTTGTCTCCATCATTTACGACGTCGGTGAAATTTGCTTTGTTCCCGTTCAGCAACATAGATATTGCTCCCTTTATGTTCCTTACATCGATGTCGATGTTATTAAACACATCAACAAATAAGAACTGTGATTTATTGGTCAGGAGAGTAGTGGACTTCCCGTTAAGGATGACATTTACACAGTTGCCTGCCGGAGCTTCACCGGGCAGAGCATCGGTTTCCTGCTTTATTTTTTCAGGCTCATTATATGTGATATAGTCTCCATTGTGTATTGTATCATCCACCTCGGCTTTTTTACCGTTTATATGCATATCTGCTTCATAATACTCTGCTCCCAGGTACTCAAGCAGTTCTCGAACCTTTTCTACGGTTCGGATGCTTACATCATCACCGTCTTTTATCAGGTTATCCTCATTTCCTTTTGAGCCGTTTATTTGTACCGATGGTTTTAGGATCAAAGGGGTATCATTGATATATATTATCTTTTCAGGGTAATCATCCATATAATCTCTTACATATACCTCCGCAGCCTTTCCCTCCACCGCCGGCTCGACAATTATCACATCTCCGTTTGCAATGGATTTGTCAAGTCCTGCGGTATGATCGTTCAGATATATGACTGCCGGCTCTCCCGGTTCTCCTCTTACGATCTCATCCCTTCCGTTAATTTTGAAGGATACCGCATTTCCTCTTCTGCCGATAAGGTTCCGGGGGTTATAGCCTACAAGTATAAGGCTGTCGGCTATTGTCAGAGTTTTTGAATTAAAAAGCTTGACGCTTACTCCGTTGACGGTTACGTGCAGAAAATCCTTCTGCCTGTTCAAATATGAGGTAACCGCAATTCCAATGGGTGTTATAAATTCCGGTCCCGTAAGCTTCCTGCTCTTTATATCAACATCCTTGATTATATCTGTGCTTCTTACTCCCACCCTCTCCGAAGGCAGCTGCAGACACTCCGCAATATACTCCGCCAGCTTGGGTATCTGACTTCCTCCTCCTACGAGGAATACTGCACTGGGTGCCTTACCGTTGTAATCCATTATCTTGTCGCTGATCTCCCCGGCAAGGGTCCGAATCGCCGGTTCTATCTCCTTTATTATCTCAGCGGAGCTTTTTTCATAGGTGATGCCCATTATATCGGTATATTTGATAGTCTCCTGACTATTCAGGCATATTTTTGCCTTTTCAGCCTGGTCAAAGTCGAGCAGCAGCACCTCTGCTATCTTTTCAGTGATCTCGTCCCCGGCTATTGATGCCATTGCAAAAGCAAATACCGTACCGTCCTTTGTCAGAGCAATATCCGAAGTGCCCGCTCCGATATCCACCAGTGCAAGGTTTAGAAGTCTTAGGCTGCTGTAGATCGATACATTCATAGCTGCAATAGGCTCAAGGGTGAGGCTGGCAACCTCCATTCCCGCTCTTGCCACCACTGCATACAGGCTTTCCACGACCTCCCTTGGAAGGAAGGTTGCAAGTACTTCAACTCCTGCCCGTTTTGCCTTATGGCCTTCAAGGTTTCCTATGACGTTACCGTTGAGGAATTGGTTCACAACAGCATATCCAACACAATAGTAGGACTGATTTTCCTTATTGTTCAGCTCCTCTATCTCCTTCTGAGCCTGCTGTATGGCTTCTATTTCAAGACTGCTGATAAGCTCGCTGTCCACCTCCAGAGCAGGGTCTGTATCTCTCTCAATAAAAACCTTGCAGGTCTTTAAGGTTCTTCCTGCAGCCGCAACAGACACCCGTTCAAGCTTGAGTCCGGTTCTCTTCTCAAGCTTCTCTCTGACCCTGGAAACAGCCTTAGCAACAAGCTCTATATCATGTACCTGACCATCATACATAGCTCTTTCCTTATGCTCTTCCACTTCAAAAGCCTGTATCCTGAATTTCTGCCCGTCATGAAAGCCGACTATGCCGACTACGGTTCTTGTACCGATATCCAAAGAGAATAATAAATCCTGTTCAGTCATAACATTCACCCTTGTATAATTGATTTTGATATATTTCTCGCAATACATACGTCATAAAAAATACATATTGCTATTATCAGTTGTAGGGCGCGCATTACGCGTCCGTCTATACCGATAGATCATTTTCATGGCATATCTACAAAATTCTATCATTTTTTCAGCTTTCTAGTTATTCTATAAATACATCTATAAATCCTTCAAAATTGTTCTCTATTGTGATTTAATATTTCTATCGGCAATGCAGAAAACCATCATTAACCCTTATAGAAAGGAATTTATCATGTATATTGCATTAAAAAACTGCAGAATATGTCCAAGAAAGTGCGGTTCAAACAGACATATCAGCTCCGGAATATGCGGCGCAGGTGCAGATGCATCTGTATCAAAGGCTTTTCTCCACAAATGGGAAGAACCCTGCATCTCTGGTGATAAAGGTTCCGGTACAATATTTTTCAGTGACTGCAATCTTAACTGTGTATTCTGCCAAAACTACAAGATCAGTCAGGAACACTACGGTAAAAAAATAAAAATTGAGCGATTAGCTGATATAATGCTTGAGCTTCAAGAACAGCAGGCATTGAATATAAATCTTGTGACTCCGACTCCCTATGCCCTGCACATTATAGAAGCAGTGTCAATTGCAAGGCTGAAGGGATTGGACCTTCCAATAATATACAATACCAATGGGTATGAGTGCCCTGAGACCTTAGAAATGCTGAAGGGTACTGTTGATATATATCTGCCGGATATTAAGTACTATTCTGATGCTTATGCCATGAAATACTCAAAAGCCAAGGACTATTTCAGTCATGCAGCAAAAGCAGTTCAAACAATGGTTGAGCAAGTAGGCTATCCGGTGTTTGATGATAACGGAATTATGCAAAAGGGTGTTTTGATAAGGCATTTGGTATTGCCCGACCTCCAGGAAGATACAAAAAAGATACTGGGATGGATCAGGGACAACTTAGGCAGGCAAGCTTTTGTAAGCCTTATGTGCCAGTACACTCCAATGTTTGATGCAAGCAGATTTGAAGAAATAAACCGTAAGCTTGAAGATTGGGAATATGATATGGTCATAGATTATTTTTTTGAAATAGGCCTGGAAAACGGCTTTGTTCAAGAGCCGGAGTCTGCCGACAGCTGCTATACTCCTGACTTTGATTTGCTTGGAGTATGAAAAATTCTATAATTTTCATGGTTTATTATAATTAAAAAGCAGCACTCTATAAGTATAACGCATTTAAAATCCTACATAAAAATCTGAAAGGAAGTGCTATCGTTATGCGAAGAGCCTCCAGAAGCATGATGACATGGGGAGCCATAGGTGCAGTGGCAGGCATGGCCTTGATCCCTGCTATTAGCTCAAAAACCAGAAAGAAGGTTTCACGTTCAGCGAGAAATGCATATTTCAGAGTATCAGACATGATGCAAGATATGAAAGACATGGGTCATAAATAATAGACTTGTCAATGACAAGTCTATTTTTCTTATTGCTCCTTCAGTTTTAAAAAATCGCTTTTTAATGCACCCATTATTATCTCATCATAGAACTTCCCGTCAATATAAGCCGACTGTCTTGTTCTTCCTTCCTTGCTGAATCCGCATTTGAGATAGCAGTTAACAGCTCTCTCGTTGTACTCATACACCTTCAGAGTAACTCTGTATATATCAATTTTCATAAAGGCATATTCAATCAGTGTTTTGACAGCGTCCTCACCATAGCCCTTGCCCCAGTAGTTCCTGTCTCCGATCCTTATACCCAGCTTGCAGCTCTTATCCTGCTCATTGAAGTCATAAAGCTGTATCGTCCCTATGGGTGTACCCTTTTCATCGTCAATCATGAGATTCATCGGGTCGTAGCCAAAGCTTCTTGACATATTGTACCTGAGTTTTTCTGCTGTGACCTTTGAGTCGTTCCAACCTGCCAGTCTGTTCAATTCCTTATCGTTGTACCATTTGTACAGCAGATAGAAATCACTTTCATTCCCGGGTCTCAATGTCACCTTCTCACCTTCCAGAGTAGTCTCTTTCAAGCTCCTGCTGTCTATTGACACGGATCTCAGAAAGGTGGGAAAGAATTTCAGCAGCTTATAGGGCTTCTCCATATAATTCCTCCTGTTTTGCATCATATCCTCGCAATGCTTCCATTTAAGCGTCATCTTCACTGCGATTCCATCCTCGATTCCTTCTTTGACTATGTTACCTTCAGTGCTGTGAAATACCGTGAACTCGCCTTTCACAACCCCCTCATCCTTTATTATTATGCCGAAGTTGCCGGAGCTGAAAAAAAAGATATTCATCAGCAAAGGCTTCAGGAAGGGATATCTTCTGAAAAAAATGGTATACATGTCCGATACTGTATCGGAGAAGCTTTTCATATTCTCTGCTGAAATTGCACTCATATATGATTACCTCTGTATCCAATAATTATGTTTGCTATATTGTAAATATTATAGCATATCATACTTTTGTATGACATATTTTTATGTCTGTCGACCCCAAAATTTCTCCAGGATTCGTCCAAGCTCCTCAGGATTGTTCACCCTTTTATTATGCAGCCATTCTTCGGGAAACATACCGGTATACCTGTTGCTGCCAAACCTATCATCAATCAGGAGCACCATGCCTCTGTCCTGCTCAGATCTTATGACCCGTCCTGCAGCCTGCATCACCTTGTTCATTCCGGGATACATGTAAGCATATTCAAATCCCATACCTTTCTTCTCCCTGAAGAAATCCATAATAATGTCACGTTCAAAGCATACCTGGGGAAGCCCTACCCCGACTATAACAGCACCGATAAGCCTGTCTCCCGTCAGATCGATTCCTTCGGAGAACATTCCTCCCATCACTGCAAAAGCAACCATACCCTTTTGGGTATCCTTTTGAAAGCATTGAAGGAAGCCATCTTTCTCATCCTCCTGCATCCCAGGGTGCTGGATCATTGTCTCAACGGCCGGATATTTCATTGAAAAAAGCGTATGAACCTCATTCATATACTTATAGGAGGGGAAGAATACAATATAGTTCCCATTCCTTGCTTCAACAACACATTTGATATAGTCCGTAATCCCAGAAATACTCTTCTCCCTGTCTATGTATCTGGTAGAAACATTTTGGGCTATACTGAGGCTGAGGTTGGAATCTTCAAAGGGTGAAGGAAGCTTCATGTTGTAATCCTCCTTACCGCCCCCCAGTATATCCTTGAAATAATGCAGCGGAGTCAATGTAGCAGAATAGAATACTGCGGCCTTCACTCTGCCGGTTATCTCGCCAAGGAGTTTTGAAGGATCCAGGCAGAAAAGCTTAAGCTTCACATCACTTCCTGACAATTCAACGTAAGCCGTATATCTTTCATCAAATATCTCATAAATCCTCAGAAATGCTGAAGCTTCAAAATACAGCTCCAATATCTCCTTATGCCATTTTTCGCCGTTATTTGAAGCCAGCCATTCCTCTCCCTTACTTACAAAATCCTTCAACCCCTGATACAGTTCTTCAAGCTCTTTAATTTCGACACAGCCGCTTCTGCCTTGAATCTGCTTCTTCAGGTACAGCAGCTGAGAATTTATCCTGCCCGCTGCCTTCGATACTTGCGGTGATATACTTTTCACTGCCCGCTTCACTTCAAGAAAGGGTTTCTTATAAAGCTCGGCAGAGAACATTTCCCGGGCACGGTCCACAAGATTGTGTGCTTCGTCCACCAACAGCACATAGTTGTTCCCTTTGTCCGCAAAGAAGCGCTTTAGGGCGGCTCTCGGATCAAATACATAATTGTAGTCGCAGATGATGCAATCCATCCAGAGGGATATATCCAGCGAAAGCTCAAAAGGACAAACTGTATGCTTTTGAGCATATTCCTCCACAATCTCCCTGGTTATTATGCTCTCTTTTTCAAAAATCTCCTTCAGTACTGCATTCACCTTATCGTAATAACCTCTGGCATATTCACAGTACTCAGGATTGCAGTTTGACTCCTCCTTGAAGCATATCTTGTCTTTGGCTGTAAGCACAATGGCTTTAAGCTGCAGTCCATTTTTCTGCATCCTATGAATGGCGTCCAGTGCCACCTGTCTTGTTATGGTTTTGGCGGTAAGATAGAATATTTTATCTGAATCCCCCTCTCCCAATGCTTTAACAGCAGGAAAAAGCGCAGAAATAGTCTTTCCTGTACCTGTAGGGGCTTGAATGAATATCCTCTTTGAGGCGGCAATTGTCTTATATACTGCAACAGCAAGCTTCCTCTGATTTTTTCTGTATTGACTGTACGGGAAGTCCAGTTCCCTAATCGTAGTATTCCTCAGCGTCCCCCATTGAAGCATTGAGTAAGCCCAGCTGTAGTACCCCTCCAATACCTCACTGAAGAACCCTTCAAGCTCATCAATGGACACCTGCTTCTCAAGCACCTTCTGCTCAGCACTGTCGGTATTGTAGTAGGTCAGCCGGATGCTGTCCACCTTTACACCATATTCTGATGCATACATAAAGGCATAACATTTCGCCTGAGCCCAATGCACGGGGTAGGTGTCCTCGCTTATCTTCTCCAAAGGACATGTGGTGGTCTTTATCTCTTCAAGGGTCCTGCCCTTGCTGCTTTCAATAAGACCGTCGATCCTTCCTGATATTATGAAGGTCATGCCCCTGAAGTCCATTGTCATTGATAAGCTTATTTCTTTCTGATAGGTCTCTCCGTTTTCTGCAGCCTCATCTTTCCTGAACCCTTGTATCTTCTGATGCAGCCGTGCTCCCTCAATGGCTCTGCCCATACCGACAAATCTGGAATCCAAATCCCCCGAGCGGTAAGCATATTCCACAAGGTCCCTTACCGAAATCCTTATAACTTTTTCTAATGTCATTTGCATCAGCCTTTTCAAATTATTAATATAACCTAATAATACCAAAACCTGCCTGTGTTTACTACAGGCAGGTTCATACATGCATAAAATGCGACATAAGTAAGCAGGGAACGGGTAACACTGAACACACGGATGTTACACTGAATCGCTCCGCGATTACACAGAAGCTTACTAATCTCTCAATTACGCTGTCATTCTGAACGCAGTGAAGAATCTTAACTTTCTTGCTCATCCCATGAAAAATCTTCATGTATTCCTTTAGGGTCCGGATCCTTCGCTTCACTCAGGATGACACAGAGGCTTACTTTCCCCACCGTGTATTCAGTGGATTTCAGTGTTTTTCCGTAGGAAAACCGTGTTGTCCGTGCTTATACCCTTAAGAAATACCCAGGTACACCCACAACCCATAACCCGCAACCATGAAGCGTCTATACCGCATCATTCCGCTATTGCACTATTAGCATTGGCCCATTGGGTATAATCCTGCTTCACCTTCAGGGTATCCTCAAGCATAGCCCAGATGTTGTCCGATTCAAAACCTTTTCTCCAGGAGGCTGCTCCTGCCAGATTGTATTTGTGGACCAATGAGGACTTCAGGTTCAAGGATCTGTCATCTTCTATCCATATCCTGTTAGTGACTTTCCCCACCTTGTATTCAGCATAATGCTGTCCGCTCTCCTCATCCCAGATAACCTCAGGCTTGTGCTCTGAAAGCAGTTTGTTCACTGTATCCATGGTGACGGCAACTGATGATACCTTTGTCTTTCCGTCAACCAGTTCCTCCTTCCAGACCCTTGTATAGAAGGGCAATCCCAGAAGTACCTTTTCATTGGGTACTTGCTCCAGAATCCTCTTAATTCCTTCCTCAACCCATCCATACTCTGCTACAGAGCCGGATACAGGACTGGCTGCCCAGTGCTGGTCATAGGCCATTACAGCAATATAATCTACTATCTCAGATAATGCCTTCCTGTCATAACACATGGACCAATTCTCGCTGGATGATCTAAAAGTGACATCTATGGAAACCACAAGTCCCTGTTCTCTAAATAAAGGAGCCAGCTCCCTCATGAACTGGGTAAGCATGTCCTTATCCTTCAGATATACATTTTCAAAGTCAATATTTATCCCATCCAGATCATAAAGCTCCGCATAAATAAGCAGCTGCTGATAAATCTTCTCTCTTGTATCAATATTGTTAAGAAAACCATGAGTCATTTCCGGATCAGATCCGTTTCCAACCAAGGCCCATACTTTGTATCCATTTTTGTGTGCCCACTGTACGTAACCATTATCAGCCTTGTTTGCCACATTTCCTTGCTTGTCCGTCACATAGAACCAGGTAGGAGATACCACATCCAGGCCGCTGATGCTCTTCAGCTTCGAAACATCAGGATTTTTGCTGCCTACATATTCCCATGTCATATTGATCTTACCCATTTCCGGCTTCCATACAGTACCACTGCCGGCCGACTCGTCAACCTGTGTGTCTGATGGTATGATTTCAGTTTTTACATGTTTTTTTTCAATATATCCCACAAAGCCATCTTCACTTCGAACCTTATACCATTTCTCATGCTCACCGAAAACCCTGAGTATCGCACCTTTATCTATATCCTTTTTTACTGCTGGTGACCAGAGAGTTGGATCAATCCTTATCAGCCTGTTGTTTTTCTGGACTTCAGCAATCTGAACAGTGTTTTTTACATAGTCAAGCACTGCAACATTGTTCTCTTTGATCCAATTAAGCTCTATTCCGAACATACTGTCAAGAACCTGTATCGGTATATACGGCGTATCACTAACCAGCCTTGCGGGTATGTTAAGGTCTACAGGACGGGAATTGACCATTGCAGTCAACTTTCCGGTTTTCATTATGAGCAGCTTGTCTTTGGTTGTAAACACCGCTTTGCCTGCCTTTTCATCCCAATGAGCATTCGGATCCACAAACTTTCTGACTGTTTCAATAGGAAACAGCAGCTGTCCGTTTTCTACAATAGGAGAATCCTCTGCTTCAGCAATAGCTCCTTCCACCACAAGATGGACTCTTCCGGGAGAATACTGGACGGTTGTCCAAAACTGCGGAAAAACAAATAAGCCTGCTATTACTGCTAATATAAATGCTGCTGCTACGATCACAACGTATTTCTTCACATCTGCACCCCCCACTTATACTTTAATTATAACATTTATAATGACGAACAACCTCTGGCAAATGTTTCAGTCATGTTCAGAAAGAAGATAACACTGAGCTCACGGTATACCACGGAGTTGAGCGGTTGGAATTACAATAACCTGCTGTTTGGGAATGTAAAAAGAGCACCTTACGGTGCTCTTAACAGGCTTATATTATTTAATCAGCCCAAGCTCTCTTCCAACTTTTGCAAAGGCTGCTGCTGCTTCATCAAGGTCTTCCTTTGTGTGTGCAGCTGTAACTATTGTCCTAACCCTTGCTGCTCCTCTGGCAACTGTTGGGAATACAATGCTCTGAGCGAATACGCCTTCTTCAAAGAGTCTCTTGCTCAGCTCAACAGCTTTTGTGTCCTCTCCTGCTATTACAGGTGTTATAGGAGTTTCACTCTTTCCTGTGTTGAAGCCCAGGTCATTGAGTTTCTTTTTGAAGTAGTTGGCATTATCCCACATTCTGTCTGTAAGTTCTGTGCTTTCGGACAGTATGTTTATTGCTTCTATGCAAGCAGCTGCTACAGCTGGTGGTGCAGCTGTACTGAAGAGGAAAGGTCTTCCTCTGTGGTTCAGCCAGTCTATTAGGTTTCTTCTGCCTGCAACATAACCACCTACAACGCCTATAGCCTTTGAAAGGGTACCGATCTGTACGTCTACTCTGTCACTCAGACCAAAATGATGGGCTGAACCCTGTCCGTTGCTTCCCAACACTCCGCTGGAATGTGCATCGTCGACATAGGTCAGACATCCGTACTTTTCAGCCAATTCAACGATTTCAGGAAGCTTTGCGATATCTCCGTCCATACTGAAAACGCCGTCCGTTATTATAAGCTTTGTATTGTACTTGTCTTTTACTTCATTTATGACTCTTTCAAGGTCTGCCATATCGCTGTGCTTGTATCTTACAACATCAGCCTTGCTTAGTCTGCAGCCGTCTATTATTGATGCATGATTAAGCTCATCGCTTATGACTACATCGCCCTTATCAACTATCCCCGGAATAGCCCCTGCATTTGCAGTAAAACCTGACTGGAATACCAGAACAGCTTCAACATGCTTGAATTTAGCCAGTTTTTCTTCCAGTTCTTCGTGGATGGACATTGTACCTATGATAGTCCTTACCGCACCGGCACCCATGCCCCATTTGTCAATTGCTTTCTTTCCGGCTTCCCTTAATCTCGGATGATTCGCCAGACCCAGATAATTGTTGGAAGAAAGATTGATTACATTCTTGCCGTTGATGACACATCTGGCTCCTGACGGGCTTTCCAATACGGGCAGCTTTCTATAGACACCCTGCTCCTTGAGTTCATTGAGTCTTTGAGTTATAAAGTCCAAATCATGTAAACCCATTTTTCTACCTCCTACGTTATATTTTTCACTTAGAAATCCCTCTTCTGCGTATTCAATTGCCCCAGCAACGGAACAGCACAATAGTCAAAAGGATTTATTATATAAAATAATACTTTCTTAAACTATCTTACTCTTTTATTTAATGTTCAGCTTTTCTCTCAACTTTTCAAGCATGTCCTTTGTCATTGATGTCATGTCGTACTGTGGGTTCCATCCCCATTCCTTTCTTGCTGCACTGTCGTCAAGGGAATTGGGCCAGCTGTCTGCAATCGCCTGTCTCACCGGGTCAACATCATATGTCAGTTCAAATTCAGGAATATGCTTCTTTATCTCTGCAGCCAGCATTTCAGGATCAAAGCTCATTGCAGTAACATTAAATGCGTTTCTGTGCTCTAGCTTGTCTGGATTTGCTTCCATAAGGTCGTGAATCGCCTTAAGTGCGTCGGGCATATACATCATATCCATGTATGTTCCCTCTTTAATGAAAGATGCGTATTTTTTGTTCTTAAGCGCTTCGTAGTAAATATGTACTGCATAGTCAGTGGTTCCTCCGCCAGGCAGAGCCACATAGGAAATTATGCCCGGGAATCTTACTCCCCTAGTATCTACTCCGTATCTCTTGTAATAATAGTCACAGAGCAGTTCTCCTGCAACCTTTGTCACTCCATACATAGTTGAAGGCCTCTGGATAGTATCCTGAGGAGTATTATCAGCCGGTGTGCTGGCTCCGAAAGCTGCTATTGAGCTGGGTGTGAAAACAGCGATACCAAGCTCTCTTGCAACTTCAAGAACATTGTATGTTCCATTCATGTTGATATCATATGCTGTCTGAGGGTTCTTTTCTGCATTTGCCGATAAGATTGCAGCAAGGTGCACTATCTGGTTGACACCATACTTCTTGCATACATCGGCAACACCTTTTGCATCAACCACATTAAGCAGTTCAAAAGGTCCTGCCTCAAAGAAGCTGTCATCTCCATGCTTGCTTCTGTTGCTGGCAATGACATTGTCATTTCCGTACTGTCCTCTCAGGTACGTTGTAAGCTCTGTGCCTATCTGTCCCAGAGCCCCTGTAACCAGTATTTTCTTCATAAAAATCCTCCCTGCCTTTATTGTATTTGATTCTATTTTCGTCAAAGTCCAGTCATTTCTATTCAATTATTATTATATCATCTATTTTTTGAAAAAAAATAGTTTTGTGCAAAATTTGGATACATTTTTTTAATATTGTACACCAGGGGCATACAAACGTTCTTAATTTTCAGACATTTGACGGCAGAAAAGCCGCACAAAAACAAAGTGCCGTATATGTGCGGCACTTATTTGTCTGACCTTCAATCCTCTATTGTGTATTTTGTACATGATTAGAGATAATATTCGGTATCAAAGCTATTCTACATAATTCCTAAGTATTCCTATGCCCTGGAGACTGACTTCCACGACATCCCCTTTGGCAAGAGGCCCGACTCCCGATGGTGTTCCGGTTGCAATCACGTCACCGGGATATAAGGTCATTATCCTTGATACATAGCTTACTATTTCGTGGGCTTTGGTTATGAAATATGATGTGTTTGACTTTTGTTTAACTGCGCCGTTTTGCGCAAGCTCGATATCAATATTATTGTAATCCGCTTCTGTAACAATGAAAGGCCCCATGGGAGCAAATGTATCAAAGGATTTTGCCCGGGTCCACTGACCGTCTTTCTTCTGCAGGTCTCTGGCAGTTACATCATTGAAGCATGTTGCACCCAGAACATATTGGAAAGCCTCCTCAGGAGCAACGTTTCTGGCTTGTTTTCCTATTATAAGCGCAAGCTCAGCTTCATAGTCCACTCTGTCTGACATCTCAGGCATTATTATTTTCTCCTCAGGACCTATTACCGAGGTCGAAGGCTTTATAAAAAGTACCGGGTCCTCCGGCAGGTCATGTTTCATCTCGGTGGCATGGTCCCTATAGTTGATTCCCACAGCAACAATTTTTGAAGGCTTACACGGAGCCAGCAGCTTCACATCGGATAACAGGTACTTATCTTCAGTCACTTTGTACTCATTGAAAATATCTCCCTCAATCCTGCAGACCCTTTCCTCTTCAACCAAACCATAGTTCACTTTACCTTCATGCTCAAATCTTGCAAACTTCAATTTCCGCACCTCCGCTTATATATTTAATGCAGCCTCAAGCAATATGCCCGGCAGATCCTTCTTTATCTCATTATATCTCATTACATCCTTTTCGGTTATACCTTCAAAAAGATTCCTGTACTTCAAAGGCAGATCGCTTATAAGTATCAAAGCCGCAGCTTTCTTGCCGGCCCGCCTGCAGGCTGTGAATATTGCAGACACTTCCATTTCCACCCCATCACAGCCTTTCCCCTTAATATAGTCAAAGGTATCCTGCCTCTCACCCAATATTGAATCTATAGAAAATATCCTTCCCTCATAGCAGCTGACTCCATATCTCTCATTTTTTCTTGTTATAGTTTCCATGACAGCACATGCAATATCCTTATCTCCTGTGACCAGTTCCCCAAAACAGTCTTTTGTAATATCTTCACTGTGATAGCGGGAAAAACCCTCACCAATAACCGCTTCACTGACAGTCAGCATATCTCCTATATTATAATCCTCATTTATTGCTCCTGCAGAGCCTGAAAATATCACACTGCTGCAATCTGTATATCCCAGAGCCAGGGCACAATCTCCCGACATCGGTGCCCCTATTCCGCTGCTTATTACTGTCACTTGCTTATTATTAACTGATAGTGTCAAACCTTTATACCATCCCATAAACTCCGTGATTATAGTATCGGCGCTGCTTTTGAAGCCTTCCAAACTCCATATTGGTGTAAGGATCACTGTATCTGCAATATCTTCGATCCTGCAGCCAAAATGAGTCTTCACCATCGTTTCCCTTGTTATTCTATCGTACATTCAAATACCTCATTCCTTGCTGTTCTATTTGCCAATGTATCTTGCCGTATATACATCCTCCTGATGTTCAATCATCAGTATCTCCTTACCCTCCTTGGACAAATAGAAATCATCCAGATTTGTTTTTGATGTATATATAGTACTTTCCTCCAGCTTTTCATCTATTACATATATTGAGTTGTCCATACAGAAATAAACGGTATCTCCTTCCGCAGGTATGGTATAATTTTCTCCGTCGATCCAGTGCAGGTACTCAACATTCTCAAATGTCTCAGCTTCAAGATTGCCGGTATTCACCAGGTGAAGGCTGCTGTTTTCATAGTTGCCCACCGTATAACTGAGAAGGTTGCCATTTCGGGTGAATTTTATATTTGCAAGTTCAATCATTGAACCATCACTTGCATCCACATTTGTCTCAAGCTTCGTGCTCCTGTTCTCCTCCATATCCACTATATATACTGAACTATAGTTAAGTTTCATATACCAATCCGGCTGATCCGTATCCCCGGCTTTTATACCTGAAAAAGCCAGCCGTCTTCCTTCACCATCCCAGGTCAGGCCTCCGAATACAAACTCGTCTCCTTGAATCTCAAAGACCTGATTGTAGCTTCCCTTTGCAACATCATAAACACACACCTTCTTTCCCGGATAGATGTGATAATCCGCTGCCGGAAGCCATCTTTGCGGTTCCTCCTCCAGCACAAAAGCAACTTTTGATCCTTTGGGAGCCCACTGGGAGAACGCAGACATTATCTCCCCTTTTTTCGCCCCCCTGACAGCATCATATATATATTTATCCTGTACTATTACGCTGCTTTCGTCCGGAGACCAGTTTACCAAATAATGAAAGCCCTCAATGAAGCCATCGCTCTTTATCTCCATGATTTTCATATTCTTTGAGGATACAATATCATAAATATATATGCCATATATGTCCTTACCCTCAATATGTGCTGTATAGGCAAGCTTTCCGGCCTTGGGGGATATGGATATATTTATGGCATCTGCCGGTCCGATATCTTCCTCAATTACCCTTTCTTCTCCATTCCTGCCTACAAATTTCAAGGTGTTCTTGTAAGCCGATTCTTCAACCACAACAAAACCTTGATTTCCTATGGGCTCCTGATAGAAGTACTCCCCTGACATTTCTGTCAGTTTGCTGTCTTCAACCTGAGCTGAGCTTATGTTTATATCATAGTACTTATAAAGCCCATCCTCTTCCGCACCAAGAATAATGTCATCTTCAGCCCTGTGAAATACATTCACAGTACCGGGAAACTCCTTAACCACCATTTCATTCTCAATACTGATTCTCTCGGGATCTGCATTCTTGTTCTGAGACCCTCCGTTGCAGCCAGTTAGCAGCAGCAAAAATGCAGTCAGTACTGCAAATAATCTTCTATTCACTTGAATAACCTCCAATGGTAATATAAAAATCTATAATCAAACAATACCATTATAGCAGAAAATGAAAATTATCCCAATACAACAAAAAGAACTCCCTTTATTGGGGAGTCCCTTTGAAGATAACCTATCATTTATATTATTAAAATGTCTTTAATGCATCCCCTTCAAAGGAGATATCTACTTCTTTATTTTCCTTGTCCCAGATTCTTTATAAGCGGCTTATACAAAATCCCCACTATAACTAAGGTTATCACCATCTCAGGCAGGAGATAGGATCCATTGTATACTATTGAGTAAAACAGCGGGTCCATTCCTTCCGGAGCATACGCTGCCCATACCACCACTCCTGATATCACATGACAGATGAACCTTCCTATGATACCCAGACAAGTACCTGTAAAAACACCTTTTATGTTGCTGCGGAATATTCCCGCAAGTCCCAGCAGTCCAAAAGCCACCACATAGTCGAACAGCACTGACACTATATGAAGGGAGTATATTTCACCCCCCAGCAGGAATTGTAATATTCCATAGGCAGTACCAGCAATAAGCCCTGATTTCAGGCCCCATCTTAAAGCGAAGACTATTATGGGTATCATACTCCCTGCAGTAACCGACCCTCCATACGGAGCCTCATAGACCTTCACATAGCTCAGTATTTGGGCTGCTGCTATCATTAGCCCCGCTTCTGTAAGCATCCTTGTTGAATTCTTGTTCATTATTAATACCCCCCTATCAATTTATAAGTTTGGTTACCTGTATAAGAACCGAACCAAATAACCTCTTTAGAAGTCTTTTTATTGCCCGGGAAGTATCTTGAAAACAAAAAGACCGTAAACATTAGTTACGGTCAGATTATTCATAATCACAACCGCTTCCCTCCGTTAGAATTAACCAGACAGGTTCAAAGGGTCAGTACCTGCAAAAAAATCGCAGCGCACTATCTCAGCTTAAAGCTCCCCTAGCGGACAATACATATTCAGTTCAAATATATAATATCTCCAATATGCAAAAGTGTCAATGGATTTTTCTCCTGCAGCCCATTCCTGTTTGTATTTACAATAGACTGCTCCATGCCTTATAATTATTCTAACGATCAATCTCCACAGACGATATCCAACCCCAAAACATATATTGGAGGAGTTAAAATGCTTTTTAAGAATGAAGAGTCAAAAGTCATAGCCGCATATGCAGCAGTCTGTATAATATGGGGCTCAACATATCTCGCAATAAGGATAGGGGTAAGCGCATTCCCTCCTGAGCTTTTTGCCGGAGTGAGATTTCTTATAGCGGGCGGGCTCATGCTGCTTTATGCCCGTATTAGGGGTATGGAGTTTCCAAGGGATATAAAAAGCATCAGGGATCAGTCAATTGTAGGCCTGTTTCTGCTTTTAGGAGGCAACGGCATAATTGTATGGGCAGAGCAGTGGGTCCACTCAGGAGTTGCATCCCTGCTGGTGGCGACCTCACCTTTGTTTATGGCATTGATTGAGCTTTTCATACCAGGAAGGCCGAAAATAGATTTCAAAGGATGGATCGGTCTAATCATAGGTTTTTCCGGAGTTGCATTACTGGTGCTTTCAGGTTCGGGGGAAGGCAGTACAGCCGCTGGGTACACTGCAGTAATACTGCTGGGTTCATTCTTATGGGCCGTCGGCTCAGTATATTCAAAGGGCTTTACTCCTACAGGCTCTGTTGTTGCCAATATAGGTGTACAGATGTTAGCCGGAGGTATTGGCTTGACATTAGTGGGCATATCCTTGGGAGAGATATCCAGGGTAAGCTTTTCGATTAAAGGAGTTGGTGCTCTTCTATACTTGATTATCTTCGGATCCTTGATAGGTTATTCCTCATATATCTATGTGTTGCAAAAATGGCCTGCGGCAAAAGCCGGCACTTATGCTTACATCAATCCACCGGTGGCATTTTTGCTGGGCGCATTGATACTTGGTGAACCTTTTACAATAACTATTTTATTTTCTACTGTTATAATTCTTGCCGGAGTATTGCTTGTACAGCTTTCGAAAACCAAAGCCAATATCAAACCTCAGGAAGCGGACGGGCAATGCGCGCCCCTGCAAATAATAAAAGAAAAAGATTCCTCTATGTAAGGAATCTTTTTACTTTATTTCAACTCGTATCTTTTCAGCTTTGATGAAATCATATCACCGGCGTTGGTTCTGAACTCCGATTGAACCATACCTATTCCTTTTTTATAGTAGTAAATCATATTTGAGGTCTGATCCTTGAAAGTCTCTCTGACTGCTATGCAATCACTGAATTCACCTGCCGGAACAACAACCTCGGCTGCCGTATCAATGATCTCATAGTGGTTCTCCTCGCTTATCCAGAAGTTTCCCTTCTCCAGCGGAGTCTGAAGCAATATGATGTTCACATTGCTCGGCTTCTCCAGCAGGTTCTCGTTGTCGTAAATCTCCCCCGACATAAAAGTATTTACAATACTGTCCTCACCTGCCTCCAATACACTGGCCATCACGGTACCTCCGTTGTCCACCGTGACCTGGTGCCTGTTGCCGGAGCTGAATACCACCTTCTGTATTGCAGAAGCATATTCCATTCCTTCTCCTTCATATTCCCACATATTGCCTTCCTTCAAAGGATAAAATTCCAACAGTGATTCAGCCTCGGCGGAGGGAGGCGGTGCAGTAGAAGGAGTATCCCCTGGCGTTGGAGTTTCCTGCTGTTCAGGATCTTCAACAGGCGTTTCATGTTCCCTTGGGGTACAGCTGATCAGGCATGTGAACAAAACCATTATACACAAAATTGCTCCTGTATATTTCAAAACCCTTGGAGTCCTTATCATATTCACCACTCCTGTATTTTGCATTCTCCAATAGTTTACCCTCAGCTTTCCCCTATAATACGGCAAAATAGCCGAAAACCGCATATATCGGCTGCTTAATTCAAATAATAAGAACCCCACACAACAACGCGATCAAAGATTGCTGTTTGGTCTCGGGAACCTTGTTGTATGCACAGTGTACTGTCTTTTCTCTTTGTTTTCGACAACTTCAGTTTGTGAATCAAAAGAAAACGTACTATATTTTGTCTGATTTTTTGTTATAATTAAATTGTCAATACCTATAGGAGGTTATTCATATGGATAGAACAACAAGAAACTCCCTGATATGGGGCGGTGTACTACTGGCCGAGGCCTTGATCCTCAAGCTCATGAAAAAATCCGAGGTTTGGTTTTATATCACACTTCCAATAATAGCAGGCTTTTTACTTGCAGAGCTGCTGCTGCCTATGCCCAAGAGAACCAAGAGAAATCTCCAATAGCCGTTATATTATCCCCAGTACTTCCTCCGGGGATTTGTACGGTCTGTTCTGTTTCCTGCCGGTTTCCTCCAGGGTCAGCTGTCCCATATAAAAGGAAAGGCCTTTTCTCAGATATTTATCCTCTTTCATTGCAGCTTCACAACCTTTGTCCGCAATTTTCAATGCATAAGGAAGGGTGGCATTGCAGAGTGAAACTGTAGATGTCTGTGGAAATGCTGCAGGTATGTTGTCAACACAATAATGAACTATTCCCTCTTCCACATAGGTTGGATTATCGTGGGTTGTTGACCTGCAGGTTTCGATTGCTCCTCCCTCGTCACAGGAAACGTCCACTATAAGCGAGCCTTTTTTCATAAGCTTCAGCATATCCCTTGTAACCATATTATCCTTTCTCCACTTTGGCCAGAGTATGCAGTTGAACAGAACATCGGTCCGTTTCAAGCACTCAATAAGGTTCTTTTCGTCTGAGTACAAAAGCTCAACATTAGAAGGCAGGCATTGCTTTGCTTTTTCAAGATTCTCCAAGCTGATATCAAGGATGGCAACTTTGTTTCCAAGTCCCGCAGCCATCTCAGCTACTCCAATGCCGGCATTTCCTGCGCCTATTATTGTTATTTCCGGAGTCCTGACCCCATGCACCCTTCCAAGCATGAGTCCACTTCCATTATAAAGCCTCTGACAATATTGGCATGCCATAAGGAAGCCGCCCTTACCAGCAATTTCGCTCATAGGCTTCAATAGAGGAAAACCTCCCTGCGCATCTTCTATATCTTCATATGAGACTCCAATGACTTTCTTCTCTATAAATGCATCGGTCTGCTCTCTGAATGCATTGGAATGTATATAGGTCATTATTATAAGGCCCTCCCTCAGATACTTGAATTCCTCCGGAAGAAACTCCTTTACCTTGTATATCATTTCAGCCTCTTTATATAAGCAGTCTCTGTCAACAATCCTTGCACCCGCAGCCATATAGTCAACATCCTCAAAACCGCTTCCAACCCCCGCATTATTCTCTACAAGAACAGTATGTCCGCGCTTTACAAACTCCCTGACACCGTTTGGTGTTATTGCAACTCTATACTCGTTATTTTTGATTTCCTTGGGTGTTCCAACTATCATCTTTTTATACCTCCGTATAATTTCTGTAATATAAGCTACAATAAGTTCTTCAATTCATCCAGGGTATAGCCTCCAAGGCCCAGGCTTTCCATTGTTCTTGCCTTCTCAGCTCTGTAATCCCTTCTCATAACTACAGATGCTATGCTTATCACCGAATCTGCCACAGGAGTCGGAACACCAAGCTGTCTTCCCAGTTCTGCCATAAATACAAGGCCATACCCCACATCCTCATTTATATATCTATAATCAAGACTGCTCTGGGCACGTATCCCTTTAAAGCCCTCTGCCTCTGAGTATCCCTTGTGATAAGTAGCCTCCTGCATATACCCCTGTCTCATTCCCAGTTCAGGATCCGGAATGATATCAAAACCAAAAGCCTTACCTATAGCAATCCTTTCCATGTCCAATGCCTCTATAAGCCTGCCTGTTCCCTCAGTTACACCATCCTCATAAAAATAAAAGTCACCTTTTGTTCTCTCTATAAGCCCTGCATTTAATAATGTCACTGAAGGATGTATTATGGGATTTGCATTCTGTAATGATGTCTGAAGCACATTTCTTGCTGGTATCATATAAGAGTATATTGATGAAATCATATCCTTGACCTTAGATGTATGCTTTGAAGGCAGCGCCGACAGCAGAACACCATCTTTAAGTCTGAGATAGACATGTATTCTCCCCGGCTCCATCAGCCTTACCGCATACGGTAATGTGGAGGTTTCCGCTACTATATAGTCCTCATCCTCCACAGCTGCACCCAGAGCATTCTTAAACACAAGACTGCCTGCACATGAACCCGGACATACTACTACCACCTGCCCTTTCTTCAGATAAGGCTTGCATGCCCCCCCAAAGGGTTTTGTACTGTAAGCCGGACCTACTACAAATATAAGGGCCGCATCCTTGATTGCCTCCTCAATATTAAAGCCTGCATAGAATACCTTCTGGAAGCCATGAAGCTGACCTTCCGAGTAGATACCACCATTTTCCCTTATTGCATTTATATTCTCCGGAAAGCTCTCAAAATCAAACATGGATACCTCATAACCTGCCTTTGCACATTCAAAGGCTACAGCACAGCCTCCGTTTCCTGAACCTAATACAGCAATTCTCACAATAATAACCTCCTTAAAGTTTCAGGTTCATTCCGGCATCTTTACCGGAATGAACCCGAATTATTGTATTTTAATTCTACAACGCTATACCAATAACAAGATAGAGTACTGATGCCACACCTGCAACCGCAAGGGAATAAGGCAGCTGTGTTTTTACATGGTCTATATGGTCTGAACCGGCTCCCAATGAAGACAATATGCTTGTATCTGAAAGTGGTGAACAATGGTCTCCAAAGCAGCCGCCGCCCATAACTGCAGCTATTGTTGCAAACACAAGTGTTGCTGCTGCTCCGCCTGTCAGCTGGAATGCCAGTGGTACAGCTATTGGAGTCATTATTGCATAGGTTCCCCAGGATGTACCTGTAAAGAAGGATATGAAGGCACATATAAGGAATGTGAATACCAGCAGCAATGCCGGTGTCATCCAGCTCTCAGTCATGCTTATAACATAATTTGCTGTTCCAAGCTGTTTGCTTATGGCATTAAGGCAATATGCAAGCGCAAGTATCATTACCGCTGACATAACACCCTTGATACCATTTATTGCAGTTTCCATAAGCTCAACTACTGTACCCATCTTCTGAATGAGCATTGCTACGAATTGGAATGCGACTGCAAGCACAAAGCCTTCGAGAGTCTTGGCAGACCCTGTGAAAACATACGTTCCAAGTGTTGTTGCAATTATTATCAAAGCCGGCGCAAGGAAATTAATGAAAAGGCTTGGTTTAATGCCTTCCTTTGGCTGTATATCTGTAAGCTCCTTGCCAAGCAAAGGCTTTGCATTGTCATTTATAACTTTTCCGGTCTCAAGAGTTCTCTTCTCTGCTGCCTTCATAGGACCAAAATCAGGAACTATCTTAAGTGCTATAAGTCCCACCATTACAACAGAAAGGATTCCGTAGAAATTAAAGGGTACCATCTTGATTACTGCTTCAGTAGCAATATTCTTATCCACAAAAGCGCCTATACCAACAAGAAGTCCAGCCATGTAGACTCCCCATGAAGAGAAGGGGATAATTGTACATACAGGTGCTGAAGTCGAGTCACATATGTAAGCGAGCTTCTCTCTTGAGACTCTTGCCTTATCTGTGATGCTTCTCATTACAGTACCTACATAGAGAGGACTAAAGTAATCGCTGAAGAATATGAATATCCCCAGGAGCCATGCTATTATCTGTGCTCCTTTAGCTGTAATAGTCCTTCTGGCAAGAATCCTGGTGAAGGACTGTATAGCACCGGATTTTTGGAAAAACGCAATCATTATACCTACAAATACTTCTATACTGATTACCCATATGAAGTCTGCATTACCTAAAGCGCTCTGCAGCATTCCTGTAAAACCGAAAAGTACATTTTGTCCTGTAATGAGGACCCCTACCAATACACCGATAAGTAGTGAGAAGATTGCTTCTCTTGTTACAAATGCAAGAACTAGCGCGATAAGTGCGGGAAAAAGTGACAATATGCCATAATTTACTGCCTGTTCCATTAAACATTTACCTCCCTTACATGATTAATAATCTGTTGTTAATAACTTCAAGGATTCTCTAACCAGGTTTCTTCGAAGCTCATGCTCCTTATCCTGAGGTAAAGCCGGATTGCCTACTGGATGGGGAATTGCAACCGCTCCTACCACTCTTACAGCTCCTACTGTTTTTGATATTGTTGTTACAGTACATATGTGAGATGCCGGTATCCCTGCACTTTCAAGCTCTTTTACAATCGTTGCACCGCAACGAGTACAGGTACCTCATGTACTGGTCAGTATTACACCGCTAACCCCATCTGCCAGGAGTTCCTCTGCAATCTCCTTCCCCATTCTGGTAGCATCCGCTACAGAAGTCGAATTACCAGTTGTCGTAACCAAGTAGTGGTAGACTTCTCCTATTTCACCTCCTTTTTCAAGCTCTTTTAATACATCCAAGGGTACCACCCTGTTTGGGTCTTGATTTGCATATACCGGGTCAAAGCCTGCATGAACAGATTCATACTTCCCTTCAAGCAAAGCAGACTGGCCTGATATGTCATACTTTTTATAAAACTTGGCTGTAGCTGCCGGTAGGTGGTCCGGGTTTCCCATGGGTACTATCCCGCCGGTTGTTACTATTGCGATCTTTGCCTTTCCAAGCTCCTTTATTCCCGGTGCAGGAACTATTGCTTCATACTCAGGTATTGGCACTTCTGTTTTGTATGGCTGGCCCTTTAGCTTTGCCACCAAAGTGTCCAATGCCCGTTCCGCCCCTGTTTTATCCTTAAAGACATTTGTCCTGATTCCTCTGGGTATATAGCCTTCTTCCTCCGGCAGTCCTATTTTTTCACCGGTCAGAAGCTTCTGAACCAATTTCACCATTTTGGGAACTGCTTTTCGCATATCTGCCGCAGATTTCCCTGTCTCAACTATCAATATATCTCCTCTATAGATAAGGACTGCGGGATTTTCCACATACAGTCCTGTGATTACAGGAATACCAAGCTGCTCACTTATGGCCTTGCATATATCTCCGCAGGCAATGCCGAACCTGCCTGCATTAAATGCTGGACCGGCAATAAAAATGTCTGGGTTGTACTTTTTCACTTCTTCAACGATATATTCTCTGGATTTTTCAATGTTCTCGGCATAGTAGTTGTCACCGCATATCACTGTAGCTGCTATCTCGGCATCGGTTACGGCAGCCTTAAACAAGTTTGCCGCTCCAATTGCCCCCTCCATTATGACAGGCTCCATTCCCGCCTTGTCTTCTCCACCTACTTGTCCGAAGAACTGGTTGGTATAATAAACTATTCTTTTCATATTCTCACCTCCTACACTGTGACTGCACTGAGCTTGCCAAAGCCTTGCAGGTTATGGCTGCCCAT